>NZ_REBN01000109.1 GCF_007692705.1 Mongoliibacter sp.
CTGGAACAGCTATTTTAAGGAAGGATCTGCAAAAAGCATCCAAAACTGAATTTAACACAGAGAAAAAAGTGACAAATAGAACTACTGCAAAAAAATCAATTACTTCCGGTGAGTTGGTAGCAAAAGCAGTGACTAAGTTTTCTCGAAAAGCAAAAAATAGAACGGAAAGTAATAAAAACCCAATCAGACTCACTACCAAGCTCATGGAGAAAAACGCAAACTGCTGAGACTTCACTTTGGGATAAAACCTGGTTATGCCATTCCCTATGCCCAGTTGTGCAAACGGAACAAATAGCAAGGCCATATCCTGAATGGTGCGAAACAGTCCTATCTGATCCGGACTAAGTGCATAAGGCAAAAGCCAAAGTACATTAAAGTAACCGATCAATACCCCTATATAAGAGGAGATAGTGGTCAGGATACTCTGTTTGGCTACTGCTTTCATTTCAGGTAAAAATAGACAATGTGTGGGAAATACAAATCATCAAGTGGTAACAGCCAAAATATTGACAAAGGAATCAGTGACAGTTTGGATTTTGATCAAGCTACCTCTTAAGCCAATTTTATAAAACTCATATCCAAAAGGCCGAAGAAAATTCAAAATATCCTCTGGCTTATACCCTCCCGCAATACAGGCTTCTTCATTGATTTCAATCATCCATTTAGGTTTATACCGTTGAATGGTTTCTTTTGAACCTTTAAGAACTTGTAGCTCTGCACCTTCTACATCAAGCTTGATAAAATCTACTTTATTTATACTCATTTTTTCCAGCTCCTGATCTAGCGTTCCCAAATCTATTTCCTGAATCAAAAGAGAATGGGCAGCTGTTGGAAACATGGTGTTTACACCCTCATTATCACCTGGTTTTCCAAATAGTTGGAGTTTACCGGGAGAGTCTGATAAACCTTTTTTCAGTGGGATGAAAATATGGCTCAAAGAAGGGTTGAGATTTATGTTTTCGGTAAGCGAATCAAATAACTGATCCATGGGCTCAAATGCAATCACTTTCCCGGTTTTGCCGACTTTTCTTGCTGCCCATAGGCTATATTCGCCCTGATTGGCGCCTATATCGATAAACGTTCCACCTTCATAAACCATCTTTTCCAAGATAAATATTGGAGCCCAATCATGTGCTCCACGCCAATATATGGCTGCTCCCATGGATTTGGAAATATCAACTTTCATATTTATTCCCCGGAATGAAAAAGTACGGTGAGTGTTTACGGATGAGTCTTTTAGGGGAAAAAGATGTCGGAGTAATTGCACCAGGAAATAACCTCCAGGAATGCGATAAAGTTGTCTCGAAAGAATGGCCACTGTTTTTTCCATAATATTGCTCAATAAGGCAGAACGCCTAGAAGCTTTTATTTCGATGGTTTAAGGAATATTTTTCAAGTATCCGCTCGCTAATCCTTAACCTTTCAGTATTGGAGCGGCTGATTTAAATGTTTATGAATGATTTTACAAATGAATAGTATAGAAATTTTGTTAATTCTGCAGGGATTCGAATAATAAATCTCTCCTTTTTTCCAACGGAAATAGTTCCATTATCCTTTTTCTTGCATACTGATTAATGTTTTGTCCTTTTGTGAGACTATTTATCATTTGAACACTGATTTGAAGGTTGGAGAATCTTCTGAAAGGAACTGTTACTCCTGTATCTCCAATAATTTGAGACAAAGCATTGACCTCTGAAACAATTGGAATGCATCCACAAAGCATAGCTTCACAAAGGGCGCACCCAAAACCTTCAAAGCTGGAAATTTGCATATAATATGCAGAACTTTGATAGCGTATTTTTAGCTCTTTTTTTTCAAGCCGACCAAGGAATTCTACATTTTTCGGGCGCTCTATATCAGGAGGACAATTTAATCCTACTAGCTGAAATTTGCTTTCAGGCATTTGTTCAGCCAATTGAATAATAAGGTCTCCGCCTTTGAGATAAAACTGGGAAGTGGATAATACTGTCAAATAGGAGTTAGGGTTAGTCTTGAGCTTTTCATCAGGAACCCAAAAATGAGTGTCGAATCCATTAGGAATAACTAGAATGGGAGTTTGTAAATTTGGAAAATGATGCTTCAAGCCATTAAAAATTGGTTTTTCATAGTTGATATATGAATTCTTAGTAAATATCAATGAATCACTCACAGGAAAGAGCTTGGTAGCCCATTCATAAGATTTTTTGCAAAACCATTTCAAGAGCGGGATCCTCAAACTGCCATAATTCAATTCTGGAATAGATGCACAGTCTGTACCGTGAAGAATAATATAAGACGGTTTTCCAAAAATTTTCCCCAAGAGAGTCGGGAAAAATGACCAATATCCACCAAAATGGATCAGAATAAACCTGCATTGGGGTATAGTCACAAGTAAATGAAAAAACTGTCGGAAAAGGTAAACCGGTGCCAGTGCTTTATTTCTCCAATCGTAATGATTTATAGTCAACTCATAGCGCTCGGAGAGTAATTCAATGTCCTGTAAAATAAATGATTGGAAAGAAGGGACAACTATCAGAGCTTTAGGTTTTTCCATTTGCATTTGATTTTCTGACAGTTAGGACAATACTTCCAATTAATAGCAATACCGATAAGTATTGGAAAATGACCACCAATGTTTTAGTAGCATAGTAGGAAGAGGGTTCAAAGCTCATTTTTACAGTGGATTGTCCCTCAGGTACGACAATACCTCTCAAAAGGTAATTTGTTCTGATGATTTCAGCTTCTTGTCCATTTATACTAGCCTTCCAGCCTACAGGATAAAAAATCTCGGAAAACACTACAAGTCCAGCCTGCTGTGCATTGATATCATATTCAAGTAAGCCAGGTTCTTTCTCATTCAAAAGCACAGAGCCTGCACCCGCGTTCAGGTTACCAAACTCATTGCTGTTGACTGTTGCTTTAGTTTTTGTATCTAGAGATTTGATGATTTCCATCTCTTCATCATTAGATTCCACATTGACAATTTGTTCAGGGAACCATGCAGCTCCATTAGCCTCTGGATTTTGGAACACCATATTTTCTGTTCTCCCTGCCATGACATATTTGGTATTGAGCATATTGAGCACATTTAGGCTCATCCAGTTGAAATTTCCTTCCTGCGCCTCAGCAATGAATCCTTGTATTTCAGGGTTTAATGCATTCTCTATCAATTCTTGGTACCTTTTCATTTTAGCCCCATGGTATCCACCGATAGAATTGAAATAATAGCTGCTACGTGCTTCGTTGAAAGGATTATTGATATTCAATACCCTGAAATAATCACCGTCTCTGAGAATGGTTTCATCAGCAGGTGTCTTGGCGAAAAACTGTTCAGCCGGGCTGAATTGAAAATCATCTTCATTTAGGAACAATTTATTAATTGTCCACAAGTCAAAGATCACGATAAAAGAGAGCCCAAATCCCAATGCCAAAGTGGGAATTTTTTCCATTATAGCTGCCCAGATCAAACCAACAGCAATCAAGATCAGGATAAAACTTTTAAATGCACTGGCTTTGAGAATGGCTTTTCTATCTTCTTTTAAGGCTTCTACCAGCCACTCAGGGAAGTTGTCGTCAAATGGTGCTCTTAAACTGAATACGCCTGCAAATAGCCAGAACAATAATGCAAGACCACCACTCAGTCCGAAAGCAATTACCAAGGACCTCAACGCTGCTTTTTTTTCATTTCCTTTAAACAAATATTCTAACCCAAGTCCACCCAAGACAGGTATAGCAAATAAACTGATACTCAATGCCATGGTGACTGCCCTGAACTTATTGTACCCTGGCAGGTAATCGAAAAGTAGATAATTGAGCCCCTGAAAGTTTTTCCCCCAAGCCAGAATAATCCCGACTAAGGCAAGTGAAATAAAGACGCCTTTGAATGGTTTGGGAGCATACAGCACTCCTATCACAAAAAGCAAAAGCATGATCGCACTGCCATAGATTGGCCCTCCTGTCCCAGGTTGATCACCCCAATATTTTCTGGCATAATCAATATTGTCTTTTACCTGTGCTACTTCAATATTGTTGTTTCTAAGTACCCTTTCAGTTTCTGGATCTTTGGGGAAAGACTTAGTACTACCGGGTCCATAGAGATTAGGAACCAATAGCGTAAGTGTTTCCAGTTTTCCTTGGGACCAATTGAAAGCATAATCTTTGTCAAGCCCATCCTGAGAATCTTCTTGGCTGGAAAGATTGGTTTGACCACGGGTAGAATAAGTACCGTATTCTAATACCGTCAAAAACCTGCTCAGGTTACCACCCACAGCCAGCATTAATCCTATTAACAAAATGGCCACAGTTTTTCCAAAATCTGGAAGTTCTCTGTATTTGATACTTTGGAGAATTCTACCGATTCCATAAACGAGCACAATGATCACTGTATAATAAGTGATTTGAAGGTGGTTGAATTTTAGTTGCAAAAGCAGTCCAAAAGCGAACAATGCCAATCCCAAGAGTTTTTTCCCCTCAAATGCTATATGTATACCTGCTATAATTAGAGGAATCAAACAAATAGCCCAGATTTTAGCATTGTGACCTGCGTCTAAACTGATGATATGGAAGGTGTTGAAAGCAAAAGCAATAGCTGATGCTATAGAGAATTCAGGCCTTACTTTGAATGATAATAATAGTATGTACATGGATACCATGCCAAAAAACAAAGAATTGACAGGGTGGGGAAGACCTAGAGTAATCACTTTAGTGATATAGTTTGTGATGTCACCCGGAACTTCAAAGCTTACTAAATATGCAGGCATACCACCAAACAGCCTGTTTGTCCATAGCGCTTCCTCTCCAGTTTCTGCTCTATGGTCAAGGATTTCTTTAGCTGCACCTTCCCATTGAAGAATATCATATTGGAAAATAATTTTGCCTTCAAAAACAGCAGGGGAAAAATAAAAAAGTACTATCAGGTAAAAAATGGCGATACCGATAAAATGGGGCAGAATTTCTTTTTTGAAGTTGAATTGCATTTTGAAAATTTTACTCAGTTCACGAATAAGCGCAAATTAGAAATAAATGCTAAAAGGATTGTTTTCAGGACGTGTTTTCTTGTCGCTAGCCAATGGTATTTAAATTATTTTAAACTCTTCAAGGCCTGCTTGGCTTGATCAAGATGTCTCCATTCGTGGGCAACAATGATATCAAGTGCTTGAGGAAGAGGGTACACAATCAGTCTATTTACAGGAGAATGAATAATAGTGTTTTGTTCTACAAAGGGTTGCATTTCCCGGATTTTTTCAGCTAGCATTTTCTGATGAAGTAGAAAATCTGATATGGTATTTTGATATGTATTGGACTCAGGTTCCCAGGCAGGAAATGTTTTCACTTTTTTCTTTCCTCCATCTGAAACGGATTGAAAAATCATATTACCAAATAATCTGCTGAAAAAGGAAAACTTTGCAATAAACGGTGCTTGAAAACTGTTATTTTGAAGTTTTATGAAAAGGGGGAAATAACTTTCATTTACCTTTATCAAGTGATGAAAATTTTCAGCTACACTCCATTTGCTGGGGTTTGGCCTTTTATTCAAAGTATCATCAGAAATATCCCCAAATGTTGATTTTGTTTCCTCGTTTACTTTTTCAAGTTCTTCTATCCAATTCATAAGTCCTTAATTTGGAGAGTAAATTTCGGCTTTATTTTGACAATATTGCATCAAAAAGAAATTAACCCCTTATTGAAATTTCAAATTATTCGAATTTACCAATGGTGGTAGAATAGTTTTTTCAAAAAATGAATATTACCACTTATACCATTCAAGAAGGTTAAGGGATTAAAACCATACAATTTTGAATTGTGAAAATTACCCAACTGATTTATTTTGTTCTGTTTTTTTTAGTGCTGACATCAGGTACTAATGGACTTTATGCACAAGAATTGGAAGCATATCGTATGTTACCTGATGAGCAAATAGTACTTGATGGTGTTTCCGACGAAGCTTTTTGGGAAAAAGTACAGGTGGCCTCAGGTTTTAAGCAGCAAGAACCAGTACCTGGTAATCCTGCAAGTGAGAGAACTGAAGTTCGAATCGCTTATGACGAACAAAATCTTTATATCTCAGCCGTTTTCTATGATTCTGAACCTGATAAAATAAAAGCTTTTCAAAGAAGAAGGGATTCGCCTTTGGATACAGATGATAAGTTTGTATTTATACTTGATACATACAATGATCAAAGATCTTCATTTTACTTCGAGATCAACCCTTTGGGTTTGATGGGTGATGGTATATTAAGAACTGGACAAGGTACATCCATCAACAGGTCGTGGGACGGAATATGGAGGGCTTGGGTAGTACAGAACGCAGATGGTTGGGCCGCTGAAATCCGAATTCCATTTATGACATTAAATTTTGACCCTAAAAATGATACTTGGGGAATTAATTTTTTAAGGACAATCAGGCGAAAGAATGAGGATGTACTTTGGACAGGATACGAACGAAATCAGGGTATAAACCGCCCTCAAGATGCTGGAAAGCTTGTAGGCTTGAATAACCATACCCAGGGAATTGGAGTGGAAGCGATTCCCTATGGGATTGTTTCGCAGGTGAGGCAAAGACAGGACCCGGAAGGAGAAAAACAAGTTGAATATCAATATAATGCAGGAGGGGAAATCAATTATAATATTTCTCCCAACCTCAAGGCAGGAATTACGCTCAATACGGATTTTGCAGAGACAGAAGTAGATGACAGGCAGATCAATTTGACAAGGTTTCCTTTATTTTTCCCGGAACGTAGGGCTTTCTTTTTGGAAGGGTCAAATATTTTTCTCTTCGCCCCTTCTAGTGGGCCAAATCCGTATTTCAGTAGGAGAATAGGACTCCAGGAGGGTAGACCTATTCCCATTAGGCATGGAGGTAGGCTTATCGGAAGGATCAAAAATACCGATGTAGGCTTTCTTCAGGTAAGAACAGGTGCTGAAGGAGAAAGACCTGGTGAAAATTTTACAGTGGGTAGGGTAGTACAGAATATTTCGGATGAAAGTACTGTGGGTGTGGTATATACCAGAAGAGATTCAGATGGTGACAGTTTACCGGTCAGACAGACATTGGGAGCTGATTTGAGCTTGAGTACCTCCAAATTTCTGGGGAATAAAAATCTACAAATGGAAGCCTTTTTTGTAGGTCACACTGAAACTTTTATAGGTGATGAAAGCAGTCTTTGGGATAGGTCTGTAAGAGGTGGAAGAATCAATTTCCCCAATCAACCTTGGGATGCGCACGTTTCTTACAGAGAATTTGGTGTCAACTATGACCCAGCTGTCGGTTTTGCTCCTAGGGTTGGTTTCAGAAGGTTACAACCGACGATTACCTATAATCCTCTTTGGAAAGAAAGTAAACTAATAAGGGAATTGAGTTGGCAATATTACTTTGAATATTTGATGGAAATGGATTGGCGTCCTGCAACTGTAAACCACAGGCTAAGGGTTTTGGGGCTAAGGTTTGAAAGCGGAGATATTTTTCAGGTAAGACTTGATCATAATTTTGAATGGCTGGATAGACCTTTTGATATCCTAAGAGATGGGCAATATGTCATTCAGCCGGGTGAATACAATAATATGGGGTATATTTTGACGGCTTCTTCCGCGCCTTTCAGGAAAATCGGGGGAACACTACAGTACTCTAATATCGGATTTTGGACAGGTACTCAGGCCAATATTTCTGCCGATTTTTTTATGAGGCCAATAATTGGTCTAAATATGACTGCCAGCTGGGAACACAGTAGGGTAAGGTTGGCAGAAGGTGATTTTGATACCCATATTTTCAGGTTGGTATCGGGGTATGATTTTTCTCCCTGGGTCTCTCTCAATTTCAATATTCAATATGATAATGTCACCAATTTCGTGGGTACAAATACAAGGTTTTCATGGGTGATCGATCCCGGGAATACTTTTTTTGTAGTGTATAATCACAATTGGCAGCGGTTTATGGAAAGATTTATATCAATTGAAGATAGGACAAACGTCAAATTGGCTTATACCTTTAGATTCTAAAGTTTAATACTCAGACAAGCGCTTTAATTCTTCCATCAAAGTGGGACCTGAATTCTGACCCAAAGACATACTGGTCAGATATTGGGAATGGGAAATTGTAGAATCTGTAAAGTATTCTGGCTTGAGAATATATCCAAGAGCATCTTGACCCAACCCTAAAATGAATTTTGGGCCATCAGGCATTAGTTTTTTAGTTTCTTTGGAATAATACGGTGCTGTTTCACCCGGGTGGGTAGCAAAACTCGCCTCACCTATCCCAAACCATGCGACTTCCGAGCGAACATATTCGGAAATATCTCTATTGACAATGCCAGCTTGGGCCAATTGTCTCCAAACTTCATTTTCCACCTCAAAATCCACATAATTTTTACGGAAATGAACTTCATTACTTAGCAATGGTTTCCCCTCGGTGCTTAATGCTTTCAATACTGCTTCTGCCAAACCTGCTCCTCTTTTGATGGCAGTCTGATGCTTTCCGTCTTTGTCACTTGGCTGAATCCAACCTCCTATGGCTCCTTGGAAGAAAAGATGCTCTCCACCCAAGTTATCTTCCATTTTCTTATAAAACCCTGCTATGTAATCTGCAGATACTTCAGAGACCACTGCATCAAGATAAGTAGGATGACAGGCAAAATTTGTCAGCGTAGCGATGTTGTTTCCTTCCGAGTCATCAAATATCAAGCTTGTCAATGACCTATCTATTTCCTCTTCGCTGATATTTCGGACCCAGTCTTCTCCATGGGTGGTCTGTATGTACCTTCCATTTACCGCTATTAGATTTTCAGAAGCTTTCAAAACCTCAGCGGTGATAGTTTCAATCAAATGATCTAAATAAGCAGGATCCACACCGGACTCACTGAAATCTTTTCCCCAAAGTCCTACTACATCCGGGCCTGAATGGGTGTGCGTCGAACTGATAACCAGACTTTCAGGGGTGAATGGAATAGGAAAATCCATTTTGGATAAAGCTGTCCTTACCTTTAGAAGATCGTTATACATTAATCCTATGCAATCCAAGGTCACAAGTGCCACCGAGGAGGACCCATCAAAAGCAACAAAGGCCTTGGCGTAGAGACTGTCTAATACCCCGGTGAATCTCCTATTCTGTTGATCTCCTGCGATAAAACTTCCTAATGCTGGATTGATGATCGCTTTGGATACACCAATTTTCAAAATTCTGGAAGTTGAATCTGATTCAGGTTTTTGTCCACAGGCAAAAAAAGTAAAAATAAAAAGTAAAACAAGCAGGCTATTTCTTTTCATAATCAGGTAATTAGGGTCTTTGATTATTTACAAATTGGGTAATCCGCTTACGTGACGGCAGTTTAGAAGTATTTCTTTCCAAATTAGAACTAATTTTGGTGAGTCCCATGTTCTGACTAGATTTTAAAATAAGCTATGACTACAAAAAATAAAACTGAAGGCAAGGTCACCATGAACCATGTGTTTCAAACCATAATTTGGCCAAGAAGAAAGCAATTATTTTTAGGCTTATTTTTAATAATCATTTCAAGGCTTTCAGGATTGGTACTTCCTGGTGCCAGTAAAATACTAATTGATGATGTCATTCCCTCTAATGACTTACAAATGCTCAAATGGCTGGTCATCGGTGTAGCTGCAGCGATAACCATTCAAGCAGTTACATCATATGCACTCACTCAAATTCTAAGTGTAGAAGCGCAGCATTTGATTGCCAAGCTAAGGTCAAAAGTTCAGAGGCACATCATCCAGTTACCCATCCGATTTTTTGACAATACCAAAACCGGAGAGTTGGTGTCCAGGATCATGACAGATGTAGAAGGAGTACGTAATTTGGTTGGGACTGGCTTTGCTCAGATGATAGGAGGGGTGCTTACAGCTGTAATTTCATTGGTCTTATTGATTTATATCAGCCCCTTGATGACATTATATGTGTTGGTTCCTGTGATAATTTTTGGATTGATATCTTTAAAAGCTTTTGGAAAGATAAGACCTATCTTCAGGGAGAGAGGTAAGATCAATGCTGAAGTCACAGGTAGGCTTACTGAAACACTTGGTGGGATCCGAGTAATTAAAGGGTTCAATGCAGAAGAACAGGAAATACTGACTTTTGAGCAAGGAGTGGAAAGGCTGTTTTTAAATGTCAAATCCAGTTTGACAACTACCAGCGTGGTTACCTCTTCGGCTACTTTTCTCTTAGGTCTTGCTTCTGCCGGTATCATGGGAATAGGTGGATACATGATCATGGATGGGCAGATGACTTTTGGAGACTTTTTGGCATTTACACTTTACCTAGGATTTATGATAGCTCCGATAGTGCAGATGAGTAACATAGGCAGTCAGTTTACAGAGGCTTTTGCAGGTCTTGACAGGACAGAGGAAATCATGAATTATCCCTTGGAAAATTCGGATGGAGCAAGGACAATTGCCTTGCCTAAAATCGTGGGAAATATTATTTTTCAAGATGTTTCATTTGCCTATGAGGAAGGCAAGGAGGTCATCAAAAACATTAGCTTTAATGCGCCTGCAGGTTCCGTGACAGCTTTGGTGGGAACTTCCGGTTCTGGAAAGACTACGATAGCAGGTTTAGCAGCTTCTTTTCTAAATCCTGATTCAGGTATAATCACGGTGGATGGACATGATTTACAAAAAGTGACCTTGGATTCCTACAGGTCTCAGCTAGGGGTAGTGCTACAGGATGATTTTTTGTTTGAAGGTACAATCAAACAAAATATTCTATTCCCTAGACCTGATTCTACAGAGGAACAGTTACACCAAGCTGTGCAAGCTGCCCATGTGCAGGAGTTTACCGATAGGTTTGAGGATGGTTTGGATACTTTAATAGGGGAACGGGGCGTAAAGTTATCCGGTGGGCAAAGGCAGCGAATAGCTATTGCAAGAGCCATTCTGGCAAATCCGCGGATTTTGGTTTTGGATGAGGCTACCTCTAACTTGGATACTGAAAGTGAATCTTTGATCCAAGCCTCCTTGAAAGAACTAATGAAAGGAAGGACGACTTTCGTGATTGCCCACAGGCTTAGTACGATACGACAGGCTGACCAAATTCTGGTGATAGAAAATGGTAGGATAGCAGAACAGGGAAGACACGATGAATTGATCGCTAAAGAGGGTAGGTATTACCAATTATATACCTATCAGGCTAGAATATAATAAAAGCGGGAATTTCCCGCTTTTTTTTATAAGTATTTATCCAGAGTTTCCCGGATTGCCCCGGATGGTCTGTCTGCTGATGGGTCGATTATTTTACCTTCTTTATCTAGAAGGAGGAAGCGAGGGATACCATTAACATTGAAATGCTGGGCAATCTCAGATTTCCAGGCATTTTCGGTAAACCACTGCAAACCCTGCATATTTTTGGCTTTGACCATCTTTTCCCATGGCTCTTTGCTGTCATCGATGGAAATGGTTAGAAAGGAAACAGGCTTGTCCTTGTATTCTTCCTTCATTTTGTCCCAATGAGGATGCTCGGCTATACAAGGACCACACCAAGTCGCCCATATGTCAACATATACCAGCGTTCCTTTCAGATCGCTGAGATTCACAGGTTCATTTTCAATATTGACAAATGAAAAATCAGGCACGTCTTTACCGGGCATGATAGGCTCCCATTTGTCATGTATTTCCTGCAGTTTTGAGGCCAGTTTCGGACTTTCGTTTTCAGCCATGAATTTTTCATAGGAATCTTTCAAGTGTACAGGACCTCTGTAACTCATCTCTTGGCTAAGCCCAATGAAGAATATTTTGTCCTTGACTTTCTGCTCTTCTAAGACCTTATCAATGGCCATCAATCTCGCTTTTGTATAGCCTTCTTGTCCTTTGAAACCTACTGTATCCTCCTTCACTATAGCAGAAGCTTCTTCCTGAACCAAACGCAAAATAAGGGAAGTGTATGGTTCGGAATTGAGTAAATCCGTTCTTTTTAAGTCTAGCTTTTTTAGTGCTTCCTTACTTTCTTCTTTAGGGAAATCCACTGAATCCTGACTGATCTTATTGATATAAGCATGATACATTGGGTATTCTAAATCGTAAGAAAGTGGTTTGTATTCAAAATATGCTTCTTCTAGACTTATAAAATCAGGATGAAGTTCTGCCGATGTTTTGATGTTTTCATAATTTGCTTTCTGCTTTGAAAAATATTCCTCTTTCTTTTCGAAATATTCCTCTCTATTTAGTTTCATAAATTCCATGGCGTTGGCAATCCCACTTTCCATTTCCCAATCTGTTTTTGCTCTGAGGTAATCATTTTCAGCTTTTCGGTCACCATCCAAGCTGATGGTTTCTTTAAGCTTGTCCAAATCGCCTGAAATATAAACACTGTCACCAGGGTTTAAGAAAAGTTGAATCCTGTTTCTTCCAGCGATAAACATGTAAGTATTGCTTTCATCGGAATCAAAAGCAACCCTAAAAATCCCATCCTGATCAACGGTTTCATTGGACAGTTCTTCATCCAAATACAAAATGACCTTAGTTTCTTCTCCAGGATTTTCAAATTGTCCTGCGATGATGATTTTGGTGTTGATGGCCTCTTCCTGTTTACAGGCAAAAAGCAAAAGAACAAATACCAAACAATAATAGAATTGAGCTTTCATATCTATTGAGTTTAAGTGAAGATAATAGCTACCGTAAAATTTAGGTGTATTTTAGGTAAAAGTCAAAAAAATCTTATCTAAAAAACAAAATAGTTTAAAATTTCAATGGGATAAAAGTTTGAACTCTGCTAATCAAAATCAAGCCAACTCCCTCAAATCCACAGGTACTACCCTCGATACACCGGCCTCTATCATGGTAATGCCATAAATGATATCCGTACTTGCCATAGTTCTTTTATTGTGGGTTACAATGATAAACTGTGACTCCTTAGAGAAGGTCTGAATGATATTGTTAAACTTATCTATATTGGCATCATCCAAAGGAGCATCCACTTCATCGAATATACAGAATGGTGCTGGTTTAAGGAGGTATATGGCAAAAAGGAGTGAAGTCGCTGTCAATGTTTTTTCACCTCCGGAAAGTTGGTTAATTGTCAATGGACGCTTTCCTTTTGGCTTGGCAATGATTTCTATGGCACTCTCCAGCGGATTTTGGGGGTCTAGCAGGGTGAGATCACATTGGTCTTCTTCTGTAAATAATGATCTGAATACTTTGATAAAGTTTTCTTTAATTTTACCGAATGCATCCAAGAATGTCTCTTTTGCCACTTGATCAATTTCCTTAATAGTCTCTACAAGAGAGTTTTTGGCTTTCTCCAGATCTTCTTTTTGAGCAGTAATGAAAGTATGACGCTCTTTGATTTCATCATAAGCCTCCATAGCCATAGGATTGATGGGACCTATTTTTTCCAACCGATCTTTGGCTTTTTGGACGATCTGCCTTAAGTCATCTTCTGGAAAATCTTTGTGTTCTTCGTCAATTTCCGGGTTTTCTTCCATCAGTCTATCCAGGTCGATTTCAAACTCTACACTCAATCTTTCTTTAAGGCTGGCCAATTTCAATTTTACCTCGTTCAGAGATTGTTGCAGATTTTGGATTAAAGTATCCATGGATTCTTTTGACTTCTGTAATTCCCGTATTTGCTTGTCAGTGGTGTCTATTTCACCACGCATTGCATAATAATCTTTTTCTGCTTCGTTAACACCTTTTTCGATTCCCTCTTTTTCTGAATATAATTCAATCAGTTCATCGTCTTTGATCTCGTTATTGTCCAATAAAGAGCGTACTTCCTGATCTGTTGCGCTAAGTTCTGATTGGGATTTTTCTATTCTCTCCTTACTGCTTTCAAATGCTGATTTTTTAAAATCAATCTCTTGTTCAAGGCTATTTACCCTGTTTGACTGTTGGTGGAAAAGAATATTTTCCTGATTGAAAGCCTGTGATCTTTTATTAAGTGATTCACTTTCTTCCTCTAAAGCCGAATTGAGTTTCTCCAGTTCCTCTTCTAAGGCTTCAAATGAAGCTTTTTCTTTTTCCAATTCAGGGCCGATTTCCTCAAGGCTGCTTTGAAGGTTATCGATTTTGTCTAAAATGTCTTCCCGCTTGTTTGCATTTGAACTGAGCATTTCACTCAATTGCTCTTTTTTGGTGCGAACAGAGACATATTGCTGATTGATCTCACTGATTTCCTGTTGAAGGTTTTCAATATCTTTTTTATAGCTTATCTCTTTGAGCTTCAACAAGTCACTTACCTTATTGTCTAGATTGGCACGGGTGCCAGATACTTTCTTATTAAGTTCCTTGATTTCTTTTTCGAGTTTTTCAAGATTTTTAGCTCTACCGATCCTTTTACCTTCAAATAAACCCACAGAACCTCCTGAAATACTAAACTTCCTTTTGGTGAATTTTCCGCTTTCGGTGATGAATATGGCAGATTTATCTTCTGGAAAATCCTTAAACTCTCCATTGACAATGTATGTATTATCCAGTATGAAGCTGATAAGTTTGCCATACTTTTCATCAAACTCGATGATTTCTGTGGCCGGTATGGCATTGGAAAATAACTTGGTTTGGCTAGGTTGAAAGCTATTAAAGTGTTCCAAAACAAAAAAGTTGGCCTTGCCTTTGGCAGCATCACTGAGTAAGTTGACAGCAGCGATGGCCTGCATCTCGGTTTCTACTACATAATAATTCATGTAGCCTTCAAGGTAATTCTCTATGGTAACCCTATACTTATCTTCAGTCGTTAGGATATCGGATAAAAGAGGAGTGTCCTTACCCCAAGATGAATTTTTCTTTAAAAACTTGATGGCTTCAGGAAATCCTTCAAGGTTTTCAACCAATGATTTGGTCAAGTTGAATTCATTTTGTTTTGAATCTAATTTTCGGGAGAGCTGTGTGACTTCTTCCCGGATCATGTCGATGACTTTATTCGTTTCTTCAATCTTTTGGGTCTGATCTTCTTCTTTAGCTTTTAGCTTAGAAAGAGAAGCCGATTTATCGTCCAACTCTTCTTTCAGTCTGACAATTTTTTCCTCAAAATCAGCAAGATTGGCCTCTTGAGAATCATCATCAGAGGCTGTTTTTTCCAATTCCTGTTTTAATGTAGAAAGTTGAATCTGTTTGATTTCCTGATCTTTGGAAAGTTGGTATACACGATCCTTCTTACTTACGTAGTCTTTATTGGCTATTTTTTGTTGTTCTTGAATATCCGTTTGTTGCAGTTTTTTTGATTCATAGTCTCTTCTGAGTTCTTCTACTACAAATTCTTTTTCCGCAAGTTGTTTTTGGGCGCTCTCCATTTCCTGTTCTAGGGATCTAATGCTGAAACCTGCCCGGTCGTTTGACTTACGGTCAGCATCTATTTGTTCTCGCAGTTTTTGAGCCCTATCTTCTAGAAACCGTAACCTTTCATTCTTGATTTTTTTATCACTTTCAAACTGCCGTATTTTATTGACATGCTCATTGAGTGTTTTTTGTCTTGAGGAAAGCAGCTTTTCTTTATGAATCAAATCGGCTTTGGCATTTTCCAGGTAAGCTTCCTTCTCAGTTATTTTTGTATTAATGCCTAGCTTTCTGTCATTCTCCTCTTGAATTTTATGGTGAATTCCAATAAGAGACTCGCTGTGTTTGCTGACAGATTTTTTAGCCAAGTTGATACTCGCCTTCTTATATTCCTTTTTTATTTCAAAATACTTCGCAGTCTGTTTGGCCTGTTTTTCAAGACTTTTAAGGTTTTTTTCGATTTCGAAAAGCACATCTTCAACTCGTTCCAAATCAGCGTCTGTATCTTCCAGTTTTCTTAAGGTTTCCTTCTTCCTCGTCTTGAATTTAGATATTCCTGCGGCTTCTTCGAAGAGATCTCTTCTAGAGTTGTTTTTATCATTTAGCAACTCATCTATCATTTTGAGTTCAATGATGGCATAACTGTTTGAGTTGATGCCCGTGTCCATAAAGAGGTTATTGATGTCTTTAAGCCTGCATGTGATGCCATTAAGAAGGTATTCGCTTTCTCCACTTCTATAGTAGCGTCGCGAAATAGTGACGTGGGTATACTCTGTAGGAAGGAGGTTTTTGGTATTTTCAAAAGTCAGCGAGACCTCCGCCATATTGGTTGGTTTCCGGTTTTTGGTCCCATTGAAAATAATATTTTCCATCTTATCAGAGCGTAGCATACGGGTTTTCTGTTCACCTAAGACCCATCGGATGGCATCCACTACATTGGATTTTCCACACCCATTAGGGCCTACTACACCAGTAATACCTTTGTCAAAATGAATGACCATTTTGTCACCAAAACTTTTAAAACCTTTAATCTCTAGCTTACTCAGCAGCATCCTACAGTAAATTGATTTGGAATATCGAACAAAATTAACCCAATTCAGAAATTTACCAAGGAAATCGATTTGCGGGATCAAGAATACTGGAATTAATATTTTGAATGGCAAGCTTTAGGAAAAGCATTGATATAAATGGACATTTTTTAGCAGATCTGTGTTAAGCTATATCAACCATTTTCTTTGTTGAAAATTCGCTTGCTTATCATTGAGGATGTATGGTGAATAGAAGCTTCATTATGGGGCTGAAATCAATTAGTAGCTGGTCAAAAGAAAACACTTCCGAGGATGGTTGGTTAAATGAAATAGATATACGCCTTTACTTTTTTGTAGATAAGTTAAATGTGTATATTGGAATCAAATTTTAAGTTATGGACGCAGGTAACATTATATATATAATTGCCATCATTATTTATTTCATCTACACAGCTTTGAAAAAAGGCAAAGGTCCTGATGATGTGGCAGCTCCTGAACAAAAAGAGGAGGGTCAATCAAAAAGACCGGCATCTTTTGAAGACTTGCTAAAGGAAATCCGTGACGGTCAACAGGAAAGAGAGCGTGATTTTGACCAATCCGGTCAGGGAGATACTCTGGAGAAAAAACCAACGAGACAAGATAGGTCCATAGAAAAGCCAGTAGCTACACCATCTTATCAACGACCTTCCATTGATCAGCCCAAAGCTTTTGGAAGATTTCAAGGAGAGGTATCAGATGATGAAAAACCACGACACAAAACTTTGGATGAACAAGTAAGGTTGGATGCTGAAATTGAAGGTTTGAAATCTTCCATAGCCGTAGAAGAGATAAGCAAACCCAAAAAGTCCAATAAGTACAGGGCGATGTTGAAAAATCCTGAGTCAGTGAAAGATGCAATTGTACTGAGTGAGATTTTAAATAAGAGAAGTTTTTAATTTTTTCTCTTAATCAATGTTTTTACGATTTCTCTTTGGGAAACCAGCTTTTGAGTATTTATCCTGGTAATTGATTTTTAAATTTTTGACTCTTTTACCATCTCCCAAAACAATATTTTTTGATGGGTGTTCGATATGAATAATCTAATCATATACCCTTTATCGTATCTAACACCATGAAAACGAACCCAACAATTAAATCAGGACATCTGTCTTCAGAGAGGAGAGATTTCTTAAGAAAATCTGGATCTTTAGCGATCATGTCGATGTTTGGCATTGGATTCTTTACTTCCTGCGCCGAAGACGAAGAACCAAGATTGGATGACAGTACACCACCGGCAAATGGAGGAAGTGCCATCTCCTTCGAAAATAACATTATCACAGTTGACTTGGATAGGGCAGAGGCTTTAGACAGAACAGGAGGTTGGACGCTTGTAATTGAGGCGAGAGCGTTGATAGTGAATGTAGGTGGCGGAAATTTCAATGCGCTAACCTCCGTTTGTACACATTCAGGTTGTGACAGAAACTGGTCCTTTAATAATGATGTATTCATCTGTAGCTGTCATGGATCAAGATTTGCCAATGACGGGGCTGTATTGCAGGGTCCTGCTTTGACACCTCTTAGGAGCTTTCCAACCAATGTAGATGGACGTACCCTAACTGTAAATGTATCATGAGTTTTCCTAGAATTATATTACTGGCTTATTTGCTTTGTCTAAGCCAATTTTCTTTCGGCCAGGAGTTTTTCACGGAGACAGGATATGTTAATTTTCTTTCCAAGGCGTCATTGAATGAGTTCAATGGTGAATCTAAGCAGCTGAACGGACTGATAGACCTTGATAAAAATTTACTCGATTTTTATATTGATCTGAACACCCTCAAAACAGGAATTGGCTTGAGGGACAGACACATGAGGGAAAATTACCTGGAAACCAATAAATATCCTTATGCTGAATTTACAGGTAAAATTGCGGAAGGACCTGAACTTAAAAATGGAGAAAGCAGAAAGGTGACAGCCACAGGGAAATTTACCATTCACGGTGTGGAAAGGAAAATTGAAGTGCCGGGAACTATAAAAAGAGTAAATAACAATACGGTAGAACTTGAGGCTAATTTTAAAGTACTCCTTGGTGATTATAAAATTGATATTCCTAAGGTCATGTTTTATGAATTATCAGAAGAACAAACCGTAACAATCAAGGCCGAACTTAAAAAGAAGTAATTTATGAAAACCCTCAAAATTACCTTACTCATATTGTTTAGTATTGTATTTTCTGTAGAGGCTCAATTAGAGCGTAAACCAGCCACAGCATCACAGGAAGTGGACCTTATTTTCCATGCCCCAAGAAGCATCAACTTATTTACGGTAGAGCCCTTGGATGAAAAAACACTTCATTTTGCCATTATGCATACCTTCGGGACTTTAGATGGTGGCATTCGAAATCTTTATGGTCTTGACAATGGGGCCAATATACAGATTACTTTCGAGTATGGATTCAATGACAGATTTTCACTCGGTGCGGCAAGACAAAGTACCGATAAGTTATACAACCTCTATGGCCGGTACCATTTCCTCAAACAGACTCAGGATGGAAGAATGCCTTTTTCTTTGTCTATGATGGCTACAGCAGGAGTGAACACATCTGACTATTCATTTTTAAACGAAGCAAATCCGGATTTCATGGAAAGGACAAGTTACGCAGCACAATTGATGCTTGCCCGTAAATTCTCTGATAAAATCAGTTTGCAAGTCAGCCCTATGATGGCTTATTTTAATAGTCCTCAACCCATATTTCAGATTGAAGGAGACCAAAATCTCTATCTGGCTCTTGGGTTTAGCGGTAAATACAAAATTACAGGTAAATCATCCATTACCCTCCAATACATTCCAAATTTGAATTCTGACTTAAGGAGTAATTTAGGTGTTGGCATTGACTTAGAAGCAGGAGGGCATGTTTTTCAAATGTACTTTGTAACCTCTCAGGCCTTGAATGACCAATACCTACTAGCTGGTGGTAATGGGATTCCAGGAGAACAATTCCGTTTGGGCTTTAATGTGAACAGGGTATTTGCAACAGGTAGAAGAAAATAGAATCAATTTATTCTTGAGAACTGGCTGATGACAATCCAATTATCTTCCATAAGCACTTTCTCAGTGTAGCCATTATTCTCAATCTCTTTTCTGAAATCTTGTAAATATTGATCTTCTTCGGGATAAGCATGTAGGTAATATTTATAAATAAAAAGTTTAAAACCCTTTTCCTGACTGAGAACAATTTCGACATCTGATTGAATATCCTTGACGTTTGAATAAGATAAATTATTCTGGTCAAGGATTATTTTTTTGCTGAAAAATACGAAGTTATTTATTATTATACTTTTCTGAATATCAGTTTTTAATATTGTGTTATTTAAAGTTGATTTGAAGTGATTGTAATTCTTCTTTTCCTTCTGGTAGTAAATGCTCATCAGGACAGGTCCCAAGAGCAAAACTGGAATAACTAACTGTATTAATTTTTTGTTATGCCAGAATATAAATACTGATGCAAATACAATAAGATAAAGAGCCATTTTGTAATCAAGAACCGCCAAGCTAATCAATGCACCTAGAAGAAGTAGAGCAAATGTCCAGAGCTTATAGGTCTTCCACTCTGTAAAACCAAACGAGATCATTACTGCTAAAACAGGAACCAAAATTACCAAATGCCTAGGGTTGAGGTAAATTGGATTGTAAAATTCCAATGTAGAACTCATAAACCAAAAACCTGTAAATAGGCATATCAATAGCAAAGCCATCTCTAGAAAAAACATTTGCTTGGTTTTTAAGGCTTTTATAATGCCAGGAATTGCCATAACTAACCATATCCAGTAAGATCTCTCTACAAAAGTGACCAAAGGTAAGTAGGTTAGCCTTTTGGCAATTGTAGAAATACCCTTATCGGCATAGGTGAATTCTGAAATATAATGCCCCTCATTAACGGAAGATAGTCTGCTGAAAAACTCACCGGTGATAAAGTAATAGGAGGAAAAATAAATACTGAGTACCGCAACAGCGCATGTTATAAAATAGAAGTGGTATTTAAGATTTTGTCCATTTCTCCAATCCAGGATAAATAGAATTATTGGAAAGGGAATTAAAAATACCATCATTTCTTTTGTAGAAAATCCTATGATGAAAGCCAGTGAAATCGTAAGCGCCATTAAAAAGGGGTATTTGCTTCTATAAGTAGCAGCCACAGGCACCAAGCAAATCCAAAATGCCAATATCGGGTCTGGATAGACCTTGTTAACAAAATGAAGAAAATAGACCTGTGTACAGAAGAATACAGTAAACCAATATTTTTCTGATTTGTGGTTTAATTGAGCATATAACAATAAGAAAGTTCCCAAAACGAAAGCTAAAGAAGCGATAGAGCCGATTTTGTCGGAAAATCCTAACAGAAAAGTGAGTAGACCGGAAAAAACAAACGCACCCCACCTATGACCAAAATGACTGTCATCTGGAAACTTTTCACCCGACCAAAGACTTTGTCCAAATTTCAGGTAGGTGACATCATCGGAAAAAGTAATCCCATCGTAGCCGAAATACCAATAAAGCAGAAGAAATAAGATCCCTCCTATAAATTGATATTCTTTCCAGATTTGTTTTTGGGACATTATGTGTCAATAATGATTAGCTTCAAACCTAAATGTACTATCTTTTGGCTTCAATTCTATACCATGGCAAAGGCAAATACAATAGAACAGCAGAAAATTCTCAGGGTTTTTAAGTTAATCAACCTGTTGAAATCCAATATTGGTAAAAATGTACACAAACTGGCCGAAACGCTAGAAACAGACTCCCGGACGATTTATCGTTACTTTAAGTTATTAGAAGCCTTGGGATTCGAAATTGAGAAAAAACATAGCAAATTCAGGCTGGTAGAAAAGGTAGGCAGTCCTGATGAGTACGCTTATGGAACTTTTAATGAGGAAGAGATCGGTCTGATCAATGAACTTATGGGTAAGTCAGGAGATAGAAACTTACTCAAAGATTCCATTCTAAAAAAGATTAATATACGATCGGATTTCAATCAGAGCGTCAACCAACTGTTCAATGCCAGATTAGGGAAATTTGTAGACTTGTTGTCCAGGGCGATAAAAGACAGAAACCAAGTTTACTTGAAGGATTATTATTCTCTGAGTTCAGATTCGGTATCGGATAGGTTGATAGAGCCTGTTTCTTTCAACAAGAATTATGATGCCATTTATGCTTTAGAAGTAGAGAGCAAGGAAATGAAGATTTTCAAAATAGAAAGAATAGGAGAGGTACAACTTACTTCCAAGCCTATGAAGCATCAGTCCTTACACCAGAAACTTGAACCGGGATTATTTGGATTTTCAGGTAAAAATCAATTTGCCATCAAACTGAAATTGAGTAAAAAGGCTTATCAATTGATGATAGAAGAATTTCCAGATGCAAAGCCACACACTTATTTCAAGAATAGAAAGCACTATTTTTTTGAGGGAGAGATACCGCAATTGCCAGGGTTGGCAAGGTTCGTTTTGGGTTTACCTGGAGAGGTTGAAGTTGTTGAAGGAGAAGAGCTTAAAGAATACTTGAGAGAACAATTAGAAAAGCAAAAATTCTTTTAATTATAGGAAAGAGCCGCATAAAGCGGCTCTTGGATTTTTTATTGATGCTCATCCCTAACAAGATCATTTACTGTTTTGACCGGGTTAAATGTTATCAGAGGAACTTCTACAAAAACCGTATTCCATCCTGCCATTGAACCATTCCACAGTCCCGGCAACTCAAGAGCTTTCAAGTCTCTACCACTTTTTGATTTTTCGGTAATAAAACCGGTTCTGATATCCCGAAACTTCAATAATTCAAACTTATTTCCTTCGAAATCTTTTGTCGCACATACCAAGTCAACCGGGTTGAAGTGAGTGGAAGAATGCATAATTTCTTTTTGTGCCGGATCATCGGTATCAATTTGCGCAGTTTCTGCAATTTGAAGTGACACCGATGCATCATCTTCATTTACCCAGAATGGTCCTCCTCCAGGTTCGCCTGTATTTTTTACCATACCGCAGATACGTAGAGGTCTATTCAGTTTTTGAAATAAGTAGTCAGCTTTTTCATCAAATGGAAGCTCTGTGTATTTGCTGGGAAGTTTTCCACTTAAATTTTTCTCATATACTTTTTCGGCTAGTGAAAGACTTTTTTGATCTTTCGAGGTCTTCATAGCTTTTAAAGCCTCAAATACAGCTTCCTGAATTTCCAGTAACAGTCCTCCAATGGCAATTTTGTACTCCTTAGTAGTAGGCTTCAGGCGGTCTGGTACAACATTGTCAATATTCTTGATAAAAATCAAATCCGCATCAATCTCATCCAGGTTTTCTAACAATGCACCATGTCCTGCCGGCCGAAAAAGTATGCTGCCATCTTCTTCCAAAAAGGGCTCGTTATCCATAGTTACTGCTATGGTATCCGTAGACTTTTTTTGTTGGGAGTAGCTTACTTCATATTTGATCCCAAATTGCTTTTCAAGTTTGGTCTGTATCTCAGCCACTTCTTCTTTGAATTTGGATTCATGCTCGGGGGAAACAGTAAAATGTAATCGTACAGTATTGCCTTCACCTAAAGCGTACATATAACCTTCAATAAAGTGCTCGTAGGTTGGAGTCCTATCGTGGTCTTCATAGTGGTGGAATTTAAGTAGTCCTTTCGGAAGCTGACCATATCCTAAGCCCTCCTCATTTAGCAAATGACTCACAATTTTTTTATAATCCTTTTGAGCCAGAGCCTCTTTGATGCTGCTTCCATTTTTATGAAGACTTTCGTCGAGGTCTGAATAGAAAGCAAAATTTTGAATGTTATCGATAAATTTTTTGACAAAGGAGTTTTTAGAAATATCACCGTCTCCTTCAAGGAAAGCAAACAAATCCTTGAACATTCTGGAGGCTGCACCACTGGCAGGGACAAATTTCACCACTTTTTTTTCAGCAGCTTTTTTAGGGTAGGTATCCAGAAAATTCTCTAGTTCTTCCTTTTTCATTGCTTTTATCCCATTGTCGATGGTCGCTGCTTCGATTATTGGTAAAAAGGGAAATCCTTCCCGAAAATGTTTGAGTTGTTCATTGACTATATCAGGATCCATTCCCTGATCCTTGATCTTCTGAATTAAAGCTGTATTCATGGCTATTGGTTTATGTAAATTTAAAAACCTTAAGATATAAATTGATTAGCGCTTATTAAAGCCAATTGTATGATTAAGCTGTAAAATAAATGTATAGTAAAGCAACAGCATTGTTAAAAGCATGTAAAAAAACCGCATACCAAAATCCAAACCTTAACCTAACGATACCAAGTATGAGTCCTCCGAAAAGTTGGGGTAAAACAGCCAAAGGATATAGGTAAATAGGCACAATCTCTAAATCGAAATTGCTTATATGTGTAAAGCCAAATAACAAGACCATTAGCCAGAACCAAAATTTTTTATACTTCAAAAATCTAAATAGAAATTTACTATAGAAATAGCGGTGGTAAAACCAGATGCCTATTATAACCCAAAGGATCAATAAAGTGAAAGCAAGATATTTGGATATGGTAAAAGCTGCTAGGCCAAATAAAAGAAAGGAGATATTCCACCGTGCTCTTGAAAACTTCAGGAAAAGACGAAACATGGACTCCTCAGCCAATGGGGCAAATAGTATTGCTGAAAAGACAGCAAATGCGAGCCCATTTTCCATGATATCCATATCGGCCTCCTCTAAAATTGGAAAAGACCAAGCTACCAGTTCCCATGAACCAAATCCCAACACAATATCCAAAGGAATCCATATCAAGAGTACAATGGCAAGTTTAATCCAGCGCTTTTCTTTTGATTTTTTAATGAATTCTGATTTTGGAAGGCTTTTGATATAGCCAAGTTCCTCCTTAAAAATTTGAATCATGAAATTAATGTAAAAGTGATCTTTTCTTTTGGGGTTTTTTGCGATAAAACATTCAAGGAGGCATTTTCAACCTGTAAAATTCTTGGATAGCCTCCTGTAACTTGGCCATCCCGCATAAGAACGATCAATTTGCCTGACGGGGTCAACTGTACTGTGCCTGGATATACAGGTGAAGTAAGGATAGGGTCTAATTCGTGGGATATTTTTTCTTCCAACTGATAAGCCATCCGATCGATCATGTCAGAGATTCGGAAGGCCTTATTTAAGATCCTGTTATGCAGTAATTGGGGAAGAAGATCCCATTCAGGACCGGGGTATACTTTGATTTTGCTGATTCTAAACCAATCAGAACGGATTTTTGCTTTAGTTTCCACAGGGTGGTAATATCTTTCTGCTTCTGATAAATAACAAATAGTTTCACCCTTGTGAACTCTAGTCCTAGGGGTAATGCCTTCAAACCAGCTTTTACTTTCAGCCACAGTCTCAGTCTCAAAACCTCCCTGGATGCCCATATAGGCCCATTGTCCTTTTTTGATTTTTTTTACCAAGACATGATCATCTGGCTTAATATCAACTATTTGTCCATACTTGACTGGTTTTTGGTTGAGGTAAACTTCAGTATCTGCCCCAGCAAAAACTATCCTTGTTTCATGTTCAAATACCATTTCAGGTCCTATTCCAGACATTTCCAATACCGCAGCATCTTTGGGGTTTCTCAAAATAAAATTGACTTGTGCCACAGCGTATCGGTCCATGGCACCAGAATAAGGAATACCATATTCAGCCAAGCCAAACCGACCCAAGTCCTGTACACTGGTCATAAGTCCAGGCTGTACAAAATGAATATATGATGGAAGCTTAATCATGTTGCAATTGGTATTTACCTGCTTTACTGAGTGCTTTCAGCTCTTTGTATTCATCCAAATCAATGGCTTTGAATTTTATCTTATCATTGACCTGCGCCTTTACCGGAGGATTTTGGTTAATGTCAAAGATGGAAATGGGACAATTCCCCAAGACGTGCCATCCTCCAGGACTTTCACTGGGGTATATGCCTGTTTGTTTGCCACCGATTGCCACACTACCGGCTGGAACACTTCTGTCAGGGTTGGACTTTCGTGGAGTATTCAGTGTCTCATCCAACCCTCCCAAGTACATAAAGCCAGGTAAAAAACCATAAAAATATAGCAGATACTCAGGAGACAGATGCCTTTTAATGATTTCTTCAGGACTTAAGTTATGAATCTTGGAGATTTTTTCGAGATCAATTCCCCATTCACCGTCATAACAAACAGGGATGGTCCAAAGCTTTGAAGTAGGTACTTGTATTTCCAGCTTAACTGCCTGAATTTCTTCTAAAAGCTCTTCTGCTTCTTCCTTGGTGATTTCTATTTGTAATTTCAAAGAAAGACAATGATATCCCATCCGGATTTCTTTAATACCCTCCGTGTATTCTTTTTCAAGGAATCGCTTCACTTCAATCATTTCGGATAAAGTCTTTGGAGAAATTTCCTTGGGCCAAGAAATTTCCAATAATCTACTTTGGATGAGTTTCAGCTTAATGTCCATTTAGGTAAAAGATTTTTTAATAGCCTGAAGAATCGATAAAGCGGAAGGATTGTCTCCATGAACGCAAAGTGTATCTGCCTTTACAGGAATAGTTTTACCAGATACTGATTTGATACAGTTTTTTTCAATAATCCAATTCAAATGTTGAAGTACTGCTTCAGGTGAAGTAAGTACAGCATTTGATAAACTTCTATTGGTCAAGCTTCCATCATCTTGGTAAGTCCTGTCCGCAAATACTTCTCTAGAAACCGGTATTTTATATTTGTATGAAAGCTTTTCAACAGTTGAATTTGGCGGACAATAAATCATTGTACCTGAAAAATGATCCTTGACCAATTCCAAAATCAAAGATGCTGTGACCTGATCTTTTGCAGCAAGGTTGTACAATGCTCCATGAGGTTTGATATGGTTCACTTTTGTATTTTCTTTCTCTGCCGCTTCAAAAAATTGTTCCAATTGCACCTTCAAAGTATCTTTCAAATCTTTTTCCTTCATTTCTAGAATCTTTCTTCCAAAGTTCAATTTGTCCGGAAAAGAAGGATGCGCTCCGATTTTAACTTGGTGGTTATTCGCAGAGCGTATTGTTTGAACAATTGACTTTTGATTCCCGGCATGTCCACCACAGGCTATGTTGCAACTGTCCAAATATGGCATAAGGGCTTCATCATTGATCAGCCCCTCACCCAAATCGCAATTAATATCCAGTTTCTTTAGCATTTCCACCCTCTTAAATTATATAAAAATTCTCCTTGATTATTAACCTGATTGATTTTTTCGGTGTAAAAACTCATGATATGCCAGCTTTCCTACCTAAATGCTTAAATTTGTATTTCAACATTGTATGCAAGTATGTTTGAATTTAATCCTGAAAAACATTATCCCAAAGAAACGGAAAGCCGTATGGTTATTCGTTTTCAAGACTGCGATCCCTTACAACACCTCAACAACGCAAAGTATTTTGATTATTTTTTCAATGCAAGAGAAGATCAGGTTCCAAAACTTTATGGTGTGGAAATGTATGACATGATCCAAAAGTACAATGCTGCTTGGGTGGTGTTCAATCATAATATATCTTATGTCCGACCAGCAAGGGTAGGAGAATGGGTCAGGATCAAAAGTCGGCTACTTTGGTACAATCACGATACGGTCTTGTTGGAATACTATATGACTGATGACAGTGGTCGGGAATTGAAAACGGTTTTATGGACCACCATGAGGTACGTGACCATTAAAGAGGGCGTATCAACAGATCATCAGGGTGCCATTCTAGATTTTCTTAAAGCAACTTCCGAAAATCTTGATGTTACTTCCATTTCCATTGCCCAAAGAGTAAAATCGCTAAAGAATAAATTGAAGGAATTTGGGAATTAAAATTCCTGATTGAGCGACTTAGGACAAAACCTGTACGCAAGCGTACAGGTTTTTTTGTGTGTATATATGGAGTAAAAAGTATAATAATTTTTTCGAAAATTAATTTTTGTAAATGTTCGAAAAATATGTAACCTAATCCTGTAAGGATTTAAGCTCTATTCTGCATGAAACTGTCTCTTTCCCGAACATTTTATGGATATCCTGTTTCAATATTGATACATTTTTGAACACTTCTTTTAGGTTTTTTAAATTATTGGAAATTAACAACTTAACATTTTTTAAATATTGATTATCCAGAAATGAGGTGTGTTAGTATGCCATAAAATTTCTGGAACAGAAGATGGATATAGGAGAGTACCAACTTAAATACTACACAATTATGAAAACATTCATCACACTCGCATTAGCCGCTACTATAGGATTAGCCAGCTTTGCAAACGCTTCAAATGAAAACACTGCTGCTTTGTCTTCTGTGAAGACCAAAAACAACAAGGTAAATGTATACCTTAAAGAGGGTATGGGGAAAGTCAAACTCGCTATTTTGAACCATGACGGGAAAACCCTTCATAGCCAAAAGGTAAATGTGAAAAATGACATTAAGGTACCTTATGACCTATCAAATCTTCCTGTAGGAGAATATCAGGTTTTAGTTCAAAGTAATATCAAGGAGAATAATGCTGATTATACTGTCTATACAGTAGAAACCAAAGATGAACCAATATCTTATCCTTTGATGGCTTATGTAAAAAATCTGGATAATGAAGGTTTTAAGCTTACCGTTATCGGGTTAGACGAACCCGGGGTGGAGGTAAAAATCATAACTCAGAAAGGAAAAACCATTTACAAAGAGTTTATAGACGAGCCCAAAGCTTTTGAAAAAGTATATAAGCTTGATAAAATCAAGGCTGAGGACATCAGCGTACAGGTGAAAGATCAACAAGGCAGGGTGAAAAACCTCTATTTTTGAACTAAATCAAACCTAATAAACTACCACAATTAACCCCTTCAGGAGTTTCCTGAGGGGATTTTTTTGTCTTTCATAAATTATAAAAAGTATTCTAAATCCCTCATTTTTGAAGTGATTTAATTAATTCATTGACTTTGTCTAAATGATATTATAATATCAACTAAAAACCCAAAAATATTGACATAAATGAAAACTTAATGTCAAGACATTTATATGATGAATTGACCATATTTATATAAATGGAACTGTATTATTTATATTTTTTCACATTTTTGGGCATTCGTAAATATTAACCCTTTTCAAAGTATGAATGGATTGAATAGAAAAACTATGTATCTGCTTATTGCAGTGATTTTTAGCTTCGGAAGCCTAGTGCAAGCGCAAGAAGATGTGAATCTGGAGATGATGCATAAAATTAAGAATGAAGGTATAGGGAATTCCCAGATTCAGGACCTTTCCTTTCATTTGACAGATTATTTAGGACCTAGATTATCAGGTTCCACCAATCTCAGAAATGCCAGAGAGTGGACAGCCGAGAAATTTAAGGAATGGGGATTATCCAATGTGCGTATAGATTCTTATGGTGAATTTGGGAGAGGTTGGGATGTCAAAAAATCTTACATCGCTATGAAAGACCCTTACTATGCACAAGTTATCGGTTACCCAAAAGCCTGGACTGATGGAACCAATGGACTGATAGATGCTGAAGTAACTTTGCTTGAAATTACCTCTGAAGAAGATTTTGAAAAATACAGAGGTCAAATTAAGGGGAAAGTAGTAATCACTCCTACAAACTTCAACCATAATCCTGCATTTGAGCCAGAAGCATTTAGGTTAACTGATGAGCAGTTAGAAGAGAGAAAAACCATCAGCATAGGTGGGGGAGGCGGAAGATATACTCCTGAGATGATAGCACAGCTAAGGGCACAGCGAGCTTTGGACCAAAAACTTACTCAATTTTTATTGGAAGAAGAGGTTGGATTGAGGTTGACAGGAACAAGAGGAAGTTTTGGAACAGTATTTCATACAAGAGCAGGGTCATTCAGTACTGATAAAAACCCTACTGTACCAGAAATGGAAATTGCCTCAGAGCACCATGGACGAATTTACCGCTTGTTGAAAAATGGGAAAACAGTAAAAATTGAAGCTGAAATTGAAGTTGAATGGTTGGATGATGACTACAAAGGTTATAATGTCCTGGCTGAGATACCAGGTACTGACAAAAACTTAAAGCCTGAATTGGTACTTTTGGGAGCCCATTTAGACAGTTGGCATGCGGGTACTGGAGGAAATGACAACGCCGCTGGAGTCGCTGTGATGATGGAGGCGATAAGGATCCTCAAAGCATTGGATTATCAACCAAAAAGAACGATCAGAATAGCACTTTGGGGAGAAGAAGAGCAGGGACTTTTCGGGTCAAGAGGTTACGTTCAAAAGTATGTAGCAGACAGGATTTCCAAAGAGAAGAAAGCAGAATGGGATAAAATTTCAGCATACTATAATGTTGATAATGGATCAGGAAAAATAAGAGGTATATATTTGGAAGGTAATGACATGTTGGTCCCAGTTTTTGAAAAATGGTTTGAGCCTTTTCATGAAATGGGAGCTAAAACGGTTACCAGAAGAAATACTGGTTCAACAGATCATGTTGCCTTTGATGCTGTGGGTGTTCCAGGTTTTCAGTTTATCCAGGATCCCATTGATTATGGTAAAGGATATCATACCAATATGGATGTTTATGAACGTATGCAGTTTTCAGATATGACCCAAGCCGCCGTAATAGTTGCAGCTATGGTGTATAATACTTCAGAAAGACAGGAGAAATTGCCAAGAAAAGCCTGGAAATAATTACGCTAAATGATAGATAAAAAAGAGACCAAAACAATTTGGTCTCTTTTTTTTGTTTACGAAAGAAATGTTGGAATAGGGAAGTTAATTTTGTATATTTCGAATCAAAATTTATAAAAATATAAGATTGACCTAAGTTTAATTCTGTATCAAATAAACCCAAATATAAGATGTATTCCGTAGTCAGGACAATTTTCAATGAGGAGCATGAAATGTTCCGCCAATCCATTAAAGATTTTATAGCAAAGGAGATTATTCCATACAATGCTGAGTGGGAAAAGAACAAAATGGTTTCCCGAGAATCATGGAAAAAATTAGGTGAAAATGGATTTTTATGCCTTCAAGCTCCTGAGGAATATGGTGGAATGAATATCAATGATTTTCGTTACAATGCGGTTTTTATTGAAGAGTTAGGTCTTTCTGGTTGTTCTGGACCAGCAATTGGTTACCCTTTACATAGCGATATTGTATTTCCTTATGTCCTTCATTACGGGACTGAGGAAGCCAAAAAGAAGTACATCCCTGGCATGGTATCAGGTGAAATGATATCTGCAGTAGCTATGACCGAGCCAGGTGCAGGTTCTGATCTTCAGGCTATTAGAACGACCGCTGAAGATAAAGGTGACCATTATTTGATCAATGGTTCTAAGACTTTTATCACCAATGGTTTTCTTTGCGACTTGGTGGTGGTAGCAGCCAAAACAGATCCGAGCAAAGGGGCTAAAGGAATCAGTTTGTTTATCGTCGATAGAAATATGGAAGGTTTTTCAAAGGGAGTTCCTTTCGAAAAAGTTGGCTTACATGCACAAGATACTTGTGAATTATTTTTTGAGGATGTAAGAGTTCCCAAAGAAAATTTACTCGGAAAAGTAGGAGAAGGATTCAAATACCTGATGACCGAGTTGGCTCAGGAAAGACTGATTGTGGGTTTGGCTGCTTTGGCATTGGGGGAATCCGCATTTTTATCTACCATAGATTATGTAAAGCAAAGAAGAGCTTTCGGCAAGAGCATTTCAGAATTTCAGAATACCAGGTTCAAATTGGCAGAAATGGGTGCAAAACTAGAACAGGGTAGGATTTATGCTGATCAATTGGTTTTGTTGCATAATGACAAAAAAGTAGACTCTGCTATGGCTTCCTCTGCCAAATACTTATTGACCGAACTTCAATGTGAAGTTTCAGATGAATGTGTACAATTACATGGCGGTTATGGTTACATGTGGGAGTATCCTGTAGCCCGGGCTTTTGCGGATGCAAGAGTGCAGCGAATTTATGCAGGGACCAATGAAATTATGAAGGAACTGATCACGCGAAAATTACTTATGGATTAGGCTCTGATATTTTTATCTGGCAAAAAATCAAAGATTAATGTTTGATTTTCTTTTGACAGCGATTCAATAGAGATGATATATTGTATAAAAAGGCACTTTTTCTACAGGAGAATTGCCTTTCTTTTTTGAAACAAACATTATTGCTTTATATTTATTTGATCGTAAAAAGGATTATTTAGTCTTAACCCAAAATATCAAATACATATGCAAGATTTCCCATGGTTGAAACATTATCCAAAAGCAGTGGATGCAGAGGTCGATGTGACTTCCTACAGCTCAGTAGTCAATCTTTTTGAAGAAAGTGTAAGCAAATTTGGTGATGCAGTGGCCTATGAATGCATGGGTAAATCTATGACATTCAATGAATTGGATACCTACTCTCAAAACTTTGCCTCTTTTCTCCAACATGAATTAAAAATGAGTAAAGGTGATAAAGTGGCCATTCAGATGCCGAACTGCCTTCAGTATCCGGTAGCACTTTTTGGTACACTGAGAGCAGGGATGGTTGTGGTAAATGTGAATCCACTCTATACCGCAAAAGAAATGAAACATCAATTTGATGATTCAGGCGCGAAGGCAATCGTAATAGTAGAAAATTTCGCAAGCAACCTTGAAAAAATTCAGAATGACATTCATGCTGAACACGTTATCACCACAGGTCTCGGAGATATGCTTGGTGGATTGAAAGGTACGATTGTCAATTTTGTGGTGAAGTATGTTAAAAAAATGGTTCCTTCTTACAGTATTCCGAAGGCACATACCTGGAAATCTGCATTGTCTAAAGGAAGCAAAACCGGATTCAACAGGGAATGGATGACTTTGGAAGACGCTGCATTTTTACAATATACAGGAGGTACTACAGGAGTATCCAAAGGCGCTGAACTTACACATGCCAATATAGTGGCTAATATGCAGCAGATTTCTGCTTGGATGAAACCTAAACTGAAGGACAATGAAGAGGTAGTAATTACAGCATTGCCGCTTTACCATATTTTTGCATTGACAGTAAATTGCTTGGCTATGTTTAAAATCGGTGCAAAAAATGTTTTGATCACCAATCCACGAGATATGCCTGGTTTTATTAAAGAACTGGGCAAGCATAAGTTTACCGTTATTACAGGTGTCAATACTTTATTTAATGGATTGATGAATGCAGAAGGGTTTAAAGATTTGGATTTCAGTAGTTTAAAAGTTGCTGTAGGAGGAGGGATGGCGGTTCAAAAGGCTACTGCTGAAAAATGGGAGAAGATAACAGGAATCGCTTTGGCAGAAGGCTATGGCTTGACAGAAACCTCTCCAGTTGCAGTCTGTAACCCAATAGATGGCACGGAAAGAATTGGAACAATTGGAGTTCCACTTCCAAATACTGATGTAAAAGTAATTGATGATGATGGAAAAGTTCTTGCAGTTGGAGAAAAGGGCGAACTGTGCATTAAAGGTCCTCAGGTGATGAAGGGGTATTGGAATAGACCTGAGGAAACAGAAAAGGTAATGGATGGAGATTGGTTTAAAACAGGAGACATTGCTGTAATTGACGAAGACGGTTTTGTAAAAATCGTAGACAGGAAAAAAGAGATGATTTTGGTTTCAGGTTTCAATGTATATCCTAATGAGGTAGAAAATGCGATTGCTTCACATCCTAAAGTACTGGAAACGGGTGTCATAGGTATGCCTGATGAAAAATCCACAGAAAAAGTAGTTGCGTATGTGGTTCCAAAAGACAGTTCTGTCACAGCGGAAGAAATCATATCACATTGTAGGGAAGAACTTACCAATTATAAAGTACCAAGAGAGGTGTACTTCACAGACGAGCTTCCAAAGTCCAATGTTGGTAAAATTCTTAGGCGGAAAATCAAGGAGATGCATGAAAAGAAATGATAAGTATAATATCATTTTCCAAAATGAAATATCGAATGGATGTCAATTTTTTGACATCCATTTTTTATTTATTATTTTTTCAAGTAAATTTTTAAGTCTTTAACCCCAATCTAATTTGAATACTTTTGACTATATCATTATCGGTGCAGGTTCTGCAGGATGCGTACTTGCCAACCGGCTTTCAGAAAATCCGGAAAATACCGTTTTATTGGTTGAAGCTGGTGGACCGGATTCAAAAAATGAAATTAAGATTCCTGGAGCTTATAGCAAACTGCATAGGTCAGAAGTAGATTGGGCTTTTTGGACTGAACCGCAAGAACATGTGGGAGGTCGAAAAATTTTTATCCCAAGAGGAAAAACGCTAGGTGGCTGCAGCAGTACCAATGCCATGGCATATGTACGGGGAAATTCGGCAGATTATGACGAGTGGGCAGCAATGGGAAATAAGGGCTGGTCTTACAAAGATCTTTTACCTTACTTCAAAAGATCAGAAAAAAACCATGACTTTAAGGGGGCATATTATGGAGAGGAAGGCCCTTTGCATGTTAAATTAGCAGATGAACCTCATTTTTTGGGAAAGCACTTTATCGAAGCCTGCGCGGGGTCTGGAATTCCAGTAAATCCTGAATACAATGGTAAAGAACAATTAGGCGCTTCATTACTCCAATACACCATATTCAAGCAACAGAGACAAAGCACAGCGACAGCTTTTTTAAAGCCTGTATTGAACAGAAAAAACCTTATTGTGAAAACTAAATTAAATGTATCTAAAATACTGATTGATAACAATATAGCTATAGGTATTGAAACTATAGATTTAAATAAAAATTATATCAATTATTTAGCTAATAAAGAGGTTATTGTATCTGCTGGCTCCATCAAAACTCCGCAGATTTTGATGTTATCCGGTATAGGTGATTCAGATTATCTCAAGAATTTTGGTATTGAAACCAAGCATAATTTACCAGGTGTTGGCAAGAACCTCCAAGATCATATTTGGTCAGGTGTCAGTACATGGTCTTCCGTAAATACAGATAATCACGGCTTGAATCTGATCCCGATGACCACGAGTCTTCTGAAATATCTTTTTTTCAAAAACGGTCCACTTACTAACGGTCCACTTACAGCTAATGCTTTTCTTAATTTGAATGGAAATGAGAGTAAACCAGATATTCAGTTTCACTTTGCAGTATCAACCGTTAAAGAAGATTATAGTACTGATATCTATGATATCCACACCTTTCCAAAAGATAGTGGCTTTAGTATCATGGTCATTTTATTACACCCCAAAAGTAGGGGGTTCATCGGATTGAAAGATGATGATCCGTTTTCTGCTCCTTTGATACAGCCTAATCTACTTTCTGAGAAAGAAGACTTAAATCTTTTGATAAAAGGATTAGCGAAAGCGAAAGAAGTAATGGGACAAGAATCCTTAAAGCAATTCCGAAAAGGAGAGGCATTAATTCCGAGTTCATTTGAACGTGAAGGAATAGAAGCTCACATACAAAAAACCTTAGAAACTTTATATCATCCGGTTGGTACTTGTAAGATGGGTAACGATGAGATGTCAGTGGTTGACTCGGATTTAAAGGTTTATGGCATACAAAATCTACGGATAGCAGACGCTTCAATCATGCCCAAAATTATTTCCGGGAACACCAATGCTGCTTGCATCATGATTGGGGAAAAGGCTTCTGATTTGATCCTTAGTCAATAAAATTTATTTTGAACCAGATTTAATTAAAAGCTTGAAATCTATTCAAGTTTGTTTTGACCTATATTTAAGTTTTATGAAATTTTACCTGAAGTATTCTTTTTTGTTGTTTTTACTATGTACGTGTGGTAGACCGGATATTCTTGATCAAGATCTTTATGGGCACGAACTGACAGCAAGGTCATTAGAAAAATCAATGGAGGATAATTTGCTCGCAACTTGGTATCCTATTTCATTTGACTTTGATTCAGGTGGCTATTTCAGTAATTTTGATTATCAATTTAATCTGATTGAGGGCAGTCATGATAAATTTATCGTCACACAGGCAAGACACTTATGGTCTAGTGCTGTTGCAATGCAGGTTTATCCAGAAGTTGAATATTATTCAAAAGGTGCAAAGTTAGGGTTCGAATTCCTGAAAAATCATATGTGGGATCCGTTAAATGGCGGATTTTTTCAAATGGTGAATAGATCGGGAAGGCCGTTGTTGGAAAACGAAAGTATGAAAACGGCGTATGGCAACAGTTTTGGCATTTATGCTTTGGCTACTTATTTTGAGGTAAGTGGAGACTCAGCAGCGTTAGATCTCGCTATTCAGGCCTTTCAATGGTTGGATGAAAACAGTTATGACCCTGTACATGGCGGATATTTTCAACACTTGAGCCAGAGTGGAGAACCAATCAATAGAAAAGATGATACTCCTTCTGGCTCAGACTTGGGGTATAAAGATCAAAATTCTTCAATACACTTACTAGAAGCTTTCACAGCCCTGTATAAGGTCTGGGATGACTTTATTCTTGAAAAGAGGCTTGAAGAAATGTTGCTTTTGGTCAGGGATACCATTACGCATGAGGACGGCTACCTTATATTATTTTTCAAGCCTGATTGGACTCCGGTTTCATTTCAGCAAGAAAGTAGAGAAACTATTTTGAATCATCGTCAATTGGATCACGTGTCCTATGGCCATGATGTGGAGACTGCTTTTCTTATGATGGAGTCAGCCCACGCCTTGGGTTGGGGAGATGATGAAATTACTTTGAATCAAGGGAAAAAGATGATTGATCATGCATTAACTTATGGTTGGGATGATGAAAATGGAGGATTCTACGATGAGGGTTATTATTTCAAGGGAGAAAATGAACCGGAAGTCATCAAAGATTCCAAAAACTGGTGGGCTCAGGCAGAAGGCATGAATGCTTTGCTGATGATGGCAAATTATTATCCAGATGATGAAATGGACTATTTAGGAAAATTTCAGCAACAATGGGAATATATCCAAAACTACCTAATAGATCACGTCCACGGGGATTGGTATCCTGGTGGCTTGGACAAACAACCTGAAATGAAAACTGCTGATAAAGGACATATTTGGAAAGGTAATTACCATCAATTGCGTTCTTTCAAGCACAGTATAGAAATGTTAAGAAATATGGACGTAGGCAAGGATTGATTAACTGTTTTTAATCCCCAGTTTTATTTTCAATTATTGCATAATAAGAATATTATTGACAACTTCTTTCGACATAAATATGGATTTTTTGTTGTCTACCAGAATCTCTATGGAACCATCAAATTCCACTTTGTCCATTACTTTTATTCTAGCTCCTATATATGCACCAACTTTATCCAAATACCTTAAAAAAGCTGCACTGCTGTCTTTCACAGCTACAATTTGACCGGTAGCATTGATCTCCAACTCTGATAATGGTAAGCGTGGCCTTGAGCGTACATCTCCATATTCATCTGGGATAGGATCACCGTGTGGATCAAACTTGGGAAAACCGAGGTACTCATCCAGTCTTTGAATCAGAATTTTTGACTTGATGTGTTCCAATTCGTCAGCAACTTCATGGACCTCATCCCAGGAAAAGTTGAGCTTTTCTACTAAAAATACTTCCCAAAGTCTGTGCTTCCGAATGGTCTGCAATGCTAATTTTTTACCCTCTTCAGTAATATGAACACCATAATATTTCCTGTATTCAATTACTTCCTTTTCTCCCAATTTTCTCAGCATGTCAGATACTGAGGCGGGACGGGTTTTCATTTCAGCTGAAATATCATTTGTGGATACACTCTTCTTTCCTTCTTCGGAAAGGTGAAAAATGGCTTTTAGGTAATTCTCTTCAGAATAGGTGAGTTCAAGCATCTGTCTTATGTTTTGATGCAAAGATAGTAATTTAGACGATGCTAAAAAATAGTTTACTAGAGACTAAAAGAGCTGTGGATAACTCCTTTTTAATTGTGATACATACATTAGGTATGACTAAAATATGATTTAGGATCGACATAAAAAAGGCTTATTGTAATGAAATACAATTGCTTATAAAACGTGTTAAACAGATAAAGTCAGATTTTTTCAAAAATAATTGAGTTTCCAATATCAGATAATTGGTTTCTAAATAACCAGTTTGGTGGATAACTTTTTTTCAGGATGTTGATAAAGCTTTGTATGGTCTGTTTTCCCTCAAAAAAATGAATCGGATATTTCACAAGGTTTTTTGGCTTGTTTTAAAAGAGCAATTCAGAAGTTATCAAAGGTGTCATTGAATAGAAAGTTTGATAACCTTTGATTAGGGTGAAGCCGGAAAAATTGATTGTATTTCTTTTAAAAGAGTATTCATAAAAAATAGGGAATTGGCAATAACTAGGATTAATACCTAAAAAAAATTACATACGATTTAGTAAAATGAGATTAAGTTTATATCTCAGCCTATATTGCGCTTTTATTTTAAGTAGAGGTTATATGGTTGTCTATCAGATCTAGAAACTTTTCCTTTTCAGTTTCCCAAAGAGCTTCTTGCGCAGTAAACTTGTCATAAAATACTTTTGACTTGATGAATTGTAAAACAGATTGATGATCATTTGGATTTTGAAAGTCAACTTCGATTCCTGCACCATATTTTTCTGCCAATGATTTCCATGCGGTGTTAGGGCTAAAAAGAAATGCTTTATTTAGTGCTAGGCATTCATACAGCTTACTGGGTATTTTAGGGCTTATACTTTTTATTTGGTGATAGGGAAGCAAAATAAGGTCTGCGGCTTTGTAGGCTTCCAATATTAAGGTATAATCTAAAGGCTTGTCCTCAATACATGCATGGATGTATGGTTTATCTCTTACAAGATCCCTGAGTTTGTTCCTAAAACCTTCAAGAGGCGCATGTCCTAAAATTTTCAAACGAGCGTATGGATTAATTTTTAAAATGTTTTCAAACCACAAAATAGCGTCTATACCACCATAAACTTCAGCCAGAGTGCCGCAAAGAAGGAACTGAATAGCATCAGCTTCAATCTTGAAGGGTTTTGAACCTTGTGTTATAGGTCCTTGATATTTGTTTTCAAAAATTGTAAAATTCTTTATAGCATGGAATTCATTTGGATAACATTTTTCAGCAAAAATAAAATGATCTATAAATGGTCTTGAACTTGATTCAATCAATTTTACTATTCCTGCGAAGAAGGATTTTTCTATTCCATATTTACCGTTGTTGTACTTTATGTTTAGAGAATAGTTTTCCTGTATATCATAGATGACTTTATATTTAAGCAAAAACTTCCCTAACAAAGCATATGGGAGGAGCTCATAAGTCGTTACAATTAGAATTTTGGGTTTGATTTTGATTAAAAGCTTTAAAAGTCTGAAACCAGCTGCAAAACGTGAAATTGAATTTCTATTTTTGTAAAAAAGGGGGTGGAATTTTATGGATTTTTCATCTCTTTCTTTTTTTGAACAAAATCCTATGATGTTTATCTGGTATTTATTTGTTTCACGCAGCGAAAGCCCAAATTTGTAGTAGCTTCTTGAATCCTTGAGGGGTTTAAGCACAGAAGCAATGGCAATTTTGACAGGCTGCATAGTATATTTTAAAATGAATTGAATCAACCAAAAATATGGAATTAAGAGCTATAATAGAAAAAGCCTGGGAAAACAGGGAATTATTAAAAGAAAAGGAAGTACAAATTGCCATAAAGACTGTAATCAGTGACTTGGATATTGGAAAGCTTAGGGTTGCAGAACCATTGGAAAATGGTGAATGGCAGGTAAATGACTGGGTCAAGAAGGCAGTAATCCTTTACTTCCCAATCCAAAAAATGCATACTATTGAGGTAGGACCTTTTGAGTTTCATGATAAAATGGCACTTAAGACCAATTATGCCAAACAAGGAGTAAGAGTTGTACCCCATGCTGTGGCACGCTATGGAGCCTTTTTAGCAAGCGGAGTAGTTATGATGCCATCATACGTCAACATAGGCGCTTATGTGGATAGTGGCACGATGGTTGATACCTGGGCTACGGTTGGTTCTTGTGCACAAATTGGCAAAAATGTCCATTTAAGCGGCGGAGTCGGCATTGGAGGAGTTTTGGAACCTGTACAAGCAGCTCCCGTTATCATTGAAGAAGGCGCGTTTATTGGCTCAAGAGCTATTATCGTGGAAGGAGTGAGGATTGGCAAAGAAGCAGTGATTGGGGCAGGTGTTACATTGACAGCAAGTTCCAAGATTATAGACGTTACAGGAAGAGAACCCAAAGAATATAAAGGCTATGTGCCGCCACGTTCAGTGGTAATCCCTGGTTCAATTACTAAAAATTTTCCTGCTGGAGAGTTTCAAGTACCCTGTGCTTTAATCATTGGACAAAGAAAAGCTTCTACAGATCTCAAAACTTCTTTGAATGACGCATTGAGAGAAAATAATGTAGCAGTTTAAAAAAAGTTTATTAATAATGAAATTCAGTAAATGGGTATATGTTGCCCTTATCAGCATAATCTTAGCTTCTTGTTCTTCCGGAGAGTCCAATAAAGGAGATCAGCTTTATGCTGCAGGAAATTATGAAGAAGCCATAAATGCGTACAATTCCTATTTGGTAAACAGACCTAAAAATGTACAGGCTTTGTACAATAGGGGTCGTTCGCATGAAGAATTGGGAGAGTATGATAAAGCAGAAAGAGATTTTCTGGCTGCATTAACACATGATGCTAAGAATACGCAAGTTTTGTTAAGTCTTTCAAATATTTATCAAAAACAGAAAAAGCACACTAGTGCTTTACTGTATGCTGAATATGCGGTAGAAGTAGCTGGAGCACCTGCTATGGCATATTTCATGAAAGCCAGGGCATTACATCAGCT
>NZ_REBN01000125.1 GCF_007692705.1 Mongoliibacter sp.
TAATAACTGACTAATGTGCAAAAATAGCCAAAAAAATTATTATATAATTATCATTGACAAGTAAATAGTGAAATTGAAGCATCATATTTCAAAATTAATTTTTATATATTTGAAAGGATTTTTTATGTCTGTATAAGATCTTTATGTTTTATGACTATCCTCCTTTTTACTAGTAGAATCTTCATAATGGAATTAGCCTATGATTTCAATCCAATATCAATGAATGACTTGTCCTCCGTGGCGGATCCAACCCCGAGGCCTCCGGATCAGGTTTATGCAAGACCTTTGTTTGATTGGTTAGTGGTGCAATTTCAGATATACTTATCATGTTTTATAAAAAATTCAATAAAGTTAGGCTAGTCTATGAATTTTTTTAATTTTGAATTTATACGAGGAACAGCATGAACAGAAGAACTTTTATTTCAGGATTAACTTTAAGTACAGGTGCCCTGACCTTGTCGCCTTTAGAGAGCTTTGGTAGCCTTTCATCAAACAAAAAGCAGGTTGAAATATCGGGTAATTACCAACGCTATAAAGCAGATATTGTCATTGCAGGAGGCGGCTTGGGAGGCTGTGCTGCCGCATTCGCTGCATTGCGCAATGGTCTTACCGTCATCATGACAGAAGAAACTGACTGGATAGGAGGTCAGCTAACCCAACAGGCAGTTCCACCTGATGAGCACCAATGGATAGAAACTCACGGTGCAACAGCCCTATACAGGGCTTTTAGAGAGAAAATCAGGGAGTATTATAAAGCTCAGTACCCCTTGACCGATACTGCTAAAAATATAGAATTTTTAAATCCTGGAAATGGATCTGTGTCCCGTTTATGCCACGAACCCAAAGTAGCTTTGTATATATTGCAACAGATGTTTGCACCTTATGAAAGTGCAAGAAAACTGATTATACTTTTGAATCATAAAGCTATAAATGCTGAAAGCGATGGGAAGAAGGTTCGAACTTTAGAAGTCCAGTCTTCAATTTCCAAAAGACGTATTCAGTTAGTCGCACCTTATTATGTAGATGCGACAGAAATTGGTGATCTATTGCCTATGACCGGAACAGATTATGTGACCGGAACTGAATCCAGGTCAGTTACAGGGGAATCGCATGCGCCGGAGGAAGGAGATCCCGAAAATAACCAAGCTTTTACCATGTGCTTTTCTATGGATTTCGTCGATGGAGAGGATTGGGTCATTCCCAAACCCGAACAATATGATTTTTGGAATACTTTTGTGCCAAAACTCTCAAAGCCTTGGCCGGGAAGCATGTTAGGTTTGCATTATTCAAATCCTCAGACTTTAGAACCTAAAAAATTGGGTTTTCATCCAGAGGGAATTCCCACCGGAGACCTGCTTAACCTGTGGTTATATAGAAGGATTCTTCACAAAGATAATTTTGAGGAGGGCTTCTATAAAGGTGACATTACTTTGGTGAATTGGCCACAAAATGACTACCTACCTGGTAATCTGGTCGATGTCTCTGATGAAGAGTTTAAAAAACACGTGGAAGGAGGGAAGCAATTAAGTTTATCCCTCCTGTATTGGTTACAGACCCAAGCGCCTAGACCAGATGGTGGTAAGGGATGGAAAGGTTTGCGGTTAAGGCCCGATGTAGTAGGGACGGAAGATGGATTGGCTAAATATCCATATGTGCGTGAATCAAGAAGGATAAAAGCTCTTTTCACTGTTCTGGAAGAACATGTAGGGAAAGAACAAAGAAGCGAAGTAAGCGGCATGACAGGAGAAGATTTACAAGCTGCTGAATTTTATGATTCAGTTGGAATAGGCTATTACCACATTGATCTCCACCCAAGCTCCAAAGGAGATAATTATATTGACTTTCCATCATTACCTTTTCAGATACCATTGGGAGCTCTTATTCCTCAAAAGATGGAGAACCTGCTTCCTGCAAATAAAAACATTGGGACCACTCATATCACCAATGGCTGTTATAGATTGCATCCCGTCGAATGGAGTATAGGAGAAGCAGTAGGCATGTTGGTTCCTTTTGCCATGGCCAAAAATGTAAAACCGGTAGACGTAAGACAGGATAAAGGTTTGTTGAAGCAGTTTCAGGATATGGTCAGGGCACAGGGAATAGAAACTGAGTGGCCCAAAACTAAACCGAATGGTTGATGGACAATAATTGTCTAAATGCCAAAAAGACAATTACCGCGATTTCTGCGAAAAAATATACCAATCCCAATAACTGCATTTGAGGAAGAAAATACATAATTGCCCCAATAGTAAGACAACAGTAAATCAGATTTGCTACTGCAATTAAACGCATTGGCATTTTCCATTTGGCTGGAAAATTTATAAAATGATAAAAGGAAAATAAAAAATATAAAACTGCAATTGCCGCTAATGTTCTCATCACAAACTGTGGCATGCCAATATGTTCCTGATATATCGGTAAAATCAAGCCAAGCATAATGGCTGTCAAAAATGCCCCAATGCTGTCTGTAAGAAATAGATTTTTAGGTTCCCTCAAATTGTAGCCAGACATTTCATTTTGTTAGATCGATGTTTTTATTTGCGTTTACGACTTTGCTATCAGGAAATAAAAAACCTGATTTAGTTTAATTAGGATATTTATTCTATTTAGATACTCATAGATAATGTTTCAAATTAATCTGCAGTTCTATTTATTTGAAGCCGCTGGTATATAAACATTTAACCAGATTTTTTTAATGCTTATTGAGTTGAACTAATGTTGAATAATCTTATAGATGCTTTAAATATTTAATTTCAGTTCAATTTATAGCTGATTTACTTTCTTTTTTAATATATGGGTACTTTTTGTTTAAACTAGGTTTTCAGATTGTGTATATCCGTTTTCATACGAGTAAGATCCTTAAAATAATATCAACCTGTAATTTCTGACCAAGCTCGAGGTCCTGTAGACAAATTTCTTTACCCAAAAAGAAGTGTTGTAATCATTAAAGAGAAGATTTGAGATAAACATATTTAGATTTTATCTATCTCATTGTCAAATCTATTGCTGATCAATTAAAAATTAAGTCAGATAGAAAATATCAATTAATATTTATTTGGATTTAATCTAAATACACTGATATTTGTCATGTTATTTTAAATCAATCTAAATAAATGAAAAGGTATTTTATAATTCTCTCCTTTTTGATAGGGGCATGTACGAGTCAGGAGAAAACGGGTAATGGAGATGGTTTGAAAATCATAACTGCAGGAGGTACAATTACTGAGATCATTTACGAATTGGGTTTTGGTGACCAAATCATTGCAACGGACATCACTTCTACCTATCCGGCTGCAATGCAGGAACTCCCATCCATAGGATACAGGAATCAGATCAAAGCAGAAGGAGTACTGGCTTTAGGGCCTGATATGATTTTAGCTGAGGAAGGTTATCTCTCAGATGATGTTGTCAGTCAGCTGAAGGGTACAGGGACAGCGGTTCATTTTTTTAAAAAGCCGGTAAAGACAGAGGAAACCTTGGAGTTGATACAGAAGTTATCTGAATTTTTAGATGTCTCCTCCAAAGGAGAAAGTTTGAAAAAATCTTTAATTGAGGACCTGGAAGAATTGACTGAGAAAACTGCAAAGCAGGAGAACGGGAAGCCAAAAGTAGCATTTGTAATGGCAAGGGGAGAGGAAATGGTGTTTGTGGCTGGAGAAGATACTTTTGCTGAGTCCATTATTAGAATGGCTGGAGCAGAATCCACGGGAAAGGGATTCAGGGATTTTATTCCACTGACACCAGAAAGCTTGGTAAGCATGAACCCCGACTATTTATTGTTTTTTGATTCTGGGATCAAGTCCATGGGAGGGCTTGAGGGTTTGAAAAAAATCAGGGGAATAGAAGAGACTACTGCCTTTCAAAAAAATCAGATCCTTTCATTTGATGGACTTTACCTTTCTGGCTTTGGACCAAGAGTAGGGCAGGCAGCATTGGAACTTTCTAAAGCAATTGGATACTGATGTCCCTACAGACGCTTACATATCAAAAAGATAAAAAGCAGTTTCTGGTGCTGGGTGTTTTGACCCTTTCACTATTTGTTGTTTTGATTCTTTCACTTTCCATGGGGGCATTTTCCATTCCTGCCTCTAAAGTCCTTTATGTCATCCTTGATGCTTTGGGCTTACCTGCTGGGGAATTCAGTAAACAGGAATCCAGTGTTTTGTTGGGTATCAGGTTGCCAAGGGTTCTTTTAGCCTTGATGGTGGGAGGTGGTTTGGGGCTTTCAGGTGCAGCTTTGCAGGGCTTGTTTAGAAACCCCTTGGTGGAGCCGGGACTGATAGGTGTCAGTAGTGGTGGAGCATTATTTGCTGTAGTATTTATTGTTTTTGGTAACAGTCTGCCATTCCTTGGATACTTTGGTGCCGCAGGGCTTCCCCTATTTGCTTTTCTGGGAGGCTTATTAAATACTTTTCTAGTTTATAAGCTGGCCAGTCAATCCGGAAAGACTGATATTTCGCTTTTGATTTTAGCAGGGGTAGCACTCAATGCCTTATCTGGAGCATTGATTGGGCTGGCTATATTTTATGCGGATGACGCAGCACTCAGGAACTTCACATTCTGGAGTCTAGGAGATGTTGGAGGGGCCAATTGGCAAAAAGTAGGAGTTTGTTTCATGTTCATTTTAGGACCTATTGGACTGATTCTAAGTCAATATAGACAACTCAATGCTTTGGCAATAGGGGAGAATGAAGCATTCCATATGGGAGTTAATGTTCAAATGGTCAAATATATCCTGCTATTTTGTTCCGCATTGATTGTTGGGACGGCAGTTTCCCTGACAGGTACTATTGGATTTGTAGGTTTGATAGTTCCGCACCTGATTCGGCTGCTATACGGCGCTGACCATAAACTGGTGTTGCCGGCATCTTTTCTCCTTGGAGGGGTATTGCTAAGTCTGGCAGACATACTTGCCAGAACCTTGGTGGCTCCCGCAGAGCTTCCCATAGGAATCATCACAGCCATAATAGGAGCTCCATTCTTTATTTGGTTGATCATAAATTTCAAAAAAATCAGAACTTGATATGCTACAGGCAAACGACATTCATTTTTGTATTCAAAACAGACCCATCGTAGACCGTGCTTCCATGGTTCTTAGGCCTGGTGAGCTGACAGTTATTCTTGGACCTAATGGTGCAGGTAAATCCAGCTTATTCAAGGTCTTATCAGGAGAGCAAGTTTGTAAGGATGGCAGAGTTAGTTATAATGGAAGGCCTTTGGACCAATTCAAAAATAGGCAGTTGGCCCAAGTCCGCTCTGTTATGCCGCAACACAGTTCACTGAACTTCCCTTTTTCGGTGTTGGAAGTAGTGGAATTGGGCTTATTGCCTCTGGGGAAAAATTACGGTGTTGACCTACTTCAGGAGGTAATGAAGCAAACACAAACTTGGGAACTGAGGGATTGTCTTTACGGAAATCTTTCCGGTGGAGAAAAGCAAAGAGTTCAATTGGCAAGAGTGCTGACCCAAATTTGGGAGAAGAAGCCATTTCCCCGATATCTGCTTCTTGATGAACCCACTTCAAGTATGGACATTGCACTGCAGCATCATGTGCTTTCCATTATTCAAAAAATAAAAGAAAGGAACATAGGTGTGCTAGCCATTCTCCATGATCTCAATCTTGCGGCAAATTATGCAGATCAGGTCATCTTGATGAAAAAGGGCAATATCCTTTTTCAAGGAAAGGCTGAATCGGTCATGAATACAGAAAATCTGATGCAAGTATTCGATCATCCCATTAAAGTATATCAGGGAGATGAACGAAGACCAACAATTATCCAAAGCATACCATTTAAAAGTATCAATAATCAAATCAAACAAGCTTAATACCATGGAACCAACAATGATCGAAAACCAACAATCTCTCAAAAAAGCCTGGGAAAATCTCAAAGAAGAAAATCCGAAAATGAGGATTAGAGATGCGGCTAAATCTTTAAGGGTAGCAGAAGCAGAGCTATTGGCCACACAGCTTGGTGAGGGTGTGACAAGGCTTGAAGGTAGCTGGGCGGAAATGCTCATATCCATCAAAAAACTTGGGAAAGTAATGGCACTTACCAGAAATGAAGGGTGTGTTCTTGAAAGTAAAGGAAACTTTCAAAAAATTGATATTCATGGAACTGAACCCAATCAGGTAGCTACCGTGATCGGCCCCATTGAACAGCGTATTTTCTTTTCATCATGGAAGTTTGGCTTTGCAGTCGTTCAGCATGGTCCCAGGGGAATCATGAGAAGCCTTCAGTTTTTTGACAAAGCAGGTGAGGCAGTTCTTAAAGTTTACTTGCAGGAGAAATCAGATGTCCATGCATTCGAAGATTTTGTTTTCCATTACACTGCTGCATACCAGTCTTCTGAACTTGAAATTGAAGCATTCCAGGAAGTGACTTATGCTGAAAGTATTGATTTGAAAGCATTTACCCATGACTGGGAAAATATGAAAGATACCCATGATTTTTTTGGAATGCTGAGAAAATATAAAGTTTCCAGACTGGATGCTGTCAGGTGGATAGATGATAAGTGGGCTTATGAAATTGATAGGCTTTCTGCCAGAAAGATCCTAGAAAAAGCTTCTGAAACCAAACTGCCCATCATGATTTTCGCAGGCAATAAGGGAAATATTCAAATCCATCAAGGCAAAGTGAGAACAATCCGGCAAATGGGGGATTGGCTGAATGTTTTAGACCCCGATTTCAATATGCATCTGGACGAGAACACCATTTCAAAGGCATTTGTGGTTCACAAAAATACAGATGACGGTTTAGTGTCTTCGGTTGAATTATTCGACAAGTCCGGGGAAATGATCGCACAGTTCTTTGGCTTAAGAAAGCCTGGATTGGCCCAACTTCCTGAATGGAAGCTACTGGTTGATAGTCTTTAATGCTTTGGGGGTTTTTAGAGCCCCCAAAAAATTTTAACACCATGTTTAGAATTAATCTTAATAAAGTTATTATGCTTGGCATCAGCCTTTATTTGATTTCCATAAGCCTTTTGGCAAAAGAAATCAAAGGAGAGGTTAAGGACAGTCAAGGTAACCCTATCCCTTTTGCAACCATAAGCTCTTCAGAGGGACGGGGAGTGGTAGCCGATGAAAGGGGCCGTTTTGAAATTCAATTTGGAGGGACGGAGTGTAAGCTGCAGGTGCAGGCAATGGGCTTTAGACCCCAAACTGTAACCGCTGAACTTGAAGGGGAGTTTCTCAGCATTGTGCTTCAGGAGGCCATAGCCGCATTAGATGAAGTTGTCATCACAGGTAATTTTGAAGCCCAATCTGCAAGACAGTCTGTCTATCAGGTCAGGTCTATAGGAAGGGAGACAATTGAAAAACGGGCTGCTGGAAATATTCAGGAAGTACTCAATACCGAGTTGGGTATCAGGTTTTCCCAGGATAATGCACTTGGAGCGAGCAATCTTGAGATGTTGGGTATGTCAGGTCAAAATGTAAAAGTACTTATAGACGGCATTCCCATGGTGGGTCGTCAGGGGGTTTCCAACGAAATCAATATCAATCAGATTGACATCAATCAGATCGAAAAAATAGAAATCATAGAAGGGCCTATGTCTGTCATGTACGGCGCTGATGCCCTAGCCGGAGTAATTAATATCATTACCAAGAAGCCAGTAAGTACAAAAGGATACAATATTTCGGCAAGAATCCAGGAAGAGACTGTTGGTAATTCTTATGCGCCTTTTTTAGGAGCGGGGAATCATATCCAAAGCATTCAGGGCCAATACAGGACAGGGGGGGCATGGAGTATGGGCGCTTCCTTCACACAAAACAGATTTGGAGGTTGGAAAGGAAGTTTTACCGGAAGGCAATTTGAATGGCTTCCTAAAAACCAGAATATGGGAACTGCATTCCTTGGATTCCAGAAAGGGAACTGGGAAGTCGACTATTCCCTGGACATGCTTGAGGAGACTGTATTCTCTTTTGGTCCTGAAAACCGGATAGAAAACATAGACAGGGAATTTCAGACTCAAAGATATATGCACAGGTTCCAGGCAAGATTGGATGCCTCTGAAAAATTCAAGGCCTCCCTGCAGGCAGCATATACAGATTACACAAGGGAAACTGTTACATGGATCACCAACCAAAGAACTGCTGAGAAAAGTCTTTCAAAAGCCCCTGATGCACAATCTACACTGCAGTATAATGGCTTTACGCTGAGGGCCACCGGTCTTTGGTCAATTTCCAAAGCTTTTAATCTTCAGCCCGGTATTGATATCAATACTGAAAATGGGATAGGAGACAGGATATCCAGCAATGAAGGAATTCAGGATTACGCAATATTCCTATCCAGCGAAATTTCGGTTAAGGACAAATTAAAAATCCGACCCGGACTAAGAAGGACATATAATTCTGCTTATGAGGCTCCGCCTATTATACCTTCTATAAATACCAAGCTGACTTTGGGAAAAAGGCTTGACCTAAGAGCAGCCTATGCAAAGGGGTTCAGAGCGCCTTCGATCAGAGAACTCTACTTCGATTTTTTTGATGCCAGCCATTCGATTCAGGGAAATCCCGATTTGAGGGCCGAAACATCACACAGTTTTAATGCTTCCCTGAATTTAGAACGCAGTAAGGATAAGAAGATTCAATATGGAGCGGTTTTAACAGGGTTTTACAATATCGTAAATGACCAAATTGCCTACAGCATTGATCCTACAGATCCAAGAATTACCACATTGTTCAACGTGGAAGAATTTAAGACTATGGGAGCTACTTTCAATCAACGTTTCAGTTTTAGAGACTGGAATGCAAATTTGGGTTTTGCCCGTATAGGCAGGTACAACAGGATCTCATCTGAAAGTCTGGTGTTGCCGGAAATGCTCTATTCCAATGAATTCAATGCAAATGTGGATTACAGGATTAAAAGAATTGATACATACATCAGCCTTTATTATAAATACACAGGCGCGCTTCCAGGATTTGAAATGACTTCTTCCTCCGATGGAGAATTGAGCCCAAGACCTATTCAAATAGATGGGTTCCACTGGATGGACCTGACCTTAAGAAGGGATTTTGGTAAATCACTGCAGGTTCAGACAGGAGTCAGGAACCTGATGAACCTGACCAATATACAAAGCACGGCTACCTCAGGTGGAGCTCATGGAGGTGGACCTCAAAGGCCAATGGGTTACGGGAGGTCTTATTTTCTTGGAATTACATACCAACTATCTAAATAAAATACCTTAACAGATTAAATTATGAACAAATTGACTAATTTGAAAATGGGCGTTTTGGCCCTTTTGGCTGCGGGAACTTTCACCGCATGTGCTGAAGATAATGACCCAGTAGTGGAAATTCCTCCAGTGGAAGATGCTTTTATGGAAATCAACGGAGGGGGGAGTACTTTTCCCAATATGGCTTTTGTTAAATTGAGTAACGAAAAGCAAACTACGGTGACACGGGAATCCTGGGATTTGGCTTTTTCCAATAACTCCGAATTCAAAGTCTTGATCAATGGAACTACGGGTGCCATGGCATATGAAACAGAAATGACTTCCTTTGAAGAACTGGAAACCGGTTATATTGAGAACTTGAAGACTTCAGGAACTTTGGTACTTGACTTCAACAATATGAACAGCATTCTTTATGTGGATGATCCTAAAAATCCCATTCAAAATGGAACTGCTTTGGGAACCATAGGAAGCTCTGAATCTGAGGCCCGTGTTTTTGTCTATCAGCGTGGCAACAGTGGTGTTGAGGACAGGGATTGGCATAAAATTAAAGTTTTCCGTTCCGGTGAACGTTATGTTTTGCAATTTGCTCCGGTATCTTCCAATGAAATCACCACCGTAGAAATAGCAAAAACACAGGATTTTAATTTTGTTTACTACTCTTTGGATCAAGGATCGGTAGAAGTTGAGCCTAAAAAGGAGAACTGGGATTTTGTTTGGACTGCCGGTACTTCCTCAACACCTTTTCCACAGGCTACCAATGGAACATTGGGTTACTTCTTTCAAGATTTAGTATACCATAACATTTATGGAGGTGTAGAAGCATCCATGGTATTGGAAACTGATATAGCTTATGATAATTTTGATGAAGCTGATCTTACTTCTATTTCATTCAACAGTAATGATCGTCTTGTTATTGGATCTTCTTGGAGAGCAGGTGGTGGCCCCAATTCTTCTCCGTCTACAAGAGAAGACAGGTATTACTTGATCAAGGATACCCAAATGAATGTATACAAACTTAGGTTTTTATCGCTGACATCCGGAGGTGAAAGAGGAAGACCTTCCTTGGAGTATGCCTTAGTGAAGGTGGGGAGTTAAAAAGTATAATTTTCTTTAAAATATGTATTTCAATAGATAATGGATCCCGAGGCCTCGGGATTAGCTTGAAATTATAGGTTAATTCTATTACGAAAATTATACTGGTAAGAAAGTGGATAATCATATAAGAAAATAATCCAGCTAAGCTTTATAACCAACGTCAAGCTTAATGAAAAAAAATAGCCCCGGAATAAGAGAATTCAGGGGCTATTTAATTTTTTATTTCGATTGAACAAGTTTTTCGCGGTCTTCGATAAGGAAAGTGTATCGGTCAAGAAACTGGTTATTATCACCCGTTTTTTTCTCCCAAATCATATGAGTTTTGGTTTGAAGAATCGTGTAAGTGCCATTTAAGATTAACGTCCAGTCAAAATCAGCAGTCCACATACATTCATTTTCAAAACTGATAGTATTTTCAGATACTAAATAACTGCCTTTGCATAAGGCCGGGTATTTAGACCTTGAACTATTTCCTTCCCATTTTCCAGACCTTAAAAGTATTGTTACTTCCGCAACAGGTCCAGCTTCATCTCCTGAAATTCTTTGAAAAGTACCTTCCAGTTCCATTTTTTCCGATAGTAAAGTTACGTTTTCTGCTTCTGCACAAGATAGCCAAAGTAAGCAAATCAAAATAAATTGAAGAAAGTAAGAAATTTTCATGGTATATGGTGTTGGATGTCTGTTATAAGACGCTGATCAGATTCACTTTGTCTCAGTTTTTAGGGTAAGATTTTCTCATTTTCTCAGGACATCAAAAAAGATGTTCTATATGGAATCAGACTTACCACTTTTCATGCCAGTATATGCTACGAAATTTTTAGGTTAACACTTTTTTTAATCTTATTTATGATTAGTATTTTCTTTCAATAATGGATGGAAAAAATTGAGTCTATATTCCTGAACTGAAACCTTTTGAAAAATGAATACCTGAAATATATAGTTGGTCAAAATTAAGCGATCACTGATTTAAGTAATCAATATATGTTTATAGGGTATTAATGGTGAAAAAATGGAATTATAAAAGATTTTGCTAATACACTTAGACTACAAATCAAAAGGAATACAATACTATATCACCGCTGGAATATAATTGGGGAGGCTGGGGAATTTTCTTTTGTAACTTCAAATCATCTTCCAAAACCACAGAGGACAATTTCCTTTCGCTGTAAATTCTAATACGAACATATGAATAAAAATCTACTCTTCTCTTTAGTAATAGTGCTTCTAGTGTCTATTCAATCGTTTGCACAAATTAATCCAGCTTCATTAGACCAAATGAATTTTAGATTCATTGGACCAGATGGTAACCGAACCATTGCTGTAAGGGGAGTACCTGGAGACATGTTGACCATGTATGTTGGAATGGCTTCTGGAGGACTTTATAAAAGTGAAGATGGAGGAGGTACTTGGGCATCTATTTTTGATGATCAAGACATTTCATCAGTTTCTGCTTTATCATTAGCTCCCAGCAACCCTGACCATGTTTGGGTGGGTACAGGAGAGACCTTTTTGATCAGGCCTGCGCACGCCATGGGTAATGGAGTATATAAGTCTACTGATGCTGGAAAAAGCTTTAAGCATGTTGGACTTAAGGAGACTGCAAGAATCAGCCAAATAGAAGTTGACCCAAGGGATCCAAATGTTGTTTATGCAGCATCTTTGGGTCACACTTATGGACCACAGCAGGAAAGAGGCATTTTCAAAACGACAGATGGAGGGGAAAATTGGGATCATGTACTTTTTGTGGATGAAGGTACCGGAGCCAGTGATATGGCCATGAACCCCAAGAATCCAGATATTATTTTTGCAGCATTTTGGTCTATTGATATCAAAACTTATGGATTGAATAGTGGTGGTCCAGGAGGTGGAATTTACAGAAGTAAAGATGGTGGCAAAACTTGGGAGCCCATGAAAAACAATGGACTTCCCGGAGGAGAAACCAATCCAGTTGGGAAGTCATCGGTAGCAATCGCATATAGTGATCCAAACGTGGTTTATGCACTTTTTGAGATGGATAGCCCCCAGCTATGGAAATCTACAGATGGGGGAGATTCTTGGGAATTGACCATGATCAACCATACCATCAATGAAAGAGCACCCTATTATACAAGGCTGAGGGTTTCGACAGATGATCCTGACGAGGTGTACTTTGCTTCTGTTAGGTTTAGTACTTCCAGGGATGGAGGTAAAACCTTGGAAGAAGCGGGATATAAGGCTGGTGGAGATAACCATGACATTTGGGTGGATCCTTTGAATCCAGACAGAATCATGGTAGCCCATGATGGTGGTATGGGAGTTACTCTAAACAAACAAAAAACATATCGTCAGTATGTCTTTCCAAACGCACAGATGTATCATGTATGGACGGATAATCAGGTTCCCTATAATGTCTTTGGCAACAGACAAGATGGTTACTCATACAGAGGACCTAGCAATAGCCGTCAGGGCAGTATTCCACTAGGACTTTGGCATGCTGTAGGAGGATGTGAAAGTGGTTGGGCAATTCCTGATCCTGTTGACAATAATATTATATGGTCAGGCTGCTATGACGGAGGGCTTCAGGTATATGACCTGAATACAGGACATGCGAGAGATGTGAGGGTATGGCCCGAGGCAGGATATGGCTGGGCTCCGGCTGATATGAAGTACAGATGGCATTGGTCATTTCCAATATTTATCAGTCCCCATAACCACAAAAAAGTCTATGTCGGCAGCCAATTTGTTCACAAAACAGAAGATTACGGACAAAGTTGGAAAATCATCAGTCCGGATTTAACAAGAAATGATAAGTCCCATCAGCAGGCATCTGGAGGTATTGCGATAGATAACCTCATGACTTTTGATGCCTCAGTGCTTTTTGCAATTGCGGAGTCTCATCTGGAAGATGGGTTGATTTGGGTAGGTTCCAATGACGGTTTGGTTCACATTACCAGAGATGGAGGAGAAAACTGGAGTAATGTGACAGATCAGATTCCGGGCAAACCGGAACTGGGAACCATTTCCAGTATTGAACCCTCCAGGCATCAGCCAGGAACAGCATATGTTACCGTAGACGGACACCAAATGGGAGATTTCGACCCATATATTTATAAAACCTCTGATTATGGACAATCATGGACGCTCATCAGCGGCGGTATTGAAAAATCAGAATCGAGTTTTGTACATGTCACCCGTGAAGACCCTGCGGTTGAAGGGCTTTTATATACAGGAACTGACAAAGGCTTGTATATTTCAAAAGATGACGGTCAAAGTTGGTTTAGGTTAAGAAATAACCTCCCACCTGTTCCTATTTATTGGATGACCATTCAAGAAAACTTCAGAGACCTTGTCATAGGTACCTATGGAAGAGGGTTTTATATTCTAGATAATATCACACCCATCCGCGAATTAGATCAGGAAATATTGGCCAAAGATGTCCACCTTTTTGATCAGCGACCTGCTTATAGGTTTCAGGAAATTCAGGGAATTAAGACAGAAGGACGTTCCATGACTACCGGTCTCAATCCACCTTATGGCATGGACATCAATTATTTTTTGAAAAAAGATGCAGAAAAGGTAACCATTGAAATTCGAAAAAAGGATGGTACCCTGATTCGGACTTTGAAAGGCAATGACAAAGAAGGTGTCAATAGGGTTTGGTGGGATTTGAGATATGAGCCTACACTTCAACCACGTCTTTTGGTGTCTCCTCCTGACAAACCTTGGGTGAAATTAGAAGGCAGGGAATTTAGACCCTTGGTTACTTGGGACATCGATTTGTATCGAGGTCAATTTGGACCTAGGGTTGTACCTGGGGAATATGATATTCATGTAATTGTAGATGGTCAGACTCTTCAACAGACTGGAGAGGTAATCAAAGATCCGAATACAGCAGGAACGATGGAAGATATTGAAAAGCAGGTGGCTTTTTCCCTTGAACTCAATAAGGCTATGAATGAGGTGGTCACTACCATCAATGAAATAGAAGAAATCAGAAAAGAACTTGAAGAATTGATACTACTTGAAAGTGATGAAGAGGTTGCTGTAAAAGTTGCCGAACTGGAAGAGAAAATTTTGAAAGTAGAAGGCGAACTGTTTGATATCAATCTTACAGGAGCAAGGGAGGATGCGTTCAGGAGTCCAATGAAACTTTACGGAAGAATATCTGCTTTGGCGAGCGACATTGGTAGTTTTGGTGCTGACTTCAAGCCTACCAATCAGCAAGTTGAAGTTTATGATGTATTCAGAAAACAACTTGATGATATTCAGAAACAATACCAGAAATTGATCGATGAGGAAATTCCTGCCTTTAATCAATATTTGATGTCAAGAGATCTGGAATTGCGATTGAAAAGATAAAACCACACACCAAAACCTAAGTCATTTTATGAAATTCAATAGAAGATCCTTTATCAAAGCAGCGGCCATTGCCCCTGCAATTACCCTTCCATTCGTATCCTGTTCTGAAACAGATAATTCAGTTAAGGGGCAAAATTCCGGAACTGGGATAGATTACAGCAACCTGCAAAATATGATGGGTGATGTAAAGCCGATTTCAAGAGAGGAAAGACAGTCCAGGATAGAAAAAGCACAGGAACTTATGCGCAAGAATAAGGTGGATGCATTATTTCTTGAACCAGGAACCAGTATGAAATATTTTCTGGATTTTGATTTCTTTCTTTCTGAAAGAATGGTTGCAGCGGTAATTCCTGCCAATGGCGACGTCATGTATGTATGTCCAAAATTTGAAGAGGATAAGGTAGGGGAATTGGTCAAGTTTGGATCAGATATCAGGACATGGGAAGAACATGAAAGCCCTTATGCAGTAGTCAAAGGAATTTTGTCTGATAAAGTAGGCAGAACAGGAACCTTAGGAATTGAAGAAAGATGCAGGTTTTTTCTATATGACGGGATAAAGGGAGAAGCTAGTGGATTTAACTATGTGCTCGCTGATGATATTACAGCAGGCTGTAGGATATATAAGTCAGCATCTGAAATTGCGCTGTTGCAAAAAGCAAATGACATTACGATTGATGCGTATAAAAAAGTTTTTGATTCTCTAAGAGAAGGTATGACCCAGGATGATTTCAGGGAAGTTGCCACACAGGCACACAAAGCTTTGGGAGTTACCGGTTCTATTGGAGCAAATTTTGGAAAATGGACAGCATTTCCCCATGGAAGCAGTAAAATGCAGACTTTGAAAGAAGGAGATGTAATACTAGCAGATGGAGGATGTGCTGTGGAAGGCTATAGGTCTGATATCAGCAGAACCATTGTATTTGGAAAGCCTACTGAAAGACATAAGGAGGTTTGGAATTTGGCAAAGGAAGCACAGGCTGCTGCATTTGATTTGGCTTCTAAATCAGGTACAACTTGTGAGGATTTGGATAAGGTTGCACGGGGGGTGATTTCAGATGGAGGTTTTGGGCCAGATTACAAATACTTTTCCCACAGGCTTGGTCACGGAATAGGAATGGATGGTCATGAGTGGACCAATCTGGTAAGAGGAAACAAAACTCCTTTGGAAAAGGGAATGTGTTTCAGTAATGAGCCGGGCATCTATATCGTTGGTGAATTTGGGGTTAGGGTTGAGGATTGTATGTATATAGGAGATGATGGCCCTGTTTATTTTTCTCAACCAAGTCCGTCTATAGATGAGCCATTTGCCTAATGTAAATATGAATTAAAAAAACTCTTTATGACCTTTAAAATTAATCAGGTACCTTTCATATTAGTTAAAATTTATATAATTCAAATAAAAAATTAATATAAAACAAGTAAAAAATAAATTTTAATTACAATTCATTTTTTAAATTAAATATTTAGTGGTTATTATGTGACTTGTTGTAGTATTCTTATGTAGGTGGTTTTTATTTTGGGAAATAAGTCAGGAAATTTAGACTTATGTTAACAAATTAATCATACCATGAGAAAAACTTTACTGACAACATGTATGCTGTTACTAGCGGTAATCAGCGTATATGCACAATCACGTACCGTTACGGGACGGGTCACATCGGCAGATGAGCCTGAGGGGATCCCGGGCGCAAACATACTGGTAAAAGGTACCGGTGTAGGAACAGCAACTGACTTAGATGGTCGGTTTTCTATTGCTGTGAATTCAAATGATGATGTACTTGTATTCTCCTTTGTGGGATACGACCCACAGGAAATCCGAGTAGGGAATCAGTCTGAGATCAATGTAAGTTTGGTTCCTGACACAGAAACTTTGGGTGAGATAATCGTCGTAGGTTACGGAGAGCAGGATAGAAGAACTCTGACCAGTTCAATTTCTTCCATAAAGGGGAAGGATGTTGAAAACCTCCCTATCACTTCACCGGATCAATTGCTGCAGGGCCGAGCTCCTGGTGTAGTTGTAAATTCTGAATCAGGTGAACCAGGTGGTGGGATGAATATCCGTATTCGTGGTACCACTTCAATTACAGGTAATTCTGATCCTCTATACGTCATAGATGGAGTGCCAATAATTTCTGACAATATTGCGGCTACTACATTTGGTCAGCCAGTTAATCCATTGGCTGATTTAAACCCTGCAGATATTGAGTCAATGGAAATTTTGAAGGATGCGTCTGCTACAGCTATTTATGGGGCAAGGGCAGCGAATGGTGTGGTTTTGATTACTACCAAAAGAGGGAAAAGTGGAAAGCCGGTAGTGAACATAAGCATGTTTGGCGGGATATCAGAACCATGGAGAAGTCCTAATGATATAAGAGTTGATGGTCCTACCTTTGAAAGACTTCAAAATGAAGCCAGCAGAAATAACTGGATAGATAGAAATGGATCTTTGGATAATCCCAATTCAGCAGGTCAGGCTTATCAAGCCCCATTCCCTAACCCAGATGAGGCAATAGATACCAACTGGTTTGATGAGATTTTTCAAACAGGTTCTATCAGAAGTCTCGATGCTTCAGTCGCGGGTGGTGATGATAGAATAAAGTATTTTGTTTCTGCCAATAATTTTGCCCAGGAAGGCTTGGTTAGGCCAGCATCCTTCGAAAGGAACAGTGGAAGGATGAACCTTGATTTCATGGTTACTCCTAGATTAAAAATAGGTACCAGTGCTACTTATTCTGTAAATACCAGAGATAGAGCATTGAATGGAAACGCGATTGAAGGATCTCTTTCAACTGCTTTCTTTTATCCAAGTAATTTCCCCATCCGGGAAGATGACGGAAGTTATTTCAGACCTTTCTGGGAAAACCCAGTAGCAGTTGCCAATGAAACTGAATATCTAATGAAGACGACCAGATTAATTGGAAGCGTTTTCGCAGATTGGGAGATCACTGATGGATTGGTTTTCAAAAGTACTTGGAGCATAGATAACAATTTGGTAGAAGAAGACAGGTATTTTAATACATTCCTTGCGGCTGGTGCAGCTTTAAACGGTTCAGCACAGTCATTTGTAACCCGAAGTAACAATTGGATCAATGAAAATGTATTGACCTATCAGAAAAACTTTGGCGATCATAATCTCAATATTCTTTTAGGTAATACCCTTCAAGAAAATCAGTTCCTAAGAACCCAAGCATTTGGACAGGGTTTTCCTTCCAACTCCTTTAAGAGGATTGAATCTGCAGCGGTAAAAAATTCAAGCAGTACAGGTACTTCTTGGGGAATAGCCTCTTTTTTCTCTAGGGTTAATTATGGGTATAAGGGTAAATACTTATTTACTGCCAATATGAGGGCTGATGCGTCTTCTAGGTTCGGGATTGACAACAGATGGGGTTATTTTCCATCTGTAGCTGGTGCATGGAGAATGATTGATGAAGGTTTTATGGAAAGTGTGAGAGGTACGGTTTCAGATTTAAAATTCCGTGCAAGTTATGGTATTACTGGTAATCAAGGTGGTATTCAAGATTTTCAATCATTAGGTCTTTGGGGAGGCATGAGAGGTGGTCTTAACCTTGGCGGAGTAGGCCAACCTGGTGGTCCTGCTTCCTACGTAGATGCACCTGGAATTGCACCTAATCAATTGGCAAATCCAGATTTGAGGTGGGAAACCACAGCTCAATTTAATATTGGTGTAGATGTAGGTTTCTGGAATGATAAGTTGACATTGACTTTTGACTACTATGACAAGCAGACAAAAGATCTATTACTGAATGTACCGGTTCCAAAATCAACAGGTTTTAGTATTCTGACCCAAAATTTTGGGGAAATGGAAAACAAAGGATTTGAATTGGGAATCAATGCTTCTATAATAGAAAGAGAAAACTTTACATGGACATCCAGTTTCAACGTTTCCAGAAACAATAACTTGGTCAAGCGTCTTGCTTTCCCATTCTCTACTTTCACAAGAGATTATGTTAGGGTAGAAGAAGGTTATCCATTGAATTCCTTCTGGGTTCACGTACAAGAGGGAGTTGATCCTGAGACCGGTGATATCATCTGGGATACCATGGGTGATGAAGAATTTAATCCAAATGTACACCGTCAGATAATGGGAAATGCAATTCCAAGATATGTAGGTGGTTGGACCAATATGGTGAATTACAAAAATTGGGATTTCATGATATTCTTCCAGTTTGCTGAAGGTCTTAATACCTTGAATTACGGAAGATTCTTCTTCGAACACGGAGGAGAAAGAAATACAGGTTACTCTGCTCAGCAATTGGACAGATGGCAACAGCCAGGAGATATCACAGATGTTCCTAGAATGGCATCAAGAAATTACAGTGCTGACTTGAGGCCTTCGAGACATGTGGAAGATGGTTCTTTCTTAAGGTTAAAAAACACAAGTATAGGATACACACTTCCTACTCCAATCACGCAGAGAGTAGGTGTAAGCAGGGCACGTTTTTATGCCGCAGCCCAAAACTTGCTTACATGGACCGGTTATTCAGGCTTGGATCCAGAAGTGAGTACAAGTCCATCTAACCTGGTTTCAGGGGTAGATATCGCTGTTATGCCACAACCAAGAACCTACACGTTGGGAGTAAACTTAACATTCTAAAGCCATGATAATGAAAAAGTATATATATAAAGGAATGGCTGCAGGATTTATAGTCCTGTCAGGCCTAGGAATAAGTTGTAATGTATTGGACCAGGATCCCCAGTTTCAGATTGCTACCGATGAAGCATTTTCAAATGTAGTGAATGCTGAAGCGGCCTTGAACGGTCTATACAATGAAGCCCAATTGGTTTACAATTGGAGGGTTCAAACCCTTGGAGAGCTTGCCTCTGATTTGGTGCAATCAATTGATACATGGGATAGTTTCAATGTAATTGATGAGTTTAGACAAACCCCCGATAATACCGAGGTCGATGATCTTTACACTCAGATTTACAGAACGATTGACCTTGCCAACAATATCATTGCCTTCGGTCCCAATGTTCCAGATTTAAGTCAGGAAAGGATCAACGATATGTTGGGTCAGGCTTACACTTTCCGAGGTATGATGTATTTTGAATTGGTGAAATACTTTGGCGGAATTCCCGGAAAGTATGGCGAATTAGGAGTCATCCTAGAAACGGAGCCATCTATTGGAATAAGTGATGATTCATTTCAGGAAAGAGCCAGTCTTCAAGATACCTGGAATCAAGTCAGGTCTGATCTTGAAATGGGTGAAAGCATGCTTACAGAATCCCGTGCAAGTAATTTCTTATCTAGGTCCAGGTTAGTTAAATCTGCCGCTACGGCAATGTTGGCCAGGTATCATCTATATCTTGATAATTGGGCAGATGCTGAATCAAAAGCTAATGAGGTAATCACTCAAGGATCTTTTGAATTGGTAGAACCATTTGCAGCGATTTTTAGAACAGATTTCTCTGCAGAATCTATTTTCGAAATGCATTATAATGTGATTGATTTCAGTGGTTTTAGACAATGGTATTATCCTGCTAGTTTAAATGGTAGAGGTGGTTTGAGCTTCCATGTTCCATTTGAACAAGAGCTTCTCGCCAGACAAGGTGAGGATGAAAGAAGTGATTTGATTGCATTTAACAGTGCTTTTGGCGGAGTATATTATTCAACCAAATTTGATGAATTACAAAATGCATCCAACGTACCTGTTTTGAGGATTGCAGAAATGTACCTAATCCGTGCTGAAGCTAGAGCCATGCAAGGAAACATTGCAGGTGGTCTTACCGATTTAAATGCTGTAAGAAACAGGGCTGGCTTAGGCAATGCCTCAGCTAGTAACGGTGATGAGTTGTTAGATTTGATTTTGGAAGAAAGAAAGTTTGAGTTTGCAATTGAAGGACATAGGTTCTTTGACATGACCAGAACTGATAGGGCTATTGATGTATTTACCGATATTCCTAGAACTACAGGTTCTACTACCTATTCGATAGGTGATAGGGGCAGGTATGTTTTCCCAATTCCAAATTCGGAGATATTTACGAATCCTAATATGGTTCAAAACCCTGCTTATCGTTAATGAAAACACAATTTAATTTTACTAAAAAAATGCTGATGGCCTGCCTCCTCTATTTGGGGAGTGCAGGCTCTCTGCTCATGGCTCAGGGAATTTCCGCAGCTGCCACTCCCAATCAATTGATCATGCAGGAGTTGGAGGTTGCCGAGAAAGATCACAGTATTCAGGCAGGAGGCAAAAACCTCAATTATAAGACTACTGCGGGATTTATGCATATGTCCAATGAGGAAGGAAAAGAAAAGGCTAAGTTTTATTTTACAGCATATACTTTAAAAAGTGTAAGTAATCCAAAAGACAGACCTATCACCTTTGTATTTAATGGTGGTCCCGGTTCTTCCTCAGTTTGGCTTCATATGGGAGGTTTAGGCCCAAGAATGATAGAAATGACAGAAGATGGAGAAGCTTTGCCTCCCCCATATAATGTCATAGACAATCCCAATACCTGGTTGGATAAAACCGATTTGGTATTTATCGACCCAATTGAGACAGGCTACAGCAGACCTGCAGAAGGAGAGGATAAGAAACAGTTCCTTGGATATGTTGAGGACATTGCTTCTGTGGGTGATTTTATCCGTGCTTATGTTTCTGAATTTCAAAGATGGAATTCTCCAAAATTCCTTTCGGGTGAAAGTTATGGTACGACCCGTGCAGCAGGTCTCTCTGGATACCTGCAAGACAGGTATGGAATGTATTTGAATGGAATCATCATGATCAGTGCGGTAACTAATTTTGCAACCCTGAATTTTGCAAAAGGTCATGACCTTCCTTATATCATGTATTTGCCCACTTACGCCGCAATAGCAGCATATCATAAGACTTTGCCTTCTGAGATCAGTGATGTGGATGGATTTATAGAGGAAGTCCGTCAGTATGCCAAAGGTGAATATGCAAGCATGCTGATGAAAGGTGATCAGCTAACTGACGCTGATAAGCAGCAATTGGCAAATAAATTACATGAATATACCGGCCTTTCGAAAGCGTATCTGGATCAGACGCATTACAGAATCAATATCGGTAGGTTTGTCAAAGAATTGCTCAGAGACAGGAAACAGACTGTTGGAAGACTGGATGGTAGGATTTTGGGACTTGACTACGATCATGCTGGTGAAGGTTTTGAATTTGACCCAAGTTACAGCAAGGCAATCTATGGGCCTTACAGTATGGCTATCAATGATTACCTAAGGAGGGAACTCGGTTTTGAATCCAATCTTGCTTATGAAATCCTTACAGGCAGAGTGAGACCATGGAATTACAATAATGTTCAAAATCAATACTTGAATAACTCAGAAACCTTGAGAAATGCGATCCATAAAAACCCATACCTTAAAGTGATGTTTATCAATGGGTATTATGATCTGGCAACGCCTTTCTTTGCTACAGAATATACTGTAGATCACATGATGGTGGCCCCTGAGCTCAAAGACAATATCAGCATGAAATATTACCAATCCGGACACATGGTATATATCCATAAGCCGTCTTTGGATAAAATGACTGTTGATGTAAGAGAGTTTTATGATGAGACTTTGAAAAAGTAATATTCGTCTAGCTCTTATGTTTCAGTATTTCAAAAACAATAAAAGCCACTCATATTGGGTGGCTTTTATTGTTTCATATAATTGCAATCAACCTTTTTTAAATTCCGGGTAAGGCACAAAATCTGTTTCTCCTGGTACTTTTGGAAATTCTTGGTTCTTCCACATTTCCCGGGCTTCTTTAAGCCTTTCCTTACTGGAGGAAACTAAATTCCAATCTATGTATCTTTCTTCAGGAAATGGCTCGCCTCCAAAAATATAGACTGTAGAATGGGCCTCTATTTCAAATTCACACAAACTACTATCTGTTGCTATGAGAATTTGCCTGGAACCATAGGTATGGCCGTCACTATTGACAGAACCTTCAAGGATATATAAACCACTTTCACCAAAGAGCTCTTCCCCAATATTGATTTTTTGGACAGTCTTGCTTTTGATTTCTATCATAAATAGCTTGCTGTGTACAGGAACAGGAGATTTTAAACCAAAAACTTCACCCGCAATTACTTTGACTGTAGCAGACCCCAACTTCAAGGAAGGGATTTGATCTGCTTCCACATGGGTGAATGTCGGCTCGGACTCTTCTAATTCTTTGGGAAGTGCCACCCAAATCTGCAATCCATGCAAAGATTTATCAGTTTCTCTAAGGTACTCTGGTGTCCTTTCTGAATGCACCACTCCCTTTCCCGAAGTCATCCAATTTACCGCTCCAGGTTTGATCTCCACTTCACTACCTATGCTATCTCTGTGTATGATAGATCCTTCAAAAAGGTAAGTCAATGTAGAAAGTCCAATATGAGGATGCGGTGGCACATCAAGGTTTTGGTAATCTTTTAATTTCGCTGGACCCATATGGTCAATAAATACGAATGGACCGACTGCTCTTTTTTGCCTAAAAGGAAGGAGCCGCCCAACCATAAAGTTTCCTATGTTGGCGGCTCTTTCTTCAATTATGAGTGAAATATTGGACATTTTTATTGTTTTAGAATCTTTACTCTTCTAAATATCCGAATTTTCCATTATTAAAATCGTCTATTGCCTGAACGATTTCCTGATGGCTGTTCATTACAAATGGACCATGCGCCACAATGGGTTCATTCAGTGGTTCACCACTCAGTACCAATACCACAGCTTCTTCTGTTGCTTCAACCTTGAAATCTGTCCCATTATTTTCTAATAGTACAAAATGATCTGTAGGAACAATTTCTTCTCCATTGACCTTGATTTCTCCTTCAATTACTAAAATCCCGGTATTGAAATTCTCTGGAAAATAGAAATCAGCACTTCTTCCTGCCTTTAGTTTGGCATTCATCAAATGTACAGGAGAAAAGGTGCTTGCACTTCCCTTCATACCTAGGTATTCACCTGCAATAACTTCTACAATGCCCGCATTGTCCGGCAATTGAAATTTATTGATTTTGTCATTGGCAAGTCCTTGGTACTTTGGAGGCGACATCTTGTCTTTGGCAGGGAGGTTTACCCAAAGTTGCACCATCTGAAAGTCTCCACCGTTTTGGCTGAAATTTTTCTCATGATATTCTTTGTGCAAAACTCCTGAAGCTGCAGTCATCCATTGTACATCACCTTCACTTATTATTCCACCGCCACCGCTACTATCATGGTGGGCAACTTTACCTTTGTAAGCAATAGTTACTGTTTCAAAACCCCTGTGGGGATGAACGCTTACACCCCTTGGGGTATCAGTAGGAGGGAAGTAGAATTTAGAGTTGTAATCCAGCATGATAAATGGGTCCATTCTTTTCATATCCATGCGATAACCGCTTGGAATAAAATTATGTACCCTAAATCCATCACCTACAAAATGAGGTGGTCTGGGTGCTGCTACCAGTTCAATTTTTCTAGTTTTCATATATCATTCCTTTCTTTTGATACAAAACTAGGACTAAGGAAAATCATCTGCATTGATGTATGATAAGATCGGTATAGTCTAAGGATTGCGCTTGTGTAACGCTTTCCTGACGCGACTGAGGCTTTCGGGAGTTATGCCCAAGTAACTTGCAATCATCCATTGGGGAACTCTCCCGAAGAGATCAGGGTATTGATTGATAAAATCCAGGTATCTTTTTTCTGCGTCTGCACCTATGAGTAAGTTGATTCGGTTTTGAAGCTGTCTAACATGGTTCTGAAGCAAGTACTCATTATAGTTCCTGAATTCAGGACTGATGGAAGAAGCCTTTTCAGTAAAGGATCTATCAAACATAATGACCATACTGTCCTCAATTGCATCAATAAAGTAATTTGAAGGCTGGCTAAAATAGATACTACCCCTGTCTGATACAAACCAATTTTCAGGTGCAAACTGCAAAAGATGTTCTTTGCCGTTCTTATCAATGGAGTACATTCTCAGAAGTCCCGACAACACAAAAAAGGCATGCTCACAGACATCTCCTTTTGAAAGCAGAAATTCCTGTTTTTGGATGGATTTAAAGGAAATCATCTCCAATAAAGGTGGAAGATGTTCCTGCTTTACCAAGACTTTATCCTGCAGATACTTTTCAAAACTTGATATAGCAGTGTTTTTAAAATCAGGATGATCCATTTTGGAAATTCACCAATTTATTTCTGTTTTGCAATAGTATGACGTAAGATTAACCGTAGAGAATAAGGAGCCCAACTTTTTAACTCAACTTTGTAATTCGGTTTGAAATTTAATTTTTCTCTTATTAAGACTAATGATACATCTATAATCAGAGACTTTGAAAGGGTGAAGGTATTTTTATTATTTAAATATATGTAGTCTGATTTTAACCAAGACTAAATTGGTAATAAATAATCAAAACATGTTAAATAATTATTAAAATCATGATTAAATCAACTAAATATAAAAAAACATATAAAAAATTAAATCATTATTATTTTATCATCGTTAGTAGATCTGAACCAACAAATTTTAATTATGAAAAAGTTACATTATTTAATGCTAGCCTCATTTGTTTGCACAGCACTATTGCTATCTTCCTGCGATAATGAGGATGAACAACCACCACAATCGGAGGAGCCTAGTCCAAATTTGGTGGAAGCTGCCAACGAAGCCAACTTGACCATTTTACTTGACGCTGTCAATGAAGTTCCCGGATTGTCAACTACTCTTTTGGAGTCTGAATCCATCACAGTGTTTGCTCCAAACAATGCTGCTTTTCAAGATGCACTTGAAGCCAATGGAGCGGAAGATCTCGATGAATTGGTTGAGGAGTTAGGAGGAATTAATAACCTGGAAACCGTTTTAGGTTTTCATGTAGTTCCTGCCATAGCTTTCGCTGATGACTTGGAAGAAGGCGAGAACACCTTTACAACTTTGGCTGGCCAAGAACTGGTAGTATTTAAAGCTGGTCAAACTGTTACAGTTACAGATGCAAATGGATCTACTGTAAGTGTAATCAATGCAGATGTAGAAATTGAAAATGGTGTTGTCCATGTGATTGATGGCGTCTTGATGCCCGAGCTTTAAAAAAATCATTTCATTTTTGTAATAAAAAAGCTGTCAATTTTGACAGCTTTTTTCTTTTAATAGATTTACTATACCCATCTTTTCACTTCGTTTGTTTATAATTATCATGTAATCCCACTCCAGCCTTAATTTGTTTTTTGTATTTAGCAATCCTTGCAATTCGAGTCTTAGCCTGTTTGGGTTGTGAAAAGTGAATATTATATCCTCTTTGCCTACCGGGTGTTAATGAGAAAAAAGCCTTTTTGAAGCTTGAATCTTCATCAAAAGCCTGTAATAATTCCTCAGGAATGGGTTCAGGATTTTTGACAATTTTCACTTTTTCGCCACTTTTCTCAATGGCTATAGCTTCCAATATGTAAACTTTCAAAATATCTTTTAATTCATTGATTGAATCAACATCAGAAAACCTGATAAGCCTAGCAGACTGTATATTTCCCTGTTGTTTAAGAATTTTATGGGTGTCTTTCATGATAGCTCCCTTAAAGAATCCGATGTTAGCAGAATCTTTTAATGCGTTAACTGTAACTATATTTTTACCATCATATGTGTACACCGGTACTCCCCATTTGATTTCTTCTTTCAAACCTGTGTCAAGGACAATCTGTCTCAAGAGTTCAAGTTCCTGCACCCAACTAAGCACTTTGCACTGTGGTGTTCCTCCATATTTACAGCGCATACAACCGTCAATGAGATATTTATCAATTTTAGGATTCAATTTCATAACTTAAAAGTTCATCCATTTTCTTAGCATCAGTTACTCTTTTTATAGAATTGAAATTCCTGATCTTCTCTTTTAAAACAAAACTGTTTAGGAGACTTTTTATTTCATACCCAAAAGTAAACCCTTGATCAATTGACAATCCTCAAGGTCAATGGGTTTTTCAAGGTACATTTTTACGGTATTGTATTTTTGACTTTTTTCTTTATCAGACTTTTGAATGGAGGATGTGGCCATAATGACATTGACCTGGTCAGCAATTTTAAGCTCATCGAGTTTTTCCAGAATTTCCCATCCGTTCATCAATGGCATGTTGATGTCCAATAAAACCAAAATATACTTGTTTTCACTGACCGTCTTCCTGATAAAATCCAATCCTTCAATTGGATTGTAGAATGAGTATAACTGGTTGGATATATTGCTTTCTGTGAGCATCAATTCATGGAGGAATAATATTCCCGGTTCGTCATCAATGATGATAATGGGGATATTTGGATCACTTTTCTGCTTCATGTTCCTCCAGTTTTAGATTTAATTTCCGAAGAATATGATCAAGTTCTTTTGAACTCATTTCAATTTCTTTTAGAATTTCCTCTTTCGTTTTTTCCACATTCTTAAAATTGTCATAATTTTTCAGAACTTCAATCATCCCAAGAATTTTCGAAAGCGGACCCCTAAATTGGTGAGACTGCGTCCAAGCAACATCTTCGAGCAATTTGTTGTGTTTTTCCAAATGGGTCAAAGCCTTCATCAAACTTTGGTTTTTGGCATGGAGGTCAGTGGTCTGTGATTCTATTTTTTGCTGGAGTTCTACCTTTAATCGCTTATTCATGATCAGGGTTCTCACCACAAAGCCCATTACGAATACGCAAATCAATGCGAAAATTTTAAACCATATGGTTTGGTAAAAAAATGCATCGACTATAAAATTGATGGATGTGATTTCAGCGTATTCACCAAACTGTTGGGCCCTTACCTGAAATTCATATTTACCCGGATTTAATCCTGTAAAATAAGCCTGAGTTCTATTTTCGTTTTCAATCCATTGTGATCCTAATTCTTTGATCCTGTATGCATATTGGATGGAATTGGGTTTGTTAAATTCTATGTTGCCGTACCTGATATTGAAAAAATTGATTCCTGCTGGAACATGAATATCAGCATCTATAAGCACCTCCTTATTTTCAAAATTCAGTGATTCAATGTAAGGAGGGCTCAGTGTGCTCTTTGTCCTGATATTTTTAGGATTCACAATTACAGCCCCTTCCATGCTTGGAAAGATTATTTTACCGCTTGAAAGTTTCCAGCCAGAAGGATGAAAACCCCCGTTGAATTCGTTGTTCAACAAGCCATCTGATTTGTCAAATAGGGTAAATGCTATCCTATGGTTTTCGGCTTTTGATTTCTTCAGATCCATAAGCTGTGCGATGGATGTGTTTTGAATACCGTGATTCCCACTCAACCAAATCATACCGTCGTCATCTGGAATCATTTTGAAAATACCTTCAAACTGAAAACCATTTCTCTTTCCGAAAATACGCATTTCACCATCGGAGAATAAGATCAAACCGTCAGGAGTACCTATCCATAAGTCTCCCTCGGGATCCTCCCAAATTCCTGTTGCCATCTGTGATGGAGCAAGGTCATATACCGGAAAATGCTTAATAACTTCTTTTTCATTGATTGAAAAAAAGCCGTTGCCATAAGTCCCAAACCATAACAAGCCCTTGGAGTCCTCCATCCCAAAAATGATTTTAGCATCAATCAATTCCTTTTTTAATTGTAGGGTTTTCAGTGATCCATCAGGGGATAGTTTCTGAAGAATACCATTGATGGTGCCTATCCAAATATTGTTTTTTGAATCTTTCAGTAGGGAATATATCACTTCTTCCTTAAGGTCAATTTTGTCAAAAAAGCTTTTTTCTATTTTCAGGGTGTTTAAGTTGATTTTATTAAGACCATTTCCTGTTCCGACAAAAATCTCATCACCTCTCTGGGCCAAGCTCAATACCAAATCATGGCTAAGACCATTTTTGGTTGAAAAATGCAGGACTCCCTCTGGAGTGACACGATTCAGCCCGCCTCCCGGGGTCCCCAACCAAAGCCCCTGTCTACTGTCTTCAAATGTAGCCAGGATAACACTGTGGCTTAATCCTGACTTTTCATCAATGATTTCTAAAGTAGATTGACTGAACCTGGAAATTCCAATCCCTAGTCCGCTTGCCCACAATGCCTGTTCATTGTCTTCATAGATGTCCCAAACTTCATTCAAAGCGTTGTTTATATTGGGAAAAGAAATGATCTCTTTACCTTTTACCTTATAAATTCCATGGGAACTTGTTCCTACCCACACGCCTTTATCAAGATTTGAATTTTCCAGGGCACTGATCTCTTCGAGACCTAGATCAGCTGGAAATTCCATTTTTTTTAAATCACCATCAGTCAAATGGTATAGCCCATGTAATCTTGTACCGATGTAAACATCAAGACTTGGCGTAATCAGAATTGCTTTCACATCTTTTCGCGATAAAAGCCCATATTCGTGAAAATCCCCTGTGTTTTTATCAAATGTAAAAAAGCCATTTGGCCCCCCAAGTAAAAGGTGGTCACCAAAATCTTCCAACTCTCTGATGTAGCCTATTTTCAAGGAATCAGGACGGAATACATCTTTAAATTCATTATCTTGAAACAAGAAAAGGTTTCCGTTTTGTGTTCCTAAAAAAACCTCTCCCGATGAAGTCTCCGTGATTGCAGTAAACCTGACCGGCCCTAATTCTTTGGGGCTGTTATACACATCTAGTTGATTGAATGATGCATAGACCAGAGCGTTTGAATTTGCGGCATAGATTCCCCCTGACCGAGCATAGGTCAAGTCATTGAATGTTGGGGTCTGGATATTCGGGTTATTGGTGTGGTTGAAATTTTTGAATGACCTGCCATCGAAGCGGACTAATCCTTCTTCGGTAGCCATCCATACAAAGCCGGTTTTGTCCTGCACTGTTCTGAAAACAGTATTCACAGGAAGCCCATTGGAATTATTCCAATCAGTTCTTACAAAAACGGATTCTTTTTCGACTACATTCCACTGTTGGGAAAAGGAGGTCTTAATAGAAACTAGGGTAAGTGAGCAATAAATGAATAATATCCTTTGAAAAAAGGATGTTTTGTTCATCATTTTCAAATCTTATTTAACGCTCTAATTATTGAGTGATTTGATCAAAAGTAGATTATTTGCCTAAGTATTAAAAGTTATTGTATGGATTAATTCCAAATCATTTTTCGTAGAATTTAATGTGTATTTCATGTATTGAAACAAGTTTTTTATACAATTTCAAAACAATAGAATATTGCTGGAATTGATTGGCACCAGTGCAGGATTTTGGGTGAAAACTATCTCTCCAAATGGGGAAATTGATCTGATTTCAAATGTTGATGTATACACATAACTAAAATTTCCCTGATCTACTTACAACTGCACCTAGTCCCTTTATACATTTTGACAATGCGGTTTTAAAAATGTAATTTCCATAATATTTTAAGCCAAGTTCCAAGTCTATGAAACCTTTTCTTTTAGCATTTCTTGTATTTACATCCTCCTTTGCTTCTGGGCAGACTGTAGGGGCTAATTGGAAAAAACTCAAAGCTGCAAACGAGGCTGTTCCTAGACATGAAAACTCCCTGGTGGAATGTGATGGAAAATTTTACGCTTTGGGGGGCAGGGGAGATAGACCTGTAGAAGCTTTTGATCCCGAAACGAACAAATGGACTGTCCTTGCAGACAGTCCCATGGAATTCCATCATTTTCAGGCGATAACATTCAATAATGAGATTTATGTTTTAGGGGCCTTTACGGGTCCTTATCCCCACGAAACTCCAATTCCCGAATTTTTGATTTTCAATCCTAAAGATAATACTTGGAGAAAAGGCCCTGAAATCCCGGAAAACAGGCGCAGGGGATCTGCCGGGGTTTTTACAAGGGGGGATAAAATATACATGGTCTGTGGAATCATCGATGGACATTGGAACGGTTTTGTTCCTTGGTTTGATGAATATGATACCAAAACAGGGGAGTGGAAGATATTGCCGGATGCCCCCAGGCCGAGGGATCATTTTTCGGCCTCTTTGATAGGAGACAGGGCTTATGTAGCCGGAGGGAGAACATCTCATGCGGAGATCGGCAAGGTATTAGAGTTGACCATTCCTGAAGTGGATTATTTTGATTTCAATTCCTATACATGGTCTACTGTCAAAACTGAGCTGCCCACACCAAGGGGCGGAACTTCAAGTATCGGGAATGATCCTTATCTCTTGGTGATGAATGGAGAAAGTGCCAATCAGGTTCCGGCACATTCAGAAGTAGAAGTTTTGGATACAAGGGATGAGACTTGGATTCGTTTGCCTGATCTTAACCAGGGGCGCCATGGTACAGGAGTAGTCTATTGGAAAGGCAAAGTCTATGTCGCGGCTGGCAGTGCTAACCGTGGTGGCGGTCCCGAACTCAATGATATAGAATGCCTAGAGTGGAAGTAACTGAGTTTTTTCAGTCAACATCTGACAGCTTTGATAGTATTTTAATTTCTAAAAATGGATTTAATACAATCCAAACCAGTTGCTCCAATTCTGAAAATGCAAAAAGCCCAACGCAAAGCGTTAGGCTTGGTACTTGCAGAGAGTGGGGGATTCGAACCCCCGGTACACTATTACGCGTACGACAGTTTAGCAAACTGCTGGTTTAAGCCACTCACCCAACTCTCTGTTTAACCTTAAAGATGATCATCACTCTAAAGTGATGCAAATATAAATGATAAATAAACAATTATACAAGATGTACAGCCCTAATTAACGGGCAAATTTACCCTTTTGATTAATAAGAGCTTTAACATCTTGTCTATCAAGAATTAAAAAATTCATTAAAGAAAGTTTTTTTGATAAGACGGATAAAGATCTTTTTTTCCAAAATGAAAAAACTTCGGTTTTCTTTGGTATTATATAATTGTTAAGTATGAAAAATACCCTGTACAGGGTATTTTTTCTTAATATATATATAGATACTTTTGAGTTAATAGAATATATGCCAATCCTTTATTCTATTTCAATCTAAATGTAATACAATACCAAATTATGCTTATCTCATCCTTACATGGTGTCTTTTCAATCAATATGCATGATGTTGATCATGAAAAATTAATTATTAAATCAAAAAATAAAGAAGCCCTTCAAAGAATTTTTGATGAAAAGAGGATTTATGCGATTAATCAGAATAAGTACAAGTTTTGTGTCAGCTTATGCAAACAGGAATTAGCACATATACTCATTATGATGATAAAGGAAATTGACTATGCTGATTTCGAAAACTTCATTAACAAAATCAACCTCAATGCTGATCAAGCGTTCGCATAAACCAAATTTTTTGAATTTTATTTTTCAAAGAACACTCTAATTATTGATTTTAGCACGAAATCCATTTTTTTTAGTTTATAAATAAAAAATCAATATACGAAATTTTCAATTTTTATTTATTTAAAATAAGAATAATATTTTACTATTTTAAATAGCTCAAAACTTTATTTTATATACGACAATTCTTAACTTTAAGCATTCTATTAGGCATACTTGCTTAATGGAGTATGTTTTATCAATGAAGAGGATATGTTGAAGGTTAAAGAAATTGAAGCACTGATTCCACAATATTTCAAGCAGTCAGATTTGATATATGTTTGTGTAGTCGATATTGAGGGCCAGATATGGTTTTCAAATGAAAAATTCCAAAGACTGTTTGATGCAAAAATAGTTTCTGATTTTGAGCTGAATTTTACTGAATGCCTAAAAGACAAGAGCGAATTTGATATCCATGCATTTTTGATTGAAGTGACAGGTAAGCCTAATAGGGGAGAAACAGTTGAATTGAACCACAAAAGTCATCCGGCCAAATGGGAATTTACGGTGCTTATGACAAAAGAGGGTGATTTTTCAGGAATTCTTGGAATTGGTTATCCCAAACAAGTGGTCGTCAGTAGTTTTTCTACTGATTACACTTTTCCAAAAGACGTTAACCCTGCCACAGACATTTACTTTCAACTCAATCACAAATGGCAAATTCAAAAAGCCAATGAGCTTGCTGAAAAGTTTTTTGAAATGAAGGAAGATAAACTTCTGGGAAATACAATTTGGCAAATTTATCCCGAAAAGGATATCTACAGATATGCACTTGAATTTAAAAAAGCGAAGGAAAGCAAGACCATGCGTATTTTTGAGGACTTCAACAGTCTCAATGGTAGATGGTATAAAATATATATACTGCCACGAATATCGGGAATTGATGTCGTTTTTAAAGATATATCCCAGGTACAGAATCTTTCGGAAGAAATAAAGCAATTGCAGCTTACCCTTCAATCGGTCTTAGAGAGTTCTGAGGAAAGTGTTTTTTTAGTTGGAAAAGATCTTAAGGTGATAGGTTATAATTCTTCTGCTGAAAAACTGGTGAAACAGCGTTTTAATAAAGATCTGCAGGATGGTGATAAATTCATCAATTACCTAATGGAAGAAATTGATGAGGTTTTTTTAAAGGAAGTGGAATCCATATTGAGCGGGAAGTTTAAGTGTTTTGAATTGGCAGTTCCTACGAAGATGACAAAAGAAAAAATACTGTATTCTCACAAATTTTTTCCTCTTATTGACAGTCAGGAAAATGTGGTTGGATTTGGTTATGCATGTAAGGACATCAATGACCAAACAAAACATTCAGATAAAATAAAATCTCAAAATAAGCTGATGAGAGATGTGCTCCATAACCAAAGTACTGTCCTTAGGTCTCCTTTATCCTCAATTTTGGGGCTTCTTGAGTTGATAGATGACTCTCAATTGGATAAGGAAAATAAAAAATACCTCTCATACCTTAAGGCTTTAGCACAGGATCTGGATAAAATCATCCGTCAAAATTCTAAAAAGGTTTCCGACTTGGATTAAAAGAAATTACTGTAATCAAAGGAGAAAAGCTTAGGAGGGACTGTAAACCCTCCAGCAGAAATCTCTTCAGAAGAAATCCATCCTGAATTGTCTGCTTTTAGGTATATGGCTTCTGTCTGGCCTAATACAGCAGGACTACCCAAAACTATTCTGTTTTTTTTGCCTTGAAAAATATCAAAAGAGGGATAACCTGAAAAAAGCCAAACAAAACATTGGGTAGAAAAACCGGCATTTGTATAGCCAATCATTGCAATATCACCAGTGATGGGATTGATGTCTGCACCCGTAATCAGACCCTGGGAATCAAATTCAGTTATGAATTCAGCCTCATACCCCCCGGGAGTACTAGGAAGTGTATAATACTTAGTTTTGTTGTCTAGCCAGTTTTTGCTGAAAAGATGTAGTTTGCCGTTAGCAAAAAAAAACGCCTCACAATCAAAGTTATTGTTATTCAACGCAGGAGTGAAGTCACTTTGATCCGGGTATGAAAAGGTGATTTTATCGGCCTCTACTTCTTCCTGACTGATCACTTTAGATTTTTCTATTTTGTAAATGGTTAAATCTTTTCTGTTACCAGAGTTATTTCCGAAATCACCTATAAACAGATATTCCTCATTTTGGGCGAGACTTTCCCAGTCAATATTTTCAGCATTACTTACCCTAACCCTTTTTAAAGTGTTTCCATTGGATTCATCCACTTGGTAGATAATGTTTTCATTACCGCTGTCATTGATTGTCCATAATTGATTATTAAAGTAAGCCAAGCCCGAACTTTCTCTCAGTTCTGATACCAAATTCGTGACAAATTGTGGCATTTGGGTAGCTGGGACTGTCCCCACATTGACCATTAAATCTTCTTCAATCAAATCAAAATCCTGCATTTGCAGGTCTACCACCTCACTACTACCATCAGAAACAATAACCCTGTAGTTATAATGCTTGTAAGCTTCTACGGAAATGGTTCTCCTGATGGTATTTTGAAAAATGTTCTCTATAATTTCTAAGACAGGTTCTCTTCCTGATTTGACATATTTGTAATAGTGATTTCCCAAAAGTGTCATATTGATACTGCTACCATCCACCATGATGGGTGCCGACTCTAGGTTTTTGTTCTTTACAGTTACCAGTCCATACTCGGTTTCAGCCTGTAATCTAATTTCTAAGGAAGCACTATTCAAACGGAATTCACCCTTTGCTGTGTAGGGTAAAAAGTTTTCGTAATTATTCCCAGAAACCTCTGTACTGTAGGTGTAATCTGCATAAGGAAGCTTCAATGAGCTATTACCGAAATTATTCGGATCATAAATGAGCTCATATTGCTCTCCTGTTTGTTCGCTGGTAAAGGTTATTTTAGCTTCTGACTTGAATACATGTGTCCAAGTAGATCCGGATTGAAGTCTAGCACTAGGAGTACCCTGATTGTATGCTTGAAGCTCTAATTCACTCAACCTAACAAGACCTTCTTGGGTTGAAGGTTGTTCTTCTTTCTTTTCGCAGCCAAAGGATAGCAGGAGAAATAAAGAAATGACATATTGTAATTTTTTGTTCATGTAAGACTTGCCAATTAACAAGATCAAATCTAAGCGATTAAGCGCATACTCACAATTGATTTTTATAATTCAAATTACTACTGACAATTTTGAAGTTTTAAGTCCCTTACAAACATTTCTATAAACAAAAGGTTACGAGTGTATAAACAATATTAGGTCATGAAATCGTGTATGGTCCTGAACATTTGGGATCAAATTCCGGGTTGCTTTCTGATAACTTAAGAGGTTACGAAATATTTTCGGTTTAAATGCAAGGTTCCATTTGACCTGGAAAAAAAAATAAAAAAATGAAAGAGGTCTTGAAAGAGTATTCGTCAAAGTCCAATGGAAACAAAAACGGTAATGGGACTCTCAACAAAGAAAATAAATTGTTAGTCAAAAACGCAATTTTTGTAAGAAACAAAGGCAACCTGGTTAAAGTAAAATTCTCCGATATCATGTGGATGAAAGGTGATGGGAATTATACGACCCTGGTTACCCGTACAAGTGTGTATTCCCTAAGAAACATTCTCAAGGAGTTTGAATCCATCTTGCCTGCTGATGAATTTATCAGAATTCACAAAAGTTACATTGTAAGGATTGAGGAAATCATAACCATCAACCCAAAAGAATTAACGGTTGATAAAGATGTTGTTCCTGTAGGTCGAACTTATTACCAAAATCTCCTGAATGGAATTAATAAACTAGGATCTGGAGGGAATGATTGATAATCAGTCCCTCCAGTAAATATTGCTATCACCATAGCTCAGAAATCTGTAATCTTGACTCAATGCTTCATCATAAATTTTTCTCCAATTGCCTTCTGTAAATGCGGCTATAAGTAGGACCAAGGTTGATGAAGGTTGGTGAAAATTAGTCACAAGTCCATCGCATACTTTGAAGTCATAGCCGGGCATGATAAATATCTCAGTGGATCCTGTGATCTCTCTGAGATTATATTTTTGCATATATTTTAAAATAGCTTCAAAACTTTCTTGCTTGGTTGGAAGATCCTTTGTTTCACCGTAAGGGAAAAGTTTTTCTATCAAAAATTCGCAGCTGGTATCTTTTAATAATTTCACACCATACCAATACAGACTTTCTAAAGTCCTCATTGAGGTGGTGCCAACAGCCACTATTTTTTGTTTTTGCTTAGCGATATTCACAATGCTTTCCAAAGAAACCACCACTTGTTCACTGTGCATATTATGCTCGGTAATCATTTCTGATTTGATGGGCTGAAAGGTACCTGCGCTTACATGGAGGGTAAGGTATTCTTCTTTAATTCCTTTACGCCTCAATTGTTCTAATACATTTTCGGTAAAATGAAGTCCAGCTGTTGGAGCGGCTACGGCTCCTTCCTTTTTAGAATACACTGTTTGATAGCGGGGCTTGTCATCCGGGGTTGCCTTTCTATTAAGGTAGGGGGGAAGGGGCACTTCGCCGGAAGCTTCCACTAATGAAACAAAGGGTATAAGATTACCTTTCCATTCCAATTGAACCCACCTTTTATCCCTATCAGTCAGTTTTGCGGTAAGTTCAACCTGTTCTCCATGGATTTCCACAATCCCCCTCAGTTGTTCTTGTGCCTTCCATTTTTTAAGGTTGCCGATCATGCATTCCCAAGTAACTGATTGGGTATTGATCATTACTTCATTGATTACAGCGCTTGGATAAATGGGCTTCAGTAAAAAAATCTCAATTTTTGCCCCTGTTGCTCTTTGAAAAATCAACCTTGCCGGAATTACTTTGGTATTGTTGAATACCATCATGCAGTCCTCTGGTAGTATTTGAGGCAAATCTTTGAAGCCATGATGGGTAATTCCCTGTTTGTTGTATTGGAGGAGCTTTGACTCATCCCTTATTTCAAGCGGAAACTTGGCGATTTTTTCTTCAGGCAATGTATATTCGTAATCCGTTAAACGTATATTTTGGATTGATTTCAACAAAGTCATTGGCAGCTTGTTCTGTTTTTGATTTAGCCTGCAAATATAGCCCTAATGCCAAAAGAATTAAATAAAATAAACTTCTCCTATCTACCTCATTTACTTAAATTCAAATTTGAGGCAGGAACTTCAAGAGGAACACTCAAAGAAAAAAGAACTTTTTTTATCAAAGCTTCGAGTAATCTTAGCCCCGATATCTACGGTTGGGGAGAAGCGGCACCCCTACCTAAACTGAGTCCTGATGATCTACCAGATTTTGAAGTTTTATTATCCAATCTCTGTATAGATCTTTCAGGAAAAACTATACCCAAAGAGGATAAAGCCATTTTTCAATGGGTAAAGGAGCATATCCCAGAAAATTTACCAAGTGTTCGATTTGCATTTGAAACAGCATTGCTAGACTTTAAAAATGGTGGGGAAAAGAAAATATTTCAGACTGATTTTATCAGCATCCGAAAACCCATCCCGATAAATGGTTTGATTTGGATGGGAAACAAAGATTTTATGCTGAAGCAAATAGATCAGAAATTGAAGGAGGGATATGATTGCATCAAGATGAAAATTGGAGCAATAGACTTTGAGCAGGAGTGCTCTCTTTTGTCTTACATAAGGGAAAGCTATGGTGCTGATAGGATTACCTTGAGGGTAGACGCAAATGGCGCTTTTTCTCCAGATGAGGCTATGGAAAAGATGACAAAACTTGCTTCTTTTGATTTGCATAGTATAGAACAGCCAATTAAGCAGGGGCAAATAAAGGTAATGACCAAACTATGCATTCAAACACCTTTACCCATTGCTCTGGATGAGGAATTGATTGGAATACATGGCTTAGAAGAAAAAAGAGATTTGCTGGAAAAAATCAAACCGCAGTTTATAATCTTAAAGCCTACACTGTTAGGCGGTTTGGATTCAAGTAGAGAGTGGATTGAGTTGGCAGAATCCATGGGAATAGGTTGGTGGATGACATCTGCTCTGGAGAGTAATATCGGATTGAATGCCATAGCACAATTTACTTCAACCTTCAAAACAGGTCTTCCTCAAGGTTTAGGAACGGGTCAGTTATACCACAATAATGTGCCTTCCCCTTTGTGGATTGATTCGGGGACTTTGTGTTATGATGAAGAAAAACAAAAATGGAAAAATCCTGAAGGGTAAATTTAATTTTCTGATCCTAAAATCTAAAAATGTTTATTTTATAAAAATATGGACATAAAAAAAGTCCCGAAATATTCGGGACTTCTTAAATTGATGTCAATGTGTATATAGCTTAGACTACTTTTACATTCACAGCGTTTAGGCCTTTTCTTCCTTCTTTAAGGTCGAAAGTAACTTCGTCATCTTCTCTGATTTCGTCGATCAAGCCTGTGATGTGAACGAAATACTCTTTTGATGATTCGTTGTCTACGATAAAACCGAATCCTTTAGATTCATTAAAAAATTTTACTTTTCCTGTGTTCATGATAATTGATATTGAATTAATAATAATGCCAAAGGTACGGATACTTTTTACAATTAAAACCATTCCGCTAAAATAATTCAAAAGTATTTTATGTGATTCGCCAAAAATTATTTCATTTAGCCAATATGTAAAGGCTACATAAAGCGGGAATATTCTGATTTAATCCAATTCATATAAATAAACCGGTTTATTGTAATTTACTTTTAAATTGGTCTTACTAAGCTTCCCGTTTCTTAAATTTCTCTCAAACACCACAATATCAGATGTTTCCTGATGAGCTGCCAATACATACTTCCCATCTTTGGTGATGATGAAATTTCTGGGCATAATTCCACCGGATTTGATCCTTTCTACAAAATTCAACTTACCTTCTTTATCAATTTCAAAGGAACTGATCTCATTTGCATCTCCTCTATTAGAGGCATAAAGAAACTTATTATCAGGTGAAAATCTTAATTCAGCAGCTCCGACCGCTCCAATAAAATCCTTATCTGTCAAACTCACTGTTTGGATAAGCCTCATTTGGCCATCTTCAAACCCATATACACCTATTTCTGCAGACAACTCATGTATAAGATAAACTGTATTACCTTTTGGATGAATGATTAAGTGTCTAGGCCCAACACCCCCTTCAACTTCAAAATAAGGAAATGCTGCCGGTTGAAAAGGCACTGCAAAATCCGGATTGAAATCATAAAGGTGGATTTTGTCTGTTCCCAAGTCCCCAACCAACAGGTACTGACCATTTGGGTGAAAAACTGTGCTATGTACGTGTGCTTTTTCCTGTCTTGAAGAATTGATACTTTGTCCTTCGTGAGCAAAAGTCTGAACATGGGTCAAGTTCCCTTGATCTATTTTATATGCAGAAAAATTGCCACCTGAATAATTACCCACCACTAGAAATTTTTCATCTGGGCTTAAGCTCAAATAGCATGGGTGATCGCCAAAAGTAGATTTTTC
>NZ_REBN01000212.1 GCF_007692705.1 Mongoliibacter sp.
TACTTGCAAAATCCAAAGGATCTTCAAATCCTCACAATGTTGTGAATGCAACGATTGATGCGCTTGTACAACTAAGAGATGCCATTGCTGTTTCTCAGCAAAGAGGAGTTAAAATGTCAAAAGTTTTTAACGGTTAAGAAAATGGCTAAGGTAAAAGTAACTCAGATAAAGAGCACAATCAAAAGACCAAAAGACCAAAAAGCTACAATTATAGCTATGGGATTAGGTAAGATTAACAGAACTGTAGAGGTGGAAAATACTCCGCAGATGGCTGGAATGATAAGAAAAGTAAGTCACCTTTTAAAAGTGGAGGAAGCTTAATCATGAAATTACATACATTGAAACCTGCTGAAGGTTCCATTAAGTCAAGGAAAAGAATTGGTCGCGGTCAGGGATCCGGTAGAGGTGGAACTTCTACTAGAGGTCACAAAGGTGCTAAGTCTAGATCAGGTTATAAAACTAAACTTGGATTTGAAGGCGGTCAAATGCCTCTTCAGAGAAGAGTTCCTAAATTCGGTTTTAAAAACTTTAATAGGGTTGAGTACAAGCCGGTCAATCTAAATGTATTAGAAGAGCTAGCTAAAGCTGAAAACTTAGATACCATCAATTTGGAAACTTTGGTCAATCATGGATTAGTTTCTAGGAAAGATGTTGTAAAAGTCTTAGGTAGAGGCGAACTTACAACCAAATTAAATGTAAGTGCTCATTCTTTCTCTGCTTCCGCTGTTGAAGCAATTGAAAAAGTAGGCGGAACAGTTAACAAGCTTTAAGTAAATGAAAAAGTTTATCTCAACAGTAAAGAATATCTTTTCTATTGAAGATTTAAGGATCAGAATAATCAATACTATTGGTTTTCTGGTGGTCTTTAGATTAGGTTCTTTTATAGTGCTTCCCGGTGTAGATCCTTCTAAACTTGGAGATGCCCCCGAGGGTATTTTCGGATTGATTGATACTTTCCTAGGTGGCGCATTTAGTAATGCTTCAATCTTCGGATTGGGTATTATGCCCTACATATCTGCCTCTATTGTGTTGCAGCTGTTAACTGTTGGGGTTCCATATTTTCAGAAATTGCAAAAAGAAGGAGAGTCAGGTAGAAAACGTATTAATCAGATTACCAGGATCCTTACAATTGCCATAACTGTAGCTCAAGGTATAGGTTATATTACAGCAACTATTTTGCCTACTGGCGCTGTTATGGTCAGTACATCTCTTTTCATGTTCAGCTCTTTAGTTCTTCTTTCGGCTGGAACTATGTTCTGTATGTGGTTAGGTGAGAAAATAACTGAAAAGGGTATTGGTAATGGTATTTCAATGCTGATCATGATAGGTATCATTTCAGCACTTCCTGGGGCGATTATTGCAGAAGCTTTATCCAAAGGTACATCTGGAATGCTTTTGCTCATCATTGAAGCAGCTGTATTATTCTTCGTTGTCTTAGGTGTTGTTGCACTTACCGAAGCTACAAGAAGGGTACCTGTACAATATGCCAAACAAGTAGTTGGTGGTAAAGTGTATGGTGGTCAAAGACAATACATTCCTATCAAAGTCAATGCATCAGGTGTAATGCCTATTATATTTGCCCAGTCTTTGATGTTCCTTCCTGCGTTAATCGCGCAGATATGGTCTGCTGATAATGACATTGCAAACTACATTGGAAGTACATTCAGTGATTTTACATCATGGCAGTACAATCTTGTTTTTGCAGTGATGATTATTCTTTTCACATTTTTCTACACTGCTATTACGGTTAATCCAGAGCAGATTGCAGAAGACTTGAAAAGAAATGGTGGATTCGTTCCTGGAATTAAGCCTGGAGCACCTACCTCTGATTTCATTGATGGAATTATTTCGAAAATAACGCTTCCCGGTTCTATCCTACTGTCTATTGTAGCAATTTTGCCAGCTTTTGCGATCATCGCAGGAGTAGGCGGTTCTTTTGCCCAATTCTATGGTGGTACATCTCTACTTATTATGGTAGGTGTTATTATGGATACATTGAGGCAAATTGAGAGTTACTTGTTGATGAGACATTACGAGGGAATGATGAAAAGTGGGAATATGAAGAATAATCCTTCTAATTTTGCTGCTGCAATATGATTCATTACAAGTCTTCGGAAGAAGTTGAACTCATCAAAGAAAGTGCTCAGATATTAGGTAAAGCTCACGGAGAAGTTGCAAAGAATGTAAAGGAAGGAGTAAAGACTTCTTTCTTGGATAAAATAGCAGAGGAGTATATAAGGGATCACCATGGTGTACCTTCATTTAAAGGGTATAATGGTTTCCCTGCCTCACTTTGTATTTCGGTAAACGAAGTCGTGGTACATGGCTTTCCAAGTAATTATGTTTTGAAAGATGGCGATATAATCTCAATAGATTGTGGAGTCTTTCACCAAGGTTTTCATAGCGATTGCGCTTATACTTACCCTGTCGGTGAAGTTTCTCCAAATATTTTGTCATTGCTCAAAGCAACAAAAGAGTCTCTATACCTAGGTATAGAAAAAGCTGTTGCTGGAAATAGGGTTGGTGACATTGGTAATGCCATTCAAAAATTCGTTGAAGCCAAAGGTTATACTGTAGTCAGAGAGCTGGTAGGACATGGACTAGGGAAAAATCTTCACGAGTCGCCTGAGGTTCCCAATTATGGTAAAAAGGGCAGTGGCCCTATCCTAAAAGATGGGTTGGTTATTGCAATAGAACCAATGGTCAATTTAGGGTCTAGGAATATAGTTCAAGAAAGAGATGGGTGGACCATCAGAACGGCAGACCGAAAAGTCTCAGCTCATTACGAACACACTGTAGCGATCTTTGAAGATAGGACTGAAATACTGACTACTCATAAATATATAGAAGAAAATTTTAAATTCTAAATATGGCTAAGCAGACATCTATAGAGCAGGATGGAACAATAGTAGAGGCATTATCCAATGCTATGTTTAAAGTGGAACTTGAAAATGGACATCAATTGATTGCCCATATTTCTGGTAAAATGAGAATGAATTATATTAAGATTCTACCTGGTGATAAAGTTAAATTGGAGCTGTCTCCTTATGATTTGTCGAAAGGAAGAATTGTTTATAGATATAAGTAAATGTCATGAAATGGGCCGTGTAGATTTTAGTGCAAACTTTATGATACAAAGGCAAATTCCATGTGGCGGTCAAAAATAAATTAAAGACACATGAAAGTTAAGGCATCAGTTAAGAAAAGAAGTGTTGACTGTAAAGTGATCAGAAGAAAAGGTAAACTTTACGTGATCAACAAAAAGAATCCTAAGTTTAAACAAAGACAAGGTTAATCATTATGGCAAGAATTGCAGGTGTTGACATACCAGACAACAAACGTGGTGAAATTGGCTTGACCTACATATTCGGTATAGGTAGGAGTTCAGCCAAAGCGATCCTGGAGAAAGCAGGAATTTCTTTTGATAAGAAAGCCGGTGAGTGGAATGATGAAGAGTCAACCGCTATTAGAAATATCATCGCTGATGAGTTCAGGACTGAAGGAGCACTTAAGTCTGAAATTCAGTTGAACATCAAAAGATTGATGGATATTGGTTGTTACAGAGGTTTGAGACACAGAAAGGGTCTTCCAGTAAGAGGTCAAAAAACCAAAAACAACGCGAGAACTAGAAAAGGTAAGAGAAAAACTGTTGCTAACAAGAAGAAAGCAACTAAATAAATCTTGAATTAGATTATGGCTCAGAAAAGAAACGATAAAGCTAAAGGTAAAAAAAGAGTTGTTAAGGTAGAAGCGGTAGGCCAAGTGCATATTAAGGCTTCTTTTAATAACATTATCATCTCTATTACCAATAATTCAGGTCAGGTGATTTCTTGGGCTTCTGCCGGTAAAATGGGTTTCAGAGGCTCCAAAAAGAATACTCCTTATGCTGCTCAAATGGCTGCACAGAACTGTGGTCAGGTTGCATATGATTTGGGTTTGAGAAAAATTGAGGTTTTTGTAAAAGGACCTGGTGCAGGTAGAGAATCTGCCATCAGAACTTTACAAAATGTTGGTCTAGATGTAACTACTATTATTGATGTGACACCACTTCCTCATAATGGATGTCGTCCTCCAAAACGTAGAAGAGTATAAATTCTTAAAGAAGATATAGAATGGCAAGATATACAGGTCCAAAGGCAAAAATCGCCAGAAGATTCGGTGAGCCTATCGAAGGATATAGCAAAGCTCTCCAAAAGAAAAACTACCCTCCAGGACAACACGGAAGAGGTAGAAGGAAAAAGCAGTCTGAATATGCGATTCAGCTTGCAGAAAAACAAAAAGCTAAATACATCTATGGTGTATTGGAAAGGCAATTCGCCAAAATGTTTGATATTGCTTCCAGAAAGCAAGGTATCACAGGTGAAAACCTTTTGCAACTCTTAGAAGCTAGACTGGATAATACAGTATTTAGATTAGGAATTGCTCCAACTAGAAGAGGTGCAAGACAATTGGTTTCTCACAAACACATTCTTGTGAATGGAGAGGTGGTTAATATCCCTTCTTATTCTTTAAAACCAGGTGATGTTGTTTCAGTTAGAGAGCGTTCAAAGTCTCTTGAAGCTATTACATCTAGTTTGGCAGGAAAATCTAATCGTTACCCTTGGTTGGAGTGGGATAACTCCTCTTTAGCAGGTAAATATGTTTCAATTCCAACTAGAGATGATATTCCTGAGAATATCAAAGAACAGTTGATTGTCGAACTTTACTCTAAATAATAAACTTTCAGACTTAAATAGAACTATTGATATGTCCATACTAGCATTTCAAATGCCCGAGAAAGTGGTGATGGAAAAAGCCGATGACTTCCACGGTTTATTCACCTTCAAGCCACTAGAGAAGGGCTATGGGGTCACCATAGGCAATGCCTTGAGAAGAATTCTTTTATCTTCTCTAGAAGGTTATGCCATTACTTCAGTGAAACTACCAGGTGTAGTTCATGAATTTTCAACTATCGAGGGTGTTGTAGAGGATGTGACTGATATCATTCTAAACCTGAAACAAGTAAGATTCAAAAAAGTCCATGACTCAATTGATGGGAAAATTACTGTTGAGGTTTCTAATCAGTCTGTTTTCACTGCGGGAGATATCGCTAAGTTTACAACCTCTTTTGAGGTCTTGAATCCTGAGCTGATTATTTGCCATTTGGATGAAAGTAAAAGTTTTGAAATTGAATTGACAGTTGAAAAAGGAAGAGGCTATCTTCCTGCAGAAGAATCCAAGCCAAAAGATCAAGTCTTTGGTGTGATTCCTATCGATGCTATTTTTACACCTATCAAGAATGTAAAATACAGCGTTGAAAATACCAGGGTAGAGCAAAAAACTGACTTTGAAAAATTGATTCTAGAGGTTTCGACTGACGGATCTATCCACCCAGAGAAAGCATTGCAAGAATCGGCGAAAATCTTAATACAACATTTCATGTTGTTTTCAGATCAAACAATGGTACTTGACTCGACAGGAATTTCAGAACCAGAGCCAATCGATGAAGAATTTCTTCATATGAGAAAGCTTCTTAAGACGCCTCTTGGTGATTTGGATCTTTCTGTACGCGCATTCAATTGCTTAAAAGCTGCTGATGTGAAGTCATTAGGTGATCTTGCCAAACTTGAAATTTCTGATATGATGAAATTCAGGAACTTTGGTAAAAAATCACTTGCTGAACTTGAGCAGTTAATCCAAGAGAAAGGTTTGACTTTCGGAATGGACTTGTCTAAGTATAAACTTGATGAAGAATAAATAAAATGAGACACGGTAAGAAATTTAACCACCTTGGTAGGACCGCAAGTCATAGAAAAGCAATGCTTTCTAACATGGCGACATCCTTGATTCTTCACAGGCGTATTTCAACAACGCTTGCCAAGGCTAAAGAGCTAAGAAAATATGTAGAGCCTTTGATCACAAGGGCTAAAGAAGATACAACTCATAATAGAAGGGTAGCTTTCTCTTATCTTCAGAGTAAAGAAGGTATTAAAGCACTTTTCGGAGATGTAGCTGAGAAGGTTGGCACCAGAAATGGTGGATATACAAGAATCATAAAAACTGGTTACCGTTTAGGTGATAATGCCGAAATGTGTATAATTGAACTAGTTGACTTCAATGAATTGATGTTGAAGGATGCTAAACCAGCTAAGAAAACTACCAGAAGAAGTAGGAGAAGTTCAGGTAAAGCAACTGAAGCAGAAGGTTCTAAAGAGCAAGCTACAGAAGCCAAAGCTGATTCAACAGAAGTGGATAGCGATAATGCTGATGATCAAAAAGAAAAAAAATCTGAAGATTAATTCATGTTATTTTCTTTTACATATAGAAGGGATTGGACTTTGGTTCAATCCCTTTTTTTATATCCTTTACATTTACTTTAGGCCTCTTACTTTAAAATAATTAACTTTGACGAGTCCAAATAATCAAAATGAATAAACAAAAAGCAACCCTACTTCTTGCAGACGGTACCATGTTCAAAGGTACACTCATTGGAAGCCCCGGAACCAACGGTGGTGAAATTTGTTTCAACACTGGAATGACTGGTTATCAGGAGATTTACACTGACCCATCCTATACAGGTCAAATAATCGTTACAACTACTTCTCATATTGGGAATTATGGAGTCATAGATTCTGAGGTTGAATCTGATCATCCGACCATTTCAGGCATAGTTGTCAACAGTTTTTCTGAGATTTACTCTAGGTTGGATGCAAGTGGCTCACTTCAGGATTATTTACAGAAGTACGAAATAACTGGGATAGCAGATATCGATACCCGTAAACTTGTACGCCATATCCGTTCAAAGGGAGCTATGAATGCTATTATCAGCTCCGAATTCGAGAATGATTTGGCTGGCCTAAAAGCACAACTGAATCTTGTTCCAGATATGGATGGGCTTGAGCTTTCATCCCAAGTCTGTACCAAGGAACCTTTCTATTTCGGGGATGAAAGTGCTCCTCTTAAGGTAGCATGTCTTGATTTTGGAATCAAATTCAATATTCTTAGGAGCCTCGCTGAAAGGGGAGTTTATTGTAAAGTATTCCCTGCTAAAACCTCTCTGAAGACTTTGCAGGAATTTAATCCTGACGGATATTTTTTATCGAATGGTCCCGGAGATCCTGCTGTCATGGAATATGCAGTTAATACCACTAAAGAGATCCTCGATGAAGGTAAACCTGTTTTTGGGATTTGTCTAGGGCATCAGATTTTAGCTGAAGCTTGCGGGATTTCAACCTATAAGATGCATCATGGGCATAGAGGCCTCAATCATCCTATTAAAAATCTCTTGACAGGTAAAAGTGAGATCACTTCTCAAAACCATGGCTTTGTGGTCAAAAGAGAGGATGTAGAAAACAGCGATGTGGTGGAAATGACACATGTCCACCTAAATGACAATACAGTAGCTGGAATTAAGCTTAAAAATAAGCCTGCTTTTTCAGTCCAATATCATCCAGAGTCATCTCCTGGGCCACATGATTCACGGTATTTGTTTGATGATTTTATATCTTTAATGAATAAATAAGTACAAATCTTAAACCTTTTAAATTATGACATTAATTCAATCAATCCACGCTAGACAAATTTTGGATTCTCGTGGAAATCCAACTATAGAAGTTGATGTTTTTACTGAAACCGGTGCTTTTGGAAGAGCAGCCGTGCCGAGTGGAGCTTCCACGGGAGTAAATGAAGCGGTAGAATTAAGAGACGGTGATAAAAGTAAGTATTTGGGAAAAGGTGTCTTGAAAGCAGTTTCCAATGTGAATGATGTTATTGCTCCTGAACTTCTTGGTATGGATGTGTTCGAGCAAAATACCATTGATCAGATCATGATCAACTTGGATGGTACGCCAAATAAAAGTAAGCTTGGAGCGAATGCTATTTTAGGTGTTTCTCTTGCGGTGGCCAAAGCTGCTGCTATGGAAGCAGGTCAGCCACTTTTTAGATATGTTGGTGGTGTGAATGCCAATACACTCCCTGTTCCAATGATGAATATCATTAATGGAGGATCACACTCTGATGCTCCTATTGCATTCCAAGAGTTTATGATCAGACCTGTAGGCGCTCTAAGTTTTTCTGAAGCCATCCGGATGGGTGCTGAAATTTTTCATCATTTGAAAAAAATCCTCCATGACAAAGGCTTGGTTACAGCCGTTGGTGATGAAGGTGGTTTTGCTCCTAATTTTTCCGGAGGTACTGAAGAAGCATTGGAAAGTATCTTGGAAGCAATTAAAAATGCTGGATACAAAGCAGGAGAAGACATCACGATAGCACTTGATTGCGCAGCTTCTGAATTTTTTGTAGATGGGAAATACGATTACAAAAAATTTGAAGGAGATTCCGGAAAAATCAGAAGCAGGGAAGAACAGGTTGCCTATCTGGCCGAATTGTCCGAGAAATATCCAATTGATTCAATCGAAGATGGCTTTGCTGAAGACGATTGGGAAGGATGGGCAATGTTGAATGCCAAAATCGGAGATAAAATCCAACTTGTAGGTGATGACCTATTGGTGACCAATGTCAAGTTTTTGGAAAGGGGAATCAAAGAAAAGTCAGCCAATTCCATTCTGATCAAAGTCAATCAGATCGGTACGCTTACAGAAACTTTAAATACCATAAATATGGCTCATAAAGCGGGATGGACTTGTGTCATGTCGCATAGGTCTGGTGAAACAGAAGATTCTACTATTGCTGACTTGGCTGTAGCAGTAAACTGTGGCCAGATTAAAACAGGTTCTGCATCCCGTTCAGATAGAATGGCCAAGTATAATCAATTACTGAGAATTGAAGAGCAACTGGGAGAAAGTGCATATTTTCCGCAAAAAAAAGATTGATTTCATAATTCAATAGATAATTGCATAGGCAGCTCAATCGGGCTGCCTTTTTTTATGCACCATTCATAACTATTTAGGTATTAGATTTTAGTATGCTTTGTTAACTTTCGGGATAATCCAAATTTAACTTATATGAGAATAATACATTTACTGATCATTCTATTGGCATGTCAGGTTGGAGCAATAGCCCAATCAACACCTTTATGGCTGAGATATCCGGCTATTTCTCCGGATGGGAAAGAGATAGTTTTCGGATACAAAGGTGATTTGTTTAAAGTTGGGATCAACGGAGGCGTAGCAAGCCCGCTAACTTTACATGAAGCTCATAACGCAATGCCAGTTTGGAGTCCCGACGGTAAGCATATAGCCTTTGCCAGTGATAGATATGGTAATTTTGATGTGTACATCATACCATCTTCAGGAGGGGAGGCAAGACGACTCACTTTCCATTCAGGAAATGATTTCCCTTGGGACTTTACGCCAGATGGCAAACAAGTGATTTTTAGCTCCCCTAGAAATGACCTATATACTTCGGTTAGATTTCCAAACAAAGGACTTTTCGGAAAACTATATGCAGTTCCTGTAGAAGGGGGAAGAAATGTTTTAATTTCCACTGCAGGAATGCAAAATGCCTCATTTGACGGTTCAGGAGATAGGATCATTTTTCAGGATAGAAAAGGATATGAAGACGAATGGAGAAAAAGACATACGTCTTCAGTGACTCGAGATATTTGGGTATTTGATAAGAAAAATCAGTCCTATACACAATTGAGTGATTTTGAAGGCGAAGACAGGGAGCCTGTTTTCTCAAAAGATGGCAATTCTATTTTTTATCTGAGTGAAAAAAATGGGTCTCAAAACCTGTATAAGAAAAATATATCAACGGGTGACGAGATCCAGCTTACTGATTTTGAAGATCATCCCGTGAGGCACCTGAGTAGCTCAAATGAAGATCTGTTCACGTTTTCTTGGAATGGAGAAATTTACACCTTGCAAGAAGGAGAAAAACCCAAGAAATTAAGCATTGAGATTTTCGGAGACTTTAGAGGGAATGAACAAAAAATCGTATCTGTTAACAGTGGTGCTACAGAAATGGCCTTGTCTCCAAATGGTAAGGAAGTAGCATTTGTCTTTAGGGGAGAGGTTTTTGTGACTTCAGTTGAAAACAATCAGACTAAGAGGATTACCAATTCTCCCGCGCAAGAAAGAATGCTAAGTTGGGGAGAGGATGGAAGAACGCTTTATTATTCTACAGAAAGAGGAGAAAGCTGGGATATTTACCGAGCGTCTATTACAAGAAGCGAAGAGCCTTACTTTTTTGCAGCTACTTTAATTAAAGAGGAGCCAATCATGGCTACAGACAAGGACGAATTTCAGCCATTGGTGTCGCCTGATGGAAAAGAATTGGCTTATCTGGAAGAAAGAAATGTTCTGAAGGTTTTTAATCTGGCTGATAAGACGTCCCGAACGATAATACCTGCAGGAGAGAATTTTTCCTACGCTGATGGAGATCAGGATTTTACCTGGAGCCCAGATAGTAAGTGGCTTGTAGCGAAAAATGCATTAGGACTTTATGGAGCAAGTCATATGGTGCTGTATGATGCTAAAGGTCAGAAAGAGGGCGTAAACCTTACGAATAGTGGATTTTCTGATGGAAGAGGCCGGTTCGCTATGAATGGAAAAGCTTTGATCTGGACTAATGATAGAGATGGTAAAAAACCCCTTGCCATGCAAGGGGCCAGAGAATTGGATGTCTATGCGCTTTTCTTTGATCAGTCAGCTTTTGATCAGTTCAAGCTCAGTAAGGCAGATTATGATCTTTTGAAGGATAAGGAGAAGAAAAATAAAGAGGATAAAAAGACTGATGACAATGGTAGTGAGGAACCCCTCAACTTGAACCTAGAAGGATTGGAAAACAGAAAACTAAGACTTACTACAGGTTCTCTCAATTTATCTTCCTTCGACTTATCTCCTGATGGTGACAAGCTTTATATGATGGCAAGTTTTGAAAACAAGTATGACATATGGGTCTTTGACACGAGAACAAAGGAACTCAAATCTCTTGCCAAGACAAATTCTGGCCCGGGAAGAGTTCAATTGGATAAAGAGGGTAAAAACCTTTTTGTACTGGCAAATGGAAAATTATCGAAAATAGAAACTGGCAGTGGGAAACTTTCAAATATTGGGATCAATGAAGAAATGGTGCTGGATGCCACAGCTGAAAGGGACTATATTTTTCACCATACTTGGAGACAGGTCAAAAAGAAATTTTATGATCCTGAATTGCATGGGATTGATTGGGATATGTATCGGGATAATTACGCTAGATTTCTACCTCATATCAACAACAATTATGACTTTCAGGAATTACTCAGTGAAATTCTTGGTGAACTGAATGGATCCCATACTGGAGGAAGATATTCCCACAGATCTGAAAATGGAGATCAAACAGCCTCATTGGGTTTATTCTTTGATGAAAGATCTGAGGAAAGCGGTTTGAAAGTCATGGAAGTCATTACAGGAGGACCTTTGGATAAAGCCGAAAGTAAAATAAAAGCTGGTCATGTTATCGAGAAAATAGATGGTGTTGAATTGGATGAAAATCTAGATTGGAATAAAACACTCAATAGAAAAGCTGGTAAAAATGTTTTGTTATCCTTGTTTGACCCTAAAAACAATTCCAGATGGGAAGAGTCTGTCAAGCCCATTTCTCAGGGGGCAGAAAATCAACTCCTTTATAAAAGATGGGTTGAAACCATGAGAGCTATGGTGGATAGTTTAAGTGATGGTAGAATAGGATATGTACATGTACAAGGAATGAATGATAACAGTTTCAGAACCGTTTATGATGAGGTTCTCGGTAAAAATGCAGATAAAGAGGCTTTGATAGTAGATACCAGGTTCAATGGTGGTGGTTGGTTACATGAAGATCTTTCGACATTTCTGGATGGCAAACCATATGCGACATTTAGGCCTTATGGTTTCGTTACCCGCGGTGGAGAACCTAGAGATAAATGGTCTAAGCCAAGCGTGGTGGTCATGAGTGAAAGTAATTATTCTGATGCACATGCTTTCCCTTATGCCTACAGAGCTAAGGGGATCGGTAAACTGATAGGTATGCCTGTGCCTGGTACAAGCACAGCTGTGTGGTGGGAAACACAGATCGATCCAACCATCGTTTTTGGTATTCCTATGATTGCATTCTATGGAATTGAAGAGGATAGGCCGTTGGAGAATCTTCAATTGGAGCCAGACATCAAGGTCTCAACCCCTTTTGAAGAAGTGCTTTATGGTAAGGACGCCCAGATAGAGGCAGCAGTACAGGAATTGATAGATCAGATTAAATAAAATGAGGGGGCAAGAGCCCCCTCATTTTTTTAAATTTTATTTACTGTATTTTTTCATTAGATAAGCTCTAAACTTTTTTTCACCTACCACTTCCTCACTCAATAAAATATGGTTTTCATTCGCTCCAATAATTTCATAAGTAAAGTTTTCATAAATGCCTATACGGTTAGGGATTTTTATGGTAATATAGAGTTTATTGTTTTTGGAAAACAGTTCTGTGTTGTCATCAATAGTAAGCAGTTTTCCGGAGGGCATTTGTGAATGATTGGCCCCAAAAGTATTTCTGTTTGTACTCATGATTTGATTATTGATGAATCTATTTCCATCCAGAATTGTCTTAACCTGATCTTCTTTGAGGAAATTGTCAGCAGATCTATATAAAATGGCCTGGTAGCTGAAAAGACGGCCAATAAAAAAGGAAGTTAATCCAATA
>NZ_REBN01000145.1 GCF_007692705.1 Mongoliibacter sp.
TTTTTCATCTTCTTCTGTCGTTTTTGGTGAAATGCCTCCATCTCTATCTTCACTGTAAAGTTCTTTTGTTACAGTGTCATACTGACCATCAAGGTCATCAATCTTCATCCCTTTCCACTTTTTGGTTTTGGTAAAATATGCTGAACGCATCAACATATGGCCCCCAATAGGTGCAGTCAAAAATATAAAGAGGATTATAGCAACCACTCTTGTCGTGACCGAATAATCCTGAAAATAGACAGCTGCTGATAATAAAATCAAACCCAAACCAAGTGTAGCTGTCTTGGTGGTGATATTGATACGCATATAGACATCCGGCTTGGTTAGCATAGCAACCGCCGTTGAAAGCACAAAAAGTGCTCCCATAGTCATCATAATCATTATCAATATTTCAGTCATCATTTTTACTTCTTTGAATTAGAAAATAAGCAAAGGCCACCGTACCCAAAAAGGCGATCAAAGCAAATAGCATGGCGATATCCAAAAAGGTGCTTTGGTCATTTTGCATACTGTAAACTGCAATGATTCCAATCGCAATCAAAATCAATAAATCCAATGCAATTACCCTATCAGGTATGCTTGGTCCTTTCAGGAATCTGATAAAAACCAAAATCACTGAAATCCCTAACATTGGTAAAATCACATAGTTATAATACTCTTGTAAAATCATCTCATTAATTCCAATAAACGGTGTTCCAACTTGATTTTAATTTGCTCTATAAACTCTTCCTTGTCTTCACAATGTAAGGCATGTACAAACATGGCTTTTTTGTCAGTGGAAACATCCAATACCATGGTGCCAGGTGTAAGGCATATCAGGTTGGCCAGAAAGGTAATCTCCAAGTCCGTTTTTGCTTCTAAGGGTACTTTGATAATTGCTGGGTTCAATTTTTTCTTTGAGTAGAGTGATTCCTTGACAGTTTGAAGGTTTGCAACCACTATTTTTCCCAAAATCACCAAGAAAAACCATAGCGTTTTTGGTACAATAGTAAAGTACTTGTTTTCAACCCTATTGACACTGATAAGCCAGAGGATGCCAAAGCTGATGATAAAACCAAACAGGAAATTTTCCTGTGTAAGGGTTCCAGTGGCAAAAACCCAAACTAAGGCCAGCAATAAATTACTTAAGAGGAGGGATTTAGTCATATCTCGTTTAAGTTTTGGCCCATTACTGATTCAATGTAGGAAGAGGGATTCATCAATTCTGAAGCTATCCGTTGTGATAAGGTGATGATATTTTCTGCTCCCAGTCCAATGTACAAAGAAATTATGCTTAGGAAAACTACAGGCAAGAGGAGTGCCCATTTTGACCTTAAGTTGATTTCATGGAAGTATTTTCCAATAGCTTTTTTAGGTAGATCCTTTCCTTCTTTCCAGAATACTTCTGCCCATATTTTAGCGATTACCCAAAGTGTCAGAAAAGACCCTAATACAATGAAAGAAATTAATACATATTCACCGCTTTCCAATCCTCCTTGGATAAAGAACAATTTTGCCCAAAATCCTGAAAGAGGTGGAATTCCCACCAATGAAAACAGAGGAATAGCGAAAAGAAGAGAAAGTAGTGGGTAGTTTTTATACATCCCCCCCAATTCTTTGATATTCTGTGTACCGTTGATTTTTAAAATAATACCTGATACCATAAAAAGATTAGTTTTGACAATGATGTCATGTATTAAATAGAAAACCGTTCCAGCAATGGCAATTTCTGTCATCATGCCTACACCAGCCATCATAAATCCGATATGGCAAATAATTAGATACCCAAAAATTTTCCCAATATGCTGGTGAACCATAGCGCCAAGGGCACCTGATAAAATGGTCAATGCTGCCATTACAGATAGTACTATACTCAGAAAATCATCTCCTACGAAAATCAAGGTAAAAGTCCTGACCATAGCGTAGACTCCGACTTTGGTGAGTAATCCGCCAAAAATCGCAGCGACAGCTGGAGGAGGGGTATGGTAGGAAGCAGGTAGCCAAAAGTACAGAGGAAAAACAGCTGATTTGATTCCAAAAGCCACCAAAAATAAACTGGCGGTCACATTGATCAAGCCCTTGTTTTCTATTTCCTGAACCTTAATGGACAAATCTGCCATGTTCAATGAGCCGGTAAGACCATATAAAAAAGCAATTCCGATTAGGAAAAAAACAGAGGCTAATAGGTTAAGTGCAACGTATTTGATAGCTCCTTCAAGTTGGGCTTTTTTTCCTCCGATAGTAATCAAGACAAAAGAGGAAATAATGATGACTTCAAACCAAACATAAAGGTTGAATATATCCCCCGTTAGAAATGCGCCCTGAAGCCCCATCACTAAAAAATGAAGCATGGGGAAAAAACCAAATTCTAACCTTGCCTTATTCATACTGGCAGTGGCAAATAAGGATACCGCTAACCCAGCAATTGAAGCAAGAAGTACCATGGTTACTCCAAGGGTGTCCGCAACAAAAGAAATTCCGAATGGTGCAGACCAATTTCCAGATTGCATAACCAATATTCCATTATCATATACTGATGTGAAGAGCCAAAGCGAAGTCCCCAATCCTATAAGTGACAATGTAATACTTAGG
>NZ_REBN01000213.1 GCF_007692705.1 Mongoliibacter sp.
GCGACAAGGTTAAGCCTCTGATTATCTTTATGGTGTCTGCTTATAAATTCTCACCCTTTTCTTTGCTTCCTTGCGTCCCCCGATGCTCGGGACAAGGCTTGCGAGAAATAAAACGTTCCCGATTCGGGACAAGTTCTGCGATCCTCAGCTCCTATATAAAGTTTGCCTGAACCCAAAAATAAAAGGGTCAGCCCAACGGACTGACCCTTTTTTCAAACACAAAACAACTTAACACTTTATTTATTCTATTTTGATCTCGAAGTAGTATTCTTGACCATTAGGATACACACCTAATATAACTATCTCTTCTCCCTGATTGTTTTTCAATACTTCGGAAAGATCTTCTGCTCCTGATATTCTATACCTACCATCAGAACCTATCACTGAAGTGATAATAAAACCTACCTTAGCACCTGATTTTTTCCAAGTGTCATTGTCAATGGTAACTATTGACGCTCCTCCCTGGATCTTAAGTTTATTTTTTGCATCTGGTTTTATATCTTCAAAAGTAACACCGCTGAAAGTTGTTCTCCTTGGAACCTCCTTACGGATTATTTTGGTATCACCTGAGATGTTTTTCAAAGTAGCCATTGTCGTTTGTTCCTGACCTTTTCTCAAGTACTTCACTTCTACTTTATCACCCGGTCTTTTTCTGGCAACCATTTCCTGAAGCTTAGCAACGTTATGGGTTTCAGCACCATCCACTCCAATGATGACATCACCTTTTTTCAAACCGGCTTCCTCTCCTCCTGAACCTTCATTCACTTCCATGATATAAACTCCTCGGTTGACATCAATTGTTTCACCTATATACTCTTCCAGTTCTGGACTTACATCCCTAATCTGCACTCCCAGCAGTCCACGTTGTACCGTACCAAATTCCAACAAATCATCCATCACCTTTTTTACAATAGATGTTGGAATAGCAAATGCATATCCATTGAAGGTACCGGTTCTAGAAGCGATAGCAGTATTGATACCAATAAGTTCTCCTGCGAGATTAACCAATGCTCCTCCCGAGTTACCTGGATTTACAACTGCATCAGTTTGAAGAAATGCTTCTATCTGAAGGTTATTTTCCAAATCTCTGAGAATTCCAATGTTTCTTGCTTTGGCACTGATAATTCCGGCTGTCACAGTAGAAGTAAGGTCAAATGGATTACCTACGGCCAAAACCCATTCTCCTACATTTACTCTATCAGAATCGCCAAACCGTACAAAAGGCAAACCTTTTGCTTCAATTTTAATCAAGGCTAAGTCAGTCGTAGGATCTGTTCCTATTACCCTGGCTGAATACCTGGTGTTGTCTTCTAAAGAAATGTCTATTCTCGTGGCATTTTCTATTACATGATTGTTGGTCACAATGTACCCATCTTCAGAAATGATCACTCCCGAACCTGAACTCCTCCCCTCTCTTGGTGTTCCGCCTCTATCAGGAGACCTGAATCCGAAAAATTCCTCAAAAGGATCTGCTCCTCTCTGTCTTTGTGATACGGTCACACTGCTTCTCACATGAACCACTGCTGGAGTCACCATTTGCGCAGAGGCCACGAAATTGATCCCATCAGGGACGGTAAACTTGTCATTAGATAACCAATTGACCAAACTGGTATCTTGCTTATCGGTAAAATTGGTTGCGGAATTTTGCTTCGAAAGGTAGCTGGCTCCTGCCAAGGCAACTACTCCTCCTATCAGTGAAGCTAAGATAATCCCTAAGAAGAATTGCTTTTTATTCATTTTGACCTTGTTTAAGTTCTGTATTTATACACGTAATATTTGCTGGGTCGATTACAAAAATCAGACATAAAGCCTGACAATTTCATCTATTTAACAACGTTTAACAGGACTTGTTTCCTGATTTTAAATGTAGCCAGAGCAAACTATTACAATCTAAACAAAAAAAAAGGAAGTGGGTTTCCCCACTTTCCTATTTTACTTCTATGGTAGCTTTGCTGATATTCTTTTCTGATTTCTGTAGGGCTACTTTGAGAAGACCATCTTCATATTTTGCCGAAATATTCTGCTGATCTACATCTTCTGGAAGATAAAAAGAGCGACTAAAGGATCCATAATGCGTTTCCACAGAATGAAAATTCTTTCCCTCCTTCTTTTCCTCCATTTTTCTTTCACCAGAAATGGTCAACTTTCCGTCAAGCAATTCCAATTTAAAATCCTCTTTTTTCATTCCGGGAACCGAAACTTGGATATCATATTTATCCTGATCTTCTGAAATATCCACTGCAGGCGTAAACTGCCTCACGTTTTGACCAATGCTGTCATTGAAGAATTTATCCAACATACTGGAAAAGGTTGTTGGATATTGTGATTCAAGGTTGTTATATCTTGTAAGTTTCATAGTGGTAATAAGTTTGGTTTTTGATAGAAATTATTACAAATACTCTTCCTTAAATTATATACCAAAGCTTAAATTACGCCATAATGTCTCGTTCTTCATTTAAAACAAAAGAAATAAAGTCAATATGGCAGTGAAAACGATAAGCCTTTTCTACATTTGCTTATCATTCTGATTGAATTCAAATTTTGATTACATTTAAAATAAAAATTATGCGGCCTTTCAAATCGACTGGTGGATTACTGGTTTTGCTTTTTTTATTCATTTTTATCCCTGCTAAGTCACAGGTATCAAATAACCCTAGTTTTGTAGACTCAATTTTAGTGAGCAATCCTTCTGCTGACACAATCCTAACTACTTCTCAATTACCCATCCCAAGTTTGGAAACCAGCATACAAAGGACCCAGGAATACAGCTTAAAAATGGGCCGAGTAAATCAAATTCTGAAAAAGGATTTGGATTCTGTTAGCATAAACAGCATCATTCCTCCTACCGAAAGATTTATCAATTCTGTTGAATCCAGGCTGGAAAATTCAGAAACCAAGATCAACCTTAGGTATATCAATGCCTTGGTAAATTGGCATGAAACTACAGCAGTACTCGTTGAACAAGCAGAGAAAATCATCAATACAAGAGTTCAGGAATTGGCCATCGTAAAGCAAAAACTGGACTCCATCAGACAAGATCAAATCTTCAACAGTCAACTTAGAGACACCTCCTTATTGCCGGGATACCAACAAACGATCAAAACGCTCAGATCAAATTTTCAAAGGTCTGACAGCAGCCTTAATGCCCAGCGGTTAAAAGTAGCTTCTTATAAGTCCCGCATTTCCATTTTTAGTATTCGCATCAATGAGATAAACGATAGATTGCAAAGTGAAAAAAGAAATTTGGAAAAGGCATTACTTTCCAAAGAAACCAATTTCATCTGGGAGCCTAGGGATTTCCCAAGTGCCAGCAGATTGACTCATGTCTTTAAGGATTCTCTGAGGTTTAATCTGGTCATCCTAAATGGGTATATCAACAACCATTTGGGCATCACATTCTTTTTGGTAATTCTTGCCTTTTTGATCTATTACTGGCTTTACAATAATCTGAAAAAAATCAGGGCTGAGAAAGAGTTTGCTACCATAATACTGAGTAGGGTAAGATACGTCCCAAAACATCCCGAATTATCCAGCTTACTTTTGATACTTGCTATCGCCCCATTTTTCTACCCCAATCCACCTGTTTCCTTTTTTGCTTTGATTCTGATCATATTGGTGAGTATATCTGGTGTTTTACTGGCCCTAAGGATAGGAAAAAGCGGAATGAAAGTTTGGCTGATGATGTTCGGTCTCTTCCTTATCAGCACTGCCAGCAACCTATATTGGGAAGTAGCCTTTCAGGAGAGATGGCACCTATTGTTTTTCAGTACAATAGGGATTCTATTAGGCTTAAGGCTTATCAAACTACAGAAACAGGAAAGTGCACTAATACCCGAGTATGTGCACATACTTGCCAAAATCTATATCACTTTTTGTGCTTCTTCGATTCTTGCAAATGTCTTAGGGAGGTTCAGCCTCGGGAAATTGCTTGGAATCACGGCTACATTGAGCATGATGCACGCCATTAGTTTGATCCTTTTCATCATCATCATCAAAGAGATTATATACCTTCAGATAGAAGTTAGCCGCAAAAATCAAAGTGAATTCACCTCTGTGATTGATTTTTATGATATCCAAAAAAGGATCAATAGTATGTTTTCTTACTTGGCCATAGCGATCTGGGCTTATTACTTCTTTGAAAGCCTTACCCTATTGGATACGCTCTTGGACTGGGCTGGAAACTTCTTATCCCAGCCTAGAAGCATACTCAATGCTTCCTTCACCTTTGCACAAATTGCAGTATTCTTTCTTGTGGTGTATATCGCTACTTTCCTGGCAAATACTGTGGCTTATTTTGCAAATATCAAAGACCAACAAAATGTCAACACCAGGAAGAAAAGACTTGGCTCCTCCATCCTGCTCATCCGTTTAGCTGTATTGATAATTGGCTTTTTAATAGCTATTGCAGCATCCGGTATTCCGGTAGATAAAATCGCCATTGTTCTAGGTGCACTTTCTGTGGGTATAGGTTTTGGATTACAGACAATTGTAAACAACCTTGTTTCAGGTGTTATTCTGGCTTTTGAAAGACCCATACAAATCGGAGATATTATTCAGGTTGGAAGTATAGAAGGAATTGTCCGCGAAATCGGCATCCGTGCCAGCAAAATAAAAAACTGGGATGGTGCGGAGATTATAATTCCCAATGGTGATCTCCTTGCCCAACAATTGACCAATTGGACCTTATCAGACAAGCAGAGAAGGATCGAACTGATTATTGGAGTGAGCTACAATGCAGATATGGATTTGGTTACTGAGCTTATTCAAAAAGAACTTGATAGGGAGGAAATCTTAAAAAATCCCATTTCAAGGGTCTATATGCAAACTTTTGATGACAGTTCTGTTAACTTCAGGGTACTTTTCTGGGTCAATGATATCGATATTTGGGTGATCCTTAGAGATCAAGTAATGCGGGGCATTTGGAAAGCATTTAAAGACAATAATGTAGAAATACCTTTCCCTCAAAGAGACTTGCACGTCAAAAGTTTTCCAGGACTGATCAAGGAGACTATTTCGCAACCCTTTAGGCCTGATGAGCCTTCTGAAAACAAAAAAACCTGATAGAATCGAATTCTATCAGGTCAAATTATCTACTTATCTAAAATCAACCCTTTCTCTGTCTGATGCCTTCATAAATCACCACTGCGGCCGATACTGATACATTTAAACTTTCTATATTTCCTGCTAAAGGTATTTTCACAAACTCATCAGAAATACCGATGAGTTCCTGCGAAATACCATCCTCCTCTGACCCCATTATAAGAGCAGTAGGTAATGTATAATCGGCCTCGTACATCAATCTTTCTGTTTTTTCTGTAACACTGACAATGTTCAGCCCCATTTTTTTCAGATCCTTCACCGTATAATATAGGTTTTTGGCCCTACAAACTGGCAGGTGGTTAAGTGCGCCGGCTGAAGTTTTCACTGCATCTGAATTGATCTGGGCACTTCCTTTCTCAGGTATTACTATAGCGTGGACTCCTGCACATTCCGCTGTTCTGGCAATCGCTCCAAAATTTCTAACGTCGGTAATCCTATCCAATATCAGGATCATTGGAGCTATCCCCTTTGAAAAGCACTCTTCGATCACATTGTCCAATGAGGCATATTGAATGGCTGACATATGGGCGATTACTCCCTGATGGTTTTTTCTGGTAGTTCTGTTCAGCTTGCCCTCAGGAACCCTTACAACAGGAATCCTTTCCTGCTTTGCCATCTGCAAAACTTCTTTGACTAATTCATTATTTACGTCTTTGTCAACAAGAATTTTATCAATGTCTTTTTGAGCATTGATTGCCTCCATCACTGCCCTTGTGCCAAATATAAAATCCTTTTCGTTTTCTCCTTTGTTGATCAGAAATCCATCTGTCCGCTTCTCCATAATGTGATGCTTTTGAACCACTCCGGCTGTAAGCTTCGGGAGCGGTTGAGTATATAATAGTTTGGTGTCAAAATATTTTTGACGCGTGCAAAGGTAAAAGTAATTTTTGAATTGGAGTTGGGAATAAGGTAAGACCATATTTCCCCATTGATTTTAAATGATACTTCATTAGGTGGTCCCATTACCGTATAAACCATTCCCCTGTCGGTTTTCCAGCCTTCTTTAAAGTCGGTAAATAGGATATTTGCAAATTCAATTTGCTTGAAATACTCACTTATAAGTTTTTTAGCCTGATCCTCGTCTTTGGTGAGTCCTATCCAGTATTGGTCTAGGGCTATCTTTTTATCTTCTGCCTCATTCAGGGCTTCATGCTCTTTTCTGGTTGAAATGTATGCGACCATTTCAACCATCTCTTCATAATCTTTTACTTTGGGAAAGACTTCATGAACCGTTCTCAACATCATTCCTTTTGTGGAATTCGTATCAGATTGGATAAAATAATAACCGTCATCTTCAAATTTCTTTGGTGTATTCAATAAGAAATCACCCTGATAATTGACAGTGACCTCCCGGGGAACGGAAGCAGGTCTGATTTCCATTGGAGGCAATGGCACCTCGAATGACGCCGGGTATTGAAACTTGTGCAAACTCACTGGTCCCTTGCCTCTGAATTCAAGAGCATCGTTTTTAACCATAAAATTCTGGTCAAAGGGGATCTCATCTCCATAGTAGGCCCAAAAATCTGGATACCCAAATACAAAGGGGCTGATTAAATCTGCATGATAGTAATACTCGTCTCCTTGTCTGGTATCTGTAGCCCTAAGGAGCACGAAAGCCATCTCTTGCTCCTCTGGTATGGTTACTGTTTTTTCAAAATAAAAGTGAAAGTTGGTTTCACGGACCAAATCTTCCTCTTTCAAGTTGATCATATTTTGAGCTGTAATGGGTTCTTGAAAAGATGAAAGTATCCCATAAGAGAAGTTATATATGCCGAATTCAATGTTCTCTTCAATTTTCTCTATGGGCATCTGTAACACAAAGGTGCGCTCACCCTCTTTTATCGGGATTACTTTTGGAGCTATTCGGGAATATCTCGAATACCTTAGCGATTGATTGAGCTGTTCCAATGTCTGCTGCGCAACTGCGGAAAAAGAGATAAGGTAGATAAAGAGGCCTAAAACTAGACTGAATTTTAAACTGATTTTTTGTCTGATCATCTGCTTTTAAAAATTAAGCTTATTTTTGCTCAAATTAACGAAATTTTGAATGGCTACCTATACAACGGAAATCACTTCTGATAAGTTGGTGAGTGATAATCCCATCCACCAAAGACTTCTCAAAGCATATATTGCTGCAAAACCTATGGTCAAGGGTAAACTCTTAGAAGTAGGTTGCGGTGAAGGAAGAGGTGTGGAAGTATTACTGGATCATGTCGACGCTTATCTCGGTTTGGATAAAATTGATGAAGTCATTGATAATTTATCAAAAAAGTATCCCAAAGCCAAATTCCAGCAAGCTGTGATACCCCCATTTCAGGAGATTAAAGATAATAGTTTTGATGCAGTAGTCAGTTTTCAAGTCATAGAGCATATAGAAAACGATAAACTCTTCTTGCAAGAAATTTATAGAGTACTCAAACCTGGTGGCAAAGCGATTATCTCCACTCCCAACATCAGGCATACCCTTTCTAGAAACCCCTGGCATGTGAGAGAATATACAGCTCCACAGCTCAGTCGCTTATGTGAGGATATTTTTGACGAAGTTGAGCCAATGGGAATAGGAGGCAATTCCAAAGTATGGAGTTATCATGAAGCCAACAGGAAATCTGTGAATCGGATTATGCGTTTTGATATTTTCAACTTACAATATAGGCTTCCTGCTACGGTCCTAAGATGGCCATATGAGATTTTAAACAGACTCAATAGAAAGAAACTACATAAACAACAGGGAAAGCAAGTCACTGATATTTCTGAAAAGGATTACCTGCTTGTAGACCACCCTGATAAAGGATTGGATCTTTTTTACATTTTGAAAAAATCATAAAAAAATCCGGACTGATAATATCAGCCCGGATTTTTTGCATTATACGAATCAATTTATCTTCTATCGATCACAGAACCACCACCTGAAGCTGGCCCCATAATTCTTTCCAAACCTGTTTTTAACTGGTTGGCCAATTCATCATAACCTCTTTCATTCAGCAATGGAATGAAATATTTGAGCATCTCAATGGATATCATGGCCTCTCTGTCAAAATCCCTGTCCTCTCTGGTGTAGAACTCCAACATTTGAATGGATTTATGGGAAATTTTCTCAATGATATCCAAGGCCAGGTCGTCTTCCCCTACTTCAAATAATAATGGTACCATCTGACCACTTGCCAAATCATAAGGAACGGCCTTATCTGGCATTTTTTCGAGGCTGAATTTCATGATTTCAGTAGCCCTGTCCATATCATCCTCGTCCAACAAGGCTATCGCAATGGCATTAATTGCAGAACGATGGTTTGAGGTAAATCTCCTGAATTCGTCATCAAAATAATTATCAGGGTTGTCCATACCCCTGAACGCAAATTCATCCATCACATTTTTGAAAGCCAAATCAGTATTTACCAATTCAGACCTCATATTCTGAGGTTTTCTGACAGGAAGTAACCTGTAAGTAAGACCTTCCATAACAACATGATTTTCTATATCTAAGCCAATGGTAGCCAAAGATGTATTGTTAAAATAAATAGGTCTTTCCCAGTTGTTCGTTGTTATTAAATCTATCAGCATCAGATTGCCTCGTGTAAGGTAACTGCCTTTCACCCTTAGGTTCATCTGATCAGTCATCAGACTCTCCATACCTTCTGGGATGAGACCCTGTTCGTAAACTTTTTCCAAATCTACATCCAGAATAAGGTTTTTTGAAGGCACCATGTTATAGCTGCTTCTTCCTCCTCCTCTGAGCTTCAGCAGCTCACTGTTGTTCTTAAGCAATCTCAGGTATTCCCGGGAAGAAATCGCTTCCATGTTTTCACGCTCCATCACATAAAGTACATCGTTGGTACCCTTTTTATAATTCTCATAGTTTAGAGAAAAGGGCAATCCTTCAGACTCATAAGCAGGCTTTGACAATTGATCCACATACCAGTCTGTGTCAAAGTAGCTAAGCACGACAACACGCACATCTGTTCTGAATCCTTCTACCTCCTGAACATACCAAAGTGGGAACGTATCATTATCCCCTCCAGTAAATAATATGGCATTGGGAGCGCATGAGGACAGGAAGTTTCTGGCAGAATCCACTGAAAAGTACCTTCCCTGTCTATTGTGATCGTCCCAGTTTTGGCTTGCCATCAAGACTGGAATAGGGAAGGTAATCAAGGTTGCAATTACACCCGCCACAGCCAGGTTTTTATTCAATTTCCCAATCCAGTGGGCCAAAGCCATCACACCAATACCTATCCAAATGGCAAAAGCATAGAAACTACCCACATAAATATAATCCCTTTCTCTAGGTTCAATGGGCGGGGAATTTAAGTAAAGCACCAGCACTGCTCCCATCATAAGAAAGAGCATAGTTACTACATAAAAAGACTTTGGGTCATTTTTGGCCTGAAAAATCAACCCTATGATTCCCAAAAGTAAAGGCAACATCAGGTAATTGTTGTGAGCTTTGTTTTCTTTTATATAATCAGGAAACTTATCTGAAAAGAAATCACTGATACCCAACCATGGTGCATCGGAAAAATCACTTTCCCTTCCGGAAAAATTCCACATAAAGTATCTCCAATACATATGCCCCAATTGATGAGAAAACATGAAGTAAAGGTTATCCCCAAAAGTTGGCTTTTCTCCTTCTCTCAATCCAAGTTTTGATCTATAGAGCTGCTTATGTCTTTCTTGGGTGGAATAAATTCTTGGAAGGATAGTTGTCCTAGAGGGATCGTATATATTCACTGTTGAATAATCTACAATTTCATACTTGTCTTTCCCCTTAAGATAAATAGGAGATCCTTCTTCTTGATCAATGAGCTCTGCATCGAAATACTGACCATGCATCAAAGGCCTATATCCATACTGCTCCCTTTTCAGATAAGAAACATAACTGATGATGTCCTTTGGCGCATTTTGATTGATTACGGTATCCTGATTTGCCCTAACTACAATCATGGCATAAGATCCATATCCAATCATGATAAAGACTAAAGAAACCAAAATGGTATTCAAAATCACTTTCCCGTTTTTGATGGAATAAAGGATACCATAGACCAAGGAACCAACAAACAAAGTGATGAAAACCACTACGCCGGATCCAAAAGGAAGACCAATACTATTCACGAAGAATATCTCCATCGCTCCAGCCATGCTGGGCAGTCCCGGGATAATAATGCTGTTGATGATAATGAGAGCTAATCCACCTAAAGCTAAGGCAATGATGCCCCCTTTAAGGTTAGGCTCTTTATATTTCTTAAAATAGTAAACCAAAGCCAAGGCAGGTAAAGTCACCAAGTTGAGCAAGTGAACACCTATAGAAAGGCCAACCAGATACGCAATAAAAATCATCCACCTGTTTTCATCACGCGGATCCTCTATCACATCCCATTTCAAAAATGCCCAAATGACAATTGCTGTAAAGAAAGATGACATGGCATATACTTCAGCCTCCACAGCTGAGAACCAAAAGCTATCCGTAAAAGTATAAACCAAAGCACCTACTATACCAGCCCCCATCAATGATATGGTTTCTCCCTTGCTTTCTTTACCCTTTACAACTCCGAATAGTTTCCTTCCAAATAGGGTGATTGACCAAAAAAGGAATAAGATCGTCAGCCCTGAAAATACAGCACTCCCAATATTCATCCAATAAGCTACAGAAAGTCCATCCCCAAAGGCCAAGAACCCAAACATCCTATATGTCAATAGAAAAAAAGGAGCACCTGGAGGGTGTGGAACCTGAAGCTTGTAGGATACCGCGATGAATTCTCCCGGATCCCAAAAACTAGCCGTCTGTTCGACTGTAAGCGCATATACCAAAGTAGCTACGAGAAAAACCAGCCAACCTGTCAGGTTATTGATCTTTTTATAATCAAGCATTGTTTTTGAAAATAGATGTGAACGGCGAAAATAAGGAATAATTCATAATTGAGGGGTATTTTAACAGCATTTAAAGGTTTGTGATAAAAATTACTGTACACCTTTAACCCGTATCATACATTTGCAATACATTATAACAATACGACCATGAACGAAAAAGCAAAGACATTCAGCGAATTGATAGGTGGTGACACTCCCGTTTTGGTAGATTTTTTCGCCACCTGGTGTGGCCCATGTAAGATGATGCAGCCTATTTTGGAGGATACGTCCAAACAACTTGGCAACGCTGTCAAGATCATCAAAGTAGATGTTGATAAAAATCAACTTGCAGCAAGTAAATTCCAGGTTAGGGGTGTTCCGACACTTATCCTTTTCCACAAAGGTGAAGTGGTGTGGAGACAATCGGGAGTAGTACCCGCACACCAATTGACTCAAATCATCAAAGAAAAAACCCCTGTGACTACTTAATTTGTCTTAAGTGACAAAAGTCATTCAAAGACAATCCACTTGTACTTAAAATTGTATCATTATTCATTTAACATAAACAGAAATCTACCATGATCATCGAACAAATATACACAGGTTGCCTGGCTCAAGGAGCTTATTACATTGAATCAAACGGAGAAGCTGCCATCATTGATCCATTAAGAGAAGTTCAGCCATACATAGAAAAAGCTGAAAAAAGAGGTGCAAAAATCAAATACGTATTCGAAACACACTTCCATGCAGACTTTGTATCAGGTCACCAGGATCTTTCTGCAAAAACCGGAGCTCCAATAGTATTTGGACCTACAGGTATGAAGATGGGCTTTGATGCCATCATAGCAGAAGATGGACAAGAGTTTGAATTGGGAAATGCCAAATTCAGAGTCATCCATACACCGGGCCATACAATGGAAAGTACTTGTTTCCTATTGATCAATGAAGAAGGAAAAGAAGAAGCATTATTTACAGGAGACACTTTATTTATAGGAGATGTAGGCCGTCCAGATCTTGCCCAAAAGGTAATTAAAGACCTGACTCAAGACAAACTTGCTGGTCATCTTTATGATTCCCTGCGAAATAAAATCATGCCATTGGCTGACGATATCATCGTCTATCCGGCACACGGTGCGGGAAGCGCTTGTGGCAAAAACATGAGTAAAGAAACTACAGACACCCTTGGCAACCAAAAGAAGACGAACTATGCCTTGCAGGAAATGACGAAAGAGGAATTCATCAAGGAAGTAACTACTGGACTGACACCTCCTCCATCTTATTTCCCTCAAAACGTTATGATGAACATCCAAGGATACGATTCCATTGACGAGGTGTTGACAAGAGGTATCAATCCGCTTAGCCCAGCTGCTTTTGAAGCTGCAGCAAATGAAACAGGCGCTGTAATACTCGATACCAGAGACGCTCAGGTTTTCACTAAAGGCTTTATCCCTAATGCTATCAATATTGGCATAGATGGAAGTTTTGCGGTATGGGTAGGCGCATTAGTACCTGACCTGAAGCAGGAAATCCTTATTGTAGCTGAAGAAGGAAGAGAAGAAGAAG
>NZ_REBN01000002.1 GCF_007692705.1 Mongoliibacter sp.
AGTAGAACTATGATTTACAGAATTATAAACTTTTTTTATAGTTTTTAAAAAATTTTGCAGATTATCTGCTGTCCGAAGGCTGTGCCTTCGGACTTTTGATTTTGGAGTATTCAACTCCATTCACATTAAAACCATAGGCCTAAAGACTAGATATCCGAAGCCATAGGCTCCGGATCATCTGAAAGTTTGGGTTACAGATTTCATGGAGATATACATATCGAAGGCAAAATAAGTGGAAAATCATCAATCAAAAGCCATCCTCACAAAACCCAATTCATCATCCACATTGATATAGTGCCAAATTTTCCCGTCTTTGACGAAAGGAAACTGTGGCACAGCTTCTAAGTCCTTGAGTGTTGACTCACCCAATAGGTTAAATTTTTCATCAAAAATGCTAATAAAAATTTTTGAAATTGATTGTGATTGGGCTGATCCCAACAATGGGCCCTCTTTCTCTTCCGAAGGAATTGTCTCGTAGGAAAACCTATAAAACCTTCTGTTTTGTTCATCCCAGATCGGGGCCTCAAAATTGACTTCGGAATGTATGTCAGCCATCACTTCCCTGAAGCGCTTTTCGGAATCCAACTCCGAAGGATATCCTCCTTTTTTGGCTTTTGCCGTCAGGCTTGGCTCATAAGAAATTTGATAAACACTGTCCTTATCCATATCAATTATAAACAAATCACTAAAAGCAACACTGGAATAAATCAACCTGTTGCCCACTTTTCTGAGTGTCTTTGCAGCAGGCATAATCATAGTCCTATCACCGGATTTCAACATGATTTGATAATCTGTCAGGTTCTCAATTCCAGGGAGTTCAATTTTTTTCAAGGTCTTATTTTCAAAATCTGCTTTGGCGAAAGACTCATTTTCTATCATCCAGCCCCAGAGCATCCCATACATCACCTTTCCTTCATTGGTTACAACTGTCCGCTGATTAAAGCCTTCCCCTTCTTCCAGACCATCGCCTTCCAGATCGTCCATTTTGTAAGTTTTCACCTTATTCCCTTTAAGGTCAAACAACCCTACATTATTGAAACTTGACAAAACTACCTTGTCGGGCTCCACATACTTCAACCAAGATACAAAGCTACCGGCCCCATTGGGACCCTCTTTTTCAAACTTGACTTTTTCGATGAGCTTTAACTCTTCCAAGTCAATGATATCCAACATGGTTGCCTGATTGTCCCAAAGGTAAAGCTTGCTGATATCTTCGCTCAGGGAGCTCAACCATAGACCTGATCTTAGGTTGATAATTTCCTGTCCCGGATCTACCACCACAGTATCCATGGAGAAGGTGATATTGGAAAAATCTGTTTGGATTTCGGTTTTACTTCCGCCGCAGGCGAATAAAATAGCCGAAGAGAGGATAAAAGCAAGTTTTTTCATAGGAGCAAGGATTAGATAAACAATGTACTCACTATAAGTTTAATTCGAAATAGAATTAACATAAAAAATAGTTGTTATAAGAAGGTGTTGTCCGAAGGTTGTGCCTTCGGAGCTCTGGTAAAGGAGTTTTTAACTCCATTTAGATTTAAGCCAAAGGCTCAAATACCAGGTATCCGAAGCCACAGGCTCCGGATAACAGATTACTGTCCCAAAATCCTATACAATTCCAGGTTCATATAGTAATGCCCCCCGCTGATCTCCCGGCGTTCGACTATGCCCATTTCCGCGAGTTGGTTGAGGTATTGACGGGCGGTGTTTTCTGCATAGAATTTTTTGTCGGTAAGGTGTTTGACTTTGGTGTAAGGTTGGGTAAAAATCGCCTCGACCAAAGACTCCGGTCTGCTAATACCAGTGTCTTTTTCCAAAACATGCAGGATGCTGTCCTTCGCCGCCAGTATATCATTGATTTTGTGGTAGGTATCTGTTGAGGTATTTTCCACAGCTTTGAGCATAAAAATCAGCCAATCCTTCCAGGCCCCACGTTGGGTAACTCCTGCCAGGAAAGCATAATAATCCTCTTTTCTATCCAAAATAAACTTACTCAAAAACAAAATCGGCAAGTCCAACAATCCCTTTTGGGTCAGAAAATGGATGTTGAACAATCTCCCTGTCCGCCCATTCCCATCCCTGAACGGGTGGATGGCTTCAAATTGAAGGTGGCCCATTGCCATTTTCAAAATCGGATCTATGGCATATGCTTGGTCATCATTCATGAATTGGATCAGGTTTTCCATTTTGGCTTCTACTACTCCATCACCTCTTGGAGGTGTGTACACGGCTTTTCCTGCATTCGGCCCGGATCCACCCTGTCGGATGTAAGTGTGTGCAAAAGGTTTTCTGATGCCGTCACTCATGCCCGTGATGGTCTGATAGATCAATTCGAAATAGGGAATATCAAACTGCTGATTTGACTCCAGGTATTGGTGGCCTTTCCATAAGGATTCCCGGTAATGCAGGATTTCTTTGGCGGGTCCCTGTTTGATGATCTCATCACTGTAGGCCTTGTAAAGCTCATCATCGGTGGTGAAAATATTCTCAATCTCTGAAGAAGCTTTGGCCTCCTGCAAACTGATGGTATTGATCAGCATTCCCTGATTGGGTATCGCCGCACTTC
>NZ_REBN01000001.1 GCF_007692705.1 Mongoliibacter sp.
CCACAAGACTCCCCAAAATCAAGACCAAAATGACCAAGTCGAAGTTTTTAGAAGCTTTGTCATCATGTTCGAAGACGATATGTGCAAGACGGGATTTGGAGGGGAGAAGCGGCATATTTAGAGAAGTTAAAGCAATTGAAAGGAGGAAATGGAAATTTAAAATCAGCTAATCCTCATCAACCCACTCATTCCAAAGTAAATCCAAATTATCGTTAATCTCTTCAATATCTACATTTTCGAAATCGATTTTTTTCTTTCCCTTAATGCCCAGCCATTCCCTGTAATTTTTATACTCAGGGTGTTTGGGTTCGTTAATGGCTTCTTCTAGCTGCGCAAAACCCCAAGGTCCTCCACAATCCTCCGGAGGACAAAGTCCAGCTGCTTCTGTACAAACTGGAGTCTCCCCATCAAATTCGGATAGATCTTTTTTGGTGACTTTCTGAATAGAAATCTTATGCCACCAGTCATCCCCAAAGTCATACCAGTACCAGAAGGTTTTTCCGTCAGTATACTCGAGGAACTCCATTAGCGACAATTCCCCTGCATCAAATGAATCAGCATCAGTGCCCCATAAATCATCCTCTTCTATATCAAACTGAACCCTGATTTTACACTTGCCCTTTTTATCACTGAATTCATATAAGTGGCAATTTTCCCAACCCATTGCAACTTGTATAATCAAGTGTAAATCATGCATAGAGATATCTACAGGGAGCAATACTTTTCTATAAATAGGAAAAGGCATATTTTCAAGATTGATTTTCAGCTTGAATGGGATAGGATTTAAGGGGATTATCTTTGTCATTTTATTTTTAAAAACTCTTATTGACTTGATTGAAAAATAAAATTAAGGAAAGTTTTTCAGATATCTGTTTTAATACAAAAAGCCAAATAGCCATAAAGGAATTGACTTACCAATAGGATATTCTATATCATCTTTGACTACCCAAGCTTGGGTTGAATCAGTGATTTGTTTACTAGACTTATTTTTTCCTCCGATTTCAAATAAGTACTTTCCATTCACCAGAAAATCCCCTTTTTTCGGAAAAGATAAGTGATGCATTATACCTAATTGATTATTGAAAAATATTTCTCTTACAGCTCCTAAAGAAGGGAGCTCTTCGGAGAGTGCATATAATAAATTACTGTTTTCCAAATAAACTTTTTCAGGCTTTTGTAAAAGTGCTGTACTAGTTCCACTTGATTGTAAGAGACTTAAAATTCTGGCTTCTTCCAAATAGTAAAGATAATTGTTGATCGAGTTGCGGTGAATTCCTGTCTTTTCTGCAAGTTTGATAATGTTTGGCTTGAAAGGAACCTGCTGCGCTACTACAAACAGTAATTGTAACATCTTCTTTGCATGTCTAATATCAAAACCCTTCAACTCAGCCATATCATACTCTACTATTAACCTCAATTGTTGCTTTAGTCTTTGATAAAACCCCCTTGGGTCTTCCACTTCGTAGGGGTAGTAGCCAGTCTTTAGATATTCCTGAAAATATGCCAAAGGTTTGAAATCTTTATCCAAAAGATTTCTAATTGAATTTTTAGGATCAATCAAGGTTTCTAAAGGAATTGATGGAAAGATATACCCCTTTTTAAAAAATAAGTATTCCCGATATGATAAACCCTTTAGTTCATACATTAATGCTCTTCTGCTTAGATCTCCCTCTTGTTTTGCAATATCTACAATTGATGATCCTGTAAAGATTATCTTCAAATCAGGGTATCTGTCATAAAGGTTCTTAATTTCCTGTGCCCAAGTTGGATACTTATGTACTTCATCCAAAACCAATAGTTTTCCACCCATTTGGTAAAAAGTCTTTCCAGACTCCAAAAGGCTATTTCCTGAAAAATAAATATCATCCAAAGTCAAATATGCTTTCTGGGAAATTGGCAAATCTACAGTTTTTAGATATTGCAAAAGCAATGTAGTCTTGCCAGTGCCACGAGCACCTTTTACTCCAATTAATCGGTTCGACCAATTGATATGATCATACAAGTATCGCCTGAACCCCAAAGAGGTTTCATGAATCAATTTCTCAGAATGAAGTAGCAGATCTTCCATTTTATGCACATTTACTTGTGCAAAAATAAAGTTATTATGCATATATACAAGTGCAAAAAAATAATAAACCGCAAAATACGAATGCATTTACTGCAAAATAAAGAATCATAAGAAGGAAATTCATCACCCGCACCAACCATTACTCAAACTGCTGGTTTTGAATGCCGAGGAAAATACACAATTTGCATATCAAGATGATCCCCGCCACTCCCATATCCACCAAAAACAAACTTGAATCTCAGGAGCTTTTCAAAATCTCCCGCTTCAAGCCTTTGATCAAAAAGACCAAACCACATAAACATGAGGGGTATTTTGAATTGATCTTTATTGCAGAGGGAGAAGGGTTTCATTGGATAGAGACAGAAAGTTATCAGGTTCAAACACCTGACTTTTATTTTTTAAAGCCAGGCCAATTACATTTTTGGCAATTTACCGCCATACCCAAAGGCTACGTGATGATGTTCAAAGAGGAGTTTGTTGATGCTGTTA
>NZ_REBN01000052.1 GCF_007692705.1 Mongoliibacter sp.
ATAATTGTAACCTCCAAAGTCATAAATATCTCCTCCGGAACGTAAACCATTGAATACTGCATAAAAATCCCTTATCTGATCATTGGCATAGAGGTCATTGACCATCAACAAGTATTTTTTATGGGTATAATCCTGACGGACAATGTAAAGGTTGACATCTGAGAACCTCAACAGGTCCATGGTTTCAGATACCAATCCAATGGGCGGGGTATCCATTAAAATAACGTCGAAATCATTTTCCAGATAATCCAGGAAATCCTTCATTTTATCCTTCAACAACAATTCGGCTGGATTTGGCGGAATAGGACCTGAAGGTACTATATAGAGATTCTCATACTGGGTCGGCAACACTATATCCTCCCTCTCTGATTTCCCAACCAAATAACTGGATAAGCCTACTTTGTTGTCAATACCCACATAGTCTGAAATCTTGGGCTTTCTTAAGTCCATACCTAATAAGATGGTTTTCTTCCCACTCAATGCAATGGCTGCAGCCAAGTTTAAGCTGACAAAGGTCTTGCCCTCACCTGAAACAGAGGAGGTAACAAGGATGCGCTTGCATTTTTTATCCGAAGCCAGGTAAAACAAACCCGATCGCAGTGACCTGAAAGATTCCGAGACCATAGACTTGGGATGCTCCGCCACAATCATGTTGGTATCCTTTGTACTGTATCCTATGGTTCCCAAAAGCGGTATTCTCAGCGAATTCCGCAGTTGGATTTGATCCATGATCTTGTTGTTCAGGTAATGGAACATGAGTAAGAATGCCAAAGGAATAAAAAACCCAAGACCGACAGCCATACCGTAGTTCTGGGGTTTTTGAGGGAATACCAAGCTTCCTCTCCTGGCATAGTCAAGGACTGAATTGTCTGATACATTGGAAGCCTTGGCAATACCGGCTTCTGCCCTTTTTTCCAAAAGGTAATTGTACAGGTTTTCTCTTAGGCGGTACTGCCTGAATATATTGGCATAAGAGGATTCGGTCTGTGGTAGTTTGGCGAATTCCTTATCCAGTTCTGCCAGTTTTTTATTTACCTCTGCCTTTCTTTTTTCGGTATTGGCGACGAGGTTATTGATGTTTTCAAAAATGTTCTCCCTAAGTTTTTCTATCTGTTCATCCAATTCTTTCACATTGGGATGGTTGTCATTGACAATGGCCAATAGTTTGCGCCTGTCCATAGAAGCTGTCACCAAAGCGGTGATCATGCTATTCAGCGCACCATCACTTAAGCCCACAATGGATGGTGCCAATATATTCCCGTAGTCAGCGCCTTTGTTGATCAGGTAATTTTGAAGGGATTTGTAATAGCTGAGTTCAAAATCAATATCCTGCACCAAATCATCCAAACGCTGAATATTTCCCAGTACGCCTCCAAATTCAGAACTCACATCCATGAGTTTGTTCTCCACTTTGAAATTGAGCATTCGGTTTTCCACCACCCGGAGCGAATCTTCAAGAACAGACATTTGCAGGTCTAGGAAAGCAAGGGTGTTTTCCGTTATCCTGTTTTTTTCTGTGAGGTCATAGTCCAGATAGGAATCCATAAGGGCATTGACATAATCCCTTCCTTTTTCCACTACCCGCGATACCGTAGAAACCTGGAGGACGGTACCGTAACTGTTGATCGGTCTTACGGTTATTGACCTTTGATAAGTCTCAAGCACATCTGCCGGGTGATGCACAATAAAGAAGAGTTTTTCACCCTCCCTCATGTATTTTTGTTTGTGGATAGTGAACTTAGATTTCTCTGTCGAAATTTCTTCCCCAAAGCGATAGGTCCTGTTCAGCAACTGATCGTCAAAAGGCCCGGAAGCCTTGGCCGAAAGGAAATCAAAGAAACCTCTTTCCTCATTGGTAAGGACAAATTCATTTTCAGAAATCAGGGTAAAATGAATGACTCCCGAACCTCCCTGGGGGAAATCCCAATCCACATCTACCTTGATCGGAGATTTATCATACAATTCAATTTCCTTGATATTGGTAGAGGCAAAGTAACTCACATCAAAATGTAACTTACTGAGGGCCTCAGAAGCCAGGTTCTTGGAAGTGAGCAGGAGTATGTCATTTTCCAAGTTATTGGCACCGGAAAAAATATTGGACCTGTCCAAAATACGGACTTCAGGTGTGTTCTTTTGTTTGATCAGTATACTTCCCCTGACTTCATATTCCTCCACGGAATAGCGGTGAAAGAGGAAAACGACTACCAAGGCAATAAATATACAAGTAACATAAAGAGGCCAGTACCTGGAGTATTTGATCAGGTAATATTTGATATCAATGGGTTTGACATCCTGTTCAAATTTCGATATGTCTACATTCCCGTCAATCATATATTATTCCTAAATATCGCAAATATCAACAACAAAGAACTGGTAATTCCTATAATTAATCCAAGGGAGGAGGACAGGTTATCTGCATTTCCAAACTGACGGATACTCATCGGTTCCAGGTAAAGGATATCATTGTTTCGGATGAAGAAAAAGGGAGATGCCAATAATGCCCTATCGTTGAGGTTGATTTGGTGTATT
>NZ_REBN01000092.1 GCF_007692705.1 Mongoliibacter sp.
GAAATAATGGTTCCACCTCTATTCAACCAATCCTTGATATGGGCTATCTGAGAAGCTGAAAGTGCGGAAAAATTACCTGAGGGAAGAATCAAGGTATTGTAATCATATAGATTTACCCTACCAAATAAACCGATATCCACTTTGGAAATAGGCATTCCCACTTTGGTATCCATCAAGTGCCAAATTTCTCCCGCTTCATATTGTGAAGTGCCTTGTCCGACAAGCATGATCACCTTGGGTACCTGAACAGCTGATACATTGTTACTGCCGAGGTCTATGCCTTTGACAGCAAAGCCTGTTGTGGTGGCAAAAATATGTACTCCTGCTTTTTCAGAAGCTGTTTGAAGGGTTTCGTGGAGTTTTGAAGCATCCATTTGTTGGAAAGCAGTAGGGATTACCAAAGTTCCTGCAGGAAATTCCCTTTCACCGGATACTGTATTGGAAGTAAACTCCTTTGCTGAGGTCTCCACATGAACACCTGATTCCTGTAAATGGTGTAGGAGCTTTGGTGCAAAATAATCACTCCAGTCTACCAGGTAAGCTACGTATTTGCCAGCTTGCGGAAATTCAAGTGCTTGTTCAGGTAAAGATGTGATTTGTTCTCCCATGGCAACAGTTCCTTGGGCAGCGTAAGGAATTCCGTAAGCCAATGCCATGGTCCAGGAGGAAGCATCATAGAATACTGAGTCTGCAAACTCTGTTACTTTTTCAAACATGGACCTGACCATTCTGTATTGTGGTTGCGCTGTAGGAACGATCCAGGATTTGCCTTTTTCAAATTGCTGGCCCTCCAGAGAAATGTCTCTGGTATTTTCATAGACCTCGATTTTGTGGTCAAGCAATAATTTGAGAAAAAGCCTGTTTCTGGACTCATCATGCAAATCTCCGAAAACATAAGACTTTGTCCTGCTACTGTTTGCTTCAGAAACAGCTGTTTGGAAAAATTCTCTTAAATAGCGGTGCATGTATTCTCTTTCGTTTACACCTGCTTCCATAGTAGCTATAGAGGTCATCAATTGATTTTTGATCGTGAATTCAAAGGTGATGTCACCTCTTTGAGAAGCCTGTATATGACCTCTTGAAGAGCCTTGTTCAAACACTAATCCAAGGCCTCCCTGAATATCCGGGTAAGTAGATCCATAACCAGGATAGCTATTGTCAAATACTTCCTTTGTCCAGTATAAAGAGCCTATTTCATCTAATGCTTTGGCAAAGTAAGTGGCAAATTTGCTGTTGATTTCCTCATAGTTCTTTCTGGGAACCACTGGATTTTCACTACTAAATGCCTTTGTAGGCTCAAAGAAATAAGTGCTATTGGTTCCCATTTCATGGAAATCACCAACCACATTTGGATACCAACTATGGTACCATTCAATCTTCTTCTGAAGCTCCACATGGGCTAGGGGAAGCCAATCCCTGTTCAGATCAAACCAATAATGATTTACCCTACCTGAAGGCCAGATTTCATTATGCTCTCTGTCCAATGGGTCTGCCACAGGTGGAAAACCTTTATGCATATTTGCCCAATTGGTATGTCTGTCCCTTCCATCAGGATTGATTGCCGGATCAATCATGACCACAGCCTCATTTCTAATTTCTGCTGCTAGACTTGAATTGGAAGCCAAAAGCCAGTAGGCAGTCAAAATGGAAGCTTCGCCTCCTGAAGGTTCATTCCCATGTACGCTGTATGCCAAGTTAATGATTGCCGGCATTCCCGAAACATCCGGCATGCTTTGTTTGGGGTCCACCAGTTTGAGGTGGTTCTTACGTATATCCTCCAGACTTTGGATATTGTCCGACTTACTGATTATTAATACTACCAAAGGCCTCAATTGATTGGTATAGCCAATGGTCTTCAATTCAGCCATAGGGGAGACGGCTGCCAATTTCTCGAAGTAAGCTACCAATCGATCATATCTTGTGTGCCATTCTCCTATCTCGTATCCCAAAAAGGATTCCGGGCTCGGTATTGCAGGATCAAATTCTTCTCCTGGAAAATAATAATCTTTCTGTGCTAGGGAAGAAATACAAAAGCAAGCTACAGACAGTAGGGTGAGTAAATATTTTTTCATTTCTATCTATTTTCTCTAAATCTAAGCTGATTATAGAATTTGAAAAACCTAAAATCCATTAACGGTTTTTGAATGCCTAAGAATTGCCTTAATTTGACAACGAATTATTAAAAACCAATAAACCTATGAACAGAAGTTTAACACTTTCCCTAGCCGGGCTTGCTTTTTTGACCGCAGGTCAGGCTTTTTCCCAGCAAGAAGACATCAAACTCCCGCCACAAGCAACTGAATTTTGGGAACCTGTGGTCAGGCAGATTACTCCTGGTGAACAAAACCATAAGGCTCCTTCTGATGCTATAGTTATTTTTGACGGAACTAACCTGGACGGATTTGTTTCTGCGAAGGATGGAAGCAGTCCAGCACCTTGGAAACTGGATAACGGTGTAATGACAGTGACGCCTAGAACAGGGGATATTCAAACCAAAGAAAAATTTGGAGACATGCAG
>NZ_REBN01000214.1 GCF_007692705.1 Mongoliibacter sp.
ATTGTGTTTCTTGGTTCCTGTGGAGAGGAGGAAAAGCTTTCAGAGGTAGAATTGCCTAAATTTTTTTCTGACCATATGGTTTTTCAAAGGGGTGAGCCCATACGTGTATGGGGTAAGGGAGATCCAGATAAAACAGTTATAATTTCTTTTGACGGTATAGAAAAGAAAACCAAAGTAGATGAAAATGGACATTGGCTGGTAGCCTTTGATGCCATGTCTGCTTCAGGTCCATTTAAGTTGGAAGTAAATAACATTGTTATCCGTGATGTACAGGTTGGAGAGGTATGGTTGGCAGGTGGTCAATCCAATATGGGAATGGTTATGAGTGCAGGTGTAGAAAAACTGAGCGAAGAAATTGCTGATTCAGATTATCCATTGATCCGTTTTTTTAAGATTCCTCATGATTATGACGCCAAGCCAAAATTCAATATCCGCGGTGGAGAGTGGAGAGTAGCCAACCCTGACAACCTGCTCAATTTTTCAGCTGTGGCCTGGTATTTTGCCAAAAAAAATCACCTTGAAAAAGGAATTCCCATCGGGATAATTGAAAGCAATTGGGGAGGCACACCAGCCGAAGGTTGGACTGATGCTGAAGCACTTTTGCAAATGGAGTTCTACCAAGATAAGGCAGGAGATGTATTGAATAGAAGTGATTATTGGGTACAGGAAGTGATAGATAACAAGGTCAGAGAACTGGAAAGAAATGAATTGGTGGGAGCCGCACGAAATGGGGAAATCCAAGGAGTGGTCAATCCCAATTATGATGACAGTGAATGGCAAACGATCAAACTGCCTGAAGCCAATCCGCTTGAAGATGTGGTTTGGTTAAGAAAAAAAGTCAAGCTCAATGACACCCAGGGCGTGAGGATTCAGTTTGGTGATATCCAGCAATTGGCCCATGTATACGTAAATGGCGGTCGTCTTTTTGTGAAGGATTATGAAGATCAGGTAAGGGACTTTCCTATCCCATCCAGTATGCTCAAAAAAGGGGAAAACCTAATTGCTATTCGGGTTGTCAATACCTGGGACAACAAAGTAATTGTAGGTGAAAAAGGGAATTTTTATCTTAAAACTGCCTCTGGACAAATCAGTTTGGAAGGTGACTGGAAATACAACAATAGAATAGAGGAACCACTACCACCGGTTGAAAAATATAACTGGCTGCCCGGTATGATGTTCAATGCCATGATACACCCCTTACTCAATTTCCCCATAAAAGGTGTCATCTGGTATCAGGGGGAGAGTAATGTTCAAGACCATGAACAATACGAATTGCTTTTTTCGACCATGATCACTGATTGGAGAAGTAAATGGGGTCTTGGTGATTTTCCTTTTTTGTATGTGCAATTGGCCAACTATAAGGAACACAAAGAAGTACAGACTGAATCTGATTGGGCTTTTTTGAGGGAGGCACAAAGTAATGTGCGTAGCCTGCCTAATACTGGTATGGCCGTAACTTTGGATATTGGAGATGCCGGAGATATCCATCCCCGAAACAAGCGGGATGTAGGGCATAGACTTTGGAAAGTAGCCCAAAAAGTGGCTTATAATGAAGAAGTGCTGGATAGAGGTCCGGTCATGTTGAGGGCAAGATCAGTAAATGATATGTTTGTAATTACCTATTCAAACCTGGGTGATGGTTTTTCTATGGAGTTGGGCAGCAAGGTAGAAGGATTTATCATTGCAGGAGAAGACGGGGATTTTTACAAGGCCAATGCCATAATCAGTGGGGAAAATGAAATTCAGGTATCCCATCCGAAAGTCAAAAGCCCTGTAGAAGTCAGGTATGCCTGGGCGGACAATCCTAAAGTGAACCTTTATAATTCAGCTGGTTTGCCGGCAGAACCTTTCAGGTACAAGCTGACAGATATAGATGAGGTCAGGTAAGGTTTGATTCATAAAAATCCAATACTTTCCTTAAACAGGCTGTACTGAATTTTTCGAGTTCAGGGTAATCTGCCTGCTTATCCATCAGGCGTTTTTCTCCTTGGATAAATTCCTTTTGCATAGTTCCTAATGAAGCCTGGAGTTTTTCTTTCCTGTTTTGGTAATCTCGACATACCCATCGGTGGACCTTTTCAGCTTTCCACCAAAGGGAGTCATCTGGATGGGGTCCCGGCTTGATTAGATCATCCAGTGTTTTTGTGGCCATGAAAAATGGCATATATACAGATAGGCAAGGCATTGAGCTAGCAGTAAGCCAGATGGTACTTGGTAGTCCTGACCTGATTTCTGCCACCATGCTTCCTGTAGTCTGACTTGGATTCGTCATACCTGTGGCATGCATGCACAGAGACGCTGTATTGGCTTTTTTCGGGTCAAATTCAGGGTCTGGAATGTTGTGTGTTTTCAGTATGGCTATTGTCTTTTCAATGTCCAAATTGCCCTTGGCTGTTTCGATCAAAGCCATGCTGCAGGATTTGCGGGTTTTTGCCCTGCCGACTTTGGTATATAGAAAATCCGAAAAGTGTTGGCTGAAGGAAAAAGGTTTTGGTTTCTTTTTAAAGTTAAAAGGGAAGTTCCGTTTCTCATTTACCAAATGGATTTTATCAAAATCAGTACCTATACTCAGTCCATTTGAAATACTTCCAAAGCTATGGATTTCTTTTAATACCCAGGATTTTCCGGCAGTTTCCAAAACAAACGCCTGTTGAGCATCTGCAATGATATAGCTGTTGTGGTAATAGAAATTTTTGTCTTGATAACCACCACATGCATCTTGACCATATATATCCAGTAATCCAGTAATACAATGAATGGCTTCTCTCGCTGACGCTGACCTCTCCAATGCCAACCTCAGTAAGTCCATACCTGTAAGCCCAGTATTTTTCTTATTGATCTTTACATTGGTAAATACTGCTTCGTTTCCAATAACAAGCCCAAATTCATTGACACCCATTTCTGCCCCCCACATGTGAAAGGGCTTGGAAAGTATGACTTCGTATGTTTCAGCTACCTGTGGGATTTCAATATAAGTACAGGACAATTTCCGGGTTTTATGGAAAGTTCTGCCTGCATATAGGACCTCATGGGCCTCATCAGGTTCCCGGTCTGAATTTTTCGCGAAAATCAGATTGCCATTTTGTGTATAGTGGGGTAAGGAGACTAAGGTATCACACATAAGTTGTAGGATTTAAAACTGCATGCTCCAAATACCCCCTTGTTCAGCCGGATTGGCATGCTGTAATTCACCGCCTCGGATGAAAAATGGTTGACCGTCAGTGCCCAAGTCCCAGAGTCTTCCCCTAAGGAATACATTTGCACCGACCGTAGCTCCGGATAATGCCAATCTTCCGGGAAGGGCATATTTTAGCCAGGCTTCATGCTCGGTTAACGAGCCCATATCTGTAAAATCCACATCCTTTGGTGCTGCACTACCATTGTAACCCGCCCATGGGAGATTCATGGCTCCGTCTATGGCACAATAGGAATTCACCAACACGATATCTACGCCTTTCATGGCTTCATAACTTTCCGGATACCAGGAGTCTGCACAGACCAAAACACCTACTTTTCCAAAGGGGAGTTGGTACTGTGGGATTTCAGATGACTTTGACGCAGTCACAAAAGGATGCTCAGAATCTATAGGAAATGCTTTTTTTACTTCATTAGGATGGATATTTCCATCTGGAAGAAAAAGGAAGGAGGTATTGTAAAGGTTTGCTTCGGAATTTATTTCAATTTTTGAACCCCTAATCTTGGAGGCTGGTAATATGATACTACCCGCCGATATATGTACCTGATATTCTTGGGCTAACCTGGAAAAGGTGTCTGCATAGATTTCCGCCATTTTTGCAGCTTTCATCCGGAATAAAGTGGCTGCAATTTTATCTGATTCCTCTGCTTTGAAGTTGAAATGCTGAAAAATCGATATGGGATTACTCAGTACCAACCTGGCCATTGCAGCGCTAAGGGAACTGCTTTCAGCCACCGAGATTTTTTCATCTGCGATGACCAGCCAAGTGCCCAAATATTCCGGTAACAGCACTATGCTGTTTTCTAGTATCAATCCCTGTGCAGAAGCTTCAGAAAAGTAAGTATCCATTTTGTTGTAAAATCTTTCGGCTTTGAGGTAGTCCGTTTCCAACATAAATGGTTGTATTCCAATGATATTACCTCTTGTACTGTCGTTTGTTAGAGGTTGGATTTCCTCAGTTAGGCTCATATATCCTGATACTTCAGGCAATTCTCCTGTATGACCTGTTTTCGCCCAGATTATCCAAATTAAAACAAGGGCAGTCAATGTGATGGCTAAGTATCTCATATCAATGAGGAAATTACGTTTCTGGCTGCAGTTTCTCCGGACCTTACTGCACCTTCAATATAGCCATACCACTCAGGAGACGCTTCAGTCCCAGCCCAAAAAACCGAATTTTCACCCATCGACAAGGCATCCTCGTATTTGGTCCATGCATTCGTAGGGTACAAAGCGGCATAGCATCCCTTGCTCCATTTTTCGTCGGTCATGGTGAAATCCTCATAAAAAAGAGGACTTGCAGCCTTCTCCCCGAAATAGTCCACAAGTTTATCCAATAAGCTTTTTTCCCTTTCTTTCTTGGTTTTTTTGAAAAACTGCTCTGCCCTGTCTGCAATGGTAAAGGCCAGAATCACACCATACTCGCCATCTTTGGGTGAACTGTCAAAAATGGACTGAAAAGGAGAATTTTCGTCCGCAAAAGCTTGTCCACTGAAACCTTCTTTTCGCCAAAAAGGCTCTTTGTACACCATAAAGCATTTCCCCACTGTCCCCATCTCCAGTTTTTGTAATAGCCCCGATTTTGAGGCAGCAAGCTGAGGGTGAAATTGTATATCTCTGGCTAGCGGAGGAGGAATGGCCATGATGAGCTTTTTAGCTTTCAGCTCAAAGCCATCTCCACGTACCCATATCTCATTATCAAAGGAGCGCACTTCCTTCACTGCATGATTGTAATAAATATGCTCTTGAAAAGGTGCTGTGATCTTTTCTGCCAAGCCCTGCATACCCCCCACAATCCGGTGTTGCTGAGCACCATCCTGGATGTTGATCAATGTATTTAGGTTTCTTCCAGATTTGAAATAAAATAGGGCATGCAACAAGGAAATTTCCTTTAGTTTACTGGCGAAAACTGTTTCTAAGGCGATATTGATTACTTTACGGCAGGTTTTTGTATAGCTGTGTTTTCTTATAAAATCCTCTAAGTTCAATTGGTCCCAGGTGGAGGCTTTTGGATGATTCCAAGGCGAGGAGCTGGTGATTTCTTTCGCCATGGATTCCAATTTCCTCATCAGCCAATCCAAATTGAGCAATGAAAAAATATCCAGTCTAGGAATCAAACCTTTGTATTTCTTGATTTTGCCATTGAGGTCAAGGATATGCCTGCCCTGATTATAAGTCTCATAAATCTCTATACCATATTCTTCACATAAGGCATACATCTTGTCCTGCCCGGGTCCTATCCACTGACCACCGAAATCAAGGTATTTACCATTTTCGAATCTTTTGGTGTAAACCCTTCCTCCAATACGGTCTCTGGCTTCAAGTAAGACAAAGGAAATATGTTGTGCATGTAAAGTTTTGGCTGCTGCCAGACCGGAAAAACCAGCCCCGATGATAATTACGTCTTTCATGAAGGGTTTATTGGGTTTTGGCCAAGTAGCCAATTGTCAATTTAATCAAAATATCAGAACCATAAATCAATCTTCTCTCCTTTATCCAGTTCCAGCACCTGGCTATTTCCTTTATAATAGACCTTGACTTTTCCGCCAGTAGGACCACTGATAGAAGCCTTATTTAGCTTACCCGCAGACCACTCCAAATCTACCATGAAATTTCCCCTTGCCTTCAGTCCAGAGATCTTGCCATCAGGCCAAGCCGAAGGCAATGCAGGCAAAAGGTGAATAAATCCATCATGGCTCTGGAGGAGCATTTCTGCTATTCCGGCGGTATATCCAAAATTCCCATCGATCTGGAAAGGTGGATGCGCGTCAAAGAGGTTGGGGTAAAGGGAAATCTCAATCAACTTTCTCACATGTTCATGCGCCATTTCTCCATCCATCAATCTGGCGGAAAAATTGATTAGCCAGGCCCTGGACCAACCTGTGCCGGCACCGCCATGTGCCAGTCTATAATCGAGGGTTTTCCTTACGGCGTCAAACAATTCCGGTGTCTGGGTTTGGGTGATCGCATCGCCTGGATGAAAGGCGTAAAGGTGGGACATATGTCGATGGCCTTTTTCCGGCTCTTCATATTCCTGATCCCACTCCAGCAATCTTCCATCCGAGCCCACCTGAAGTCCTGACCTGAGTGCTTGCTTTTTTGCTTTTATCTCAGTTAACAAATCACTCTCTAATCCCAAAATTTCGTTTGCCTTGATGAAATTGTCAAAAACTTCCGCAATGATCTGCTGGTCCATGGCCGCTCCGATTGTACTGGCTACAGCATCACCATGCTGGTTGATAAAACTGTTTTCCGGAGAAGTGGAAGGGGAGGAGGCCAATTTTCCATCCAAAGGATGAGGGACAATCCAGTCTGCATAAAAGGCAGCAATTTCACTTAAGGCCGGCAATACCCTTTGTTCCAGAAAGTCCTTGTCCTGTGTAAACTGATACCTTTCCCAATAGTGCTGCATCATCCAGCCTCCTGCACCCAGCCAAGAGCCCCAGTAGGCTTGGGCTGCCTGAAGAAAGGTCATCTTCCAAAGGTCTGTGCCATGCCCGAAAGCCACACCCCTCATGCCGTAAGTTTGCTCGGCTGTTTTTCTGCCACTGGGAAAAAGGGCATCGGTAAAGTCAAAAAAAGGATCGTGCAACTCACTGAGGTTGGTTACCTCAGCGGGCCAATAATTCATTTGCAGGTTGATATTCATATGGTAATCCGCATTCCAGGGAGCAGCAATATGCCTGTTCCATATGCCCTGTAAGTTGGCTGGTAGTGTGCCAGGTCTTGAGCTTGCGATCAGGAGATACCGGCCATAGTCAAAAAGTAATTTTTCCAGATGCAGGTCTATGCCTCCTGCTTTTACACTTTCTATCCTGACATCAGTAGGAATGGTATCGGCTGCTTTTTCACCCAATTGAAATTTCACTCGATTGAACAAAGCTAGGTGGTCTTCTTGGTGCGTTTGTAAGAGTGCCTCAAAGCTTTTATTCTTGATGGCCAGGAGATCCGCTTGGTTTTTTCCTCTGAAATCACTGTGATAATAGGAAGTATTGGCTACCAGTTTGATGGTAAGGTTTTTGACTTTTTCCAGAGAGATGGCAGATGCTTCAGCTTTTAAATTTCCTCCCTGATTTTCCAACCAAACCAAGGTCTGGAACCTGACCCCATGAAGTATCGGGGCAGGTTTGGAATCAATCATTCCACTTCTTTGGGTGACCTCCCCATCCATCTGAAGGATATTTGCTGCTACTGCCTGCGTTGTGGCAGTAGGAAAACCCTCGTCAAGAGGCCTGTCCAGCCTGATTTTACCATTCAGTCCATCCGGGTGGGCAGTTGTAATTTGGATGATGATTGCTTGATCAGGGTTGGTAGTGAATACTTTTTGTTCAAATGCATGTCCATCATGAGAGTAGCTCACAGAGGAAACTGCATTTTCCAAGTCCAGGCTTCTTCGATAGTCTGTGATATTTTGATGGTCGAAATCCAGCCATAAATCTCCCATGGTCTGATGGGAGCGGGTAATGCTTTTTCTGGAAAACAAGGCCACTAGAAGTGAGTCTGCTTTTTTGTTTTCTCCCTTAACCAGCAATTCTCTGATATAGGCCAAGTCTTCAGGTTTTCCCTCTGCCAGTCCCCAATCATCCGGTCCTCCCGGCCAAAGGGAATCTTCATTCAATTGGATTCTTTCTGTGGAGGTGGCACCGAAAACCATGGCTCCCAATCGCCCATTGCCAAGAGGCAAAGCTTCTTCCCAATTTTCTGAAGGTTGGGTATACCATAATTTGCTTTGGGCATATGAGCTTGTAATTGAGGATAGACTTATGAAAAAAAGGAGCAAAGAAAAAAGCGAAGACTTCATGGGATTGGGTTTAGGATATCAAAATCCTGAATATTTACCGAATCCGCAAGTAGTCTCCGCCTTTGGGCAAGAATAAGATGACTGTAGGTGAAAAATGGTGTTTCACTTAAAAGTGAAAAGCAAACCTGATTGCCCTGAGTGGGATCATGCTCAAACCAAGGGAGTTGGTTCTTTGGGTGTTGTTAACATTATTTTCGAACGTGCCTTCAAACCTCGAATTACTGTAGTTGAGATTGGCTGCTGTTTCTGCAGATACTGAGAAATGCTGGGTGAAGTGATATCGCATTCCTAAAAATCCTATAGTTCCGATATTAAAAAAATTATCTACTTGATTGGTAAATACTCGTCCGTCTGTTGTATTGCTTGCGTCAAAATAGAAACGGCCATATCCAAGTTCAAGGTCAACACCGTAATATCCAATGATGCGGGATTGGATTTGCTTTTGCCATTCCTTTCCCAGAAAGACACTAAAGTTTTGGTTGTTTCTGGAGATGTTTTCAGGAGTGGAATTATCGCTTTCTGTGGAAGAAATACTTGCTCCTATTCTGGCTCCAAGTCGAAAGGCTACATCATTTCCCTTTTTACTGACATAATGCTGACGGTATAAAAGATTTGAGGGGTAATTACCACCAATGATCGGTGCTATATCCAAAGAGAGTTCATGTTTTGTTTCCGAATAATCAAAAACCGGATCTGAAGATTTTTCCTGTGAGAATGAACTAAAAGAAATGGCTGTAATCAGAAATGCAATGGCTAGTGCTTTTTTCATAAAAACTGATAGAGGATGTGAAATTATTATTCTTTACGTCCATATTAAAAATTAAGTCTTAAAAAGTTAATTTTTTTTTTAAACTGTTAGTAGTGAGTTGTTTTAATTTTGACTGATCAAAAAATTCCTGAATTCCTCCGTATCAAAATTGCTCATTCCCTCCTGATAGAATACAATTTCTCCTTCAGGATTAATGACCAGCGTGGTAGGAATGGATTGACTTTGGAGGGAAGCATTGAGGCCGTAGCTCGCATGGACTACTGGAAAGGTAAAATCTTTTTTATCAATATAGTCCTTGCTCTTTGCTAATTCCTTGTCTAGGGCAATCATTAGGAACTCGAGATTTTCTTGGTCTTTCACCTTTTTGTAAAGCTCTGAAATATGCGGCATTTCAGCCCTGCATGGGGGACACCATGTCGCCCATAAGTTGATGAAAACTGTCTTACCCCTGTAATCAGCCAAGTTTACCATATTTCCTTCAAGGTCTTGAAACCTTCCCGTGTAGTCAAAGGACCTGTTGGTTTTATCTTCCAGGGTGATTTTTGGCTTGATCAAACCTGTGCTGAGGAGTAAGGATTGTAGGCCTCCCATAATTGGAGTGATCAATCCTGTAAAATATAAGAATGCGAAAGCAGCCAGGATGATGCCCCAACTTTTGAATTCTTTTTTCCAATCCATTATTTTTAAATTTTTCTTTCCCTAATTGAAGTTGACAAAGGTACTTTAATAATTATTTGGAGTTTGTGATTTTTAGTACCAATCCAAGTTTTGAATTTTTGGAGGGGATTAGCCTGATAGAAATTTCTGTAAAGGCTATTATTCAAAAGCATTTTAAAATTCACCTTAGGTTTGATGTTATGGTGTTTAAGGAAAAAAAATGCCGCCGGAATTGCCTCCGACGGCCTGTTCATTTAAAAAAGTTCACCCACTAGGTTTTAACGTTTTATTAAACGCTCGGTCATAATAATATCACCGGTTTTGACTTGAACCAGATACATGCCGGTTGCCAATCCATCCAGGTTTAAGGTTTGGATGAATGTTTCCTCACGGTAAATGCTGTCCTGAATTACTACTCTTCCAACAGCATCGAATACCCTGATTTCAATTTGTACACCTTCGTCCAAATCCACCATTAAATTCGTTTGGTTTTGCGCTGGATTTGGAAAGAGTATAAATCTGTTTGGTCTGATTTCTCTCGTAAGCTGGATTTCTCTGCTGATCGTCTGTCCAGCCCTATCCGTACTGGTAACTTGTATGGTGAATTTAGCTGGCACCTGGCTTCCTTTCCAGATCAATTGATCGCCATTCAATTCAACCAGTTCGTTTTCCACTAAGTTGTAAACATGGATATTGTCAATTGGGTCTATGGTGTTAAGGGTTCCAATTAATTGTCCAGACCGAAGATCATTAGCTAGTTGATTATTATTGATAGCAATATCCAGAGCCAAAGGTTTTTCTAGAACCAAGACACTGATTGCAATCGGCTCATTCAATTCGTAGAATTCGTTTACTTCCAACTCTGCGGTCAAGGCATATATCCCAGGCTGAAGTGAATTATAACTTTCAGTAGAAATGTTCATTTTGATTTGCTTACGGTTGAACCATTTCATACTCTGGGTAGCAATTTCACCTTTAATGATTTCTACCGGGGTGTTCCATGCCACTGTGATCAATTCAGGTTCCTGATCTGCTCTGTATAAGATATTGCAATTACCGATATAGGATCCTGGATTTCCATTTATCAAAGCTTCTACTGCATTTGCGCTTACACATATGGTCTTCCGCTTGCCATTTGGCGTCACATGACAAACCTGAACTTTGTTCTGGCCTGCTTTTCCACAAGAGGCTTCTACAGATACTACTTTTGAGAAGATGTTATTGGCGACACAATTGCCATCAATATTGATTTCAACTTTGTATTCTCTAGTAAAGTCCTCTGATGCAATAACAGTGTATGTTGATTTAGTTTCACCCGTTAGAATGGTAAAGACATCTTCATCCGCATTTTTGAAATACCACTGGTAATTCACTTCAGCATCTAACGACGGCTTAAAGTCCGCAGTAAGTGTAGTGCTGGAAGGTAATCCCAATGAATTGGCTGCTCCATCGAAGATGACCACATTGCCATTTTCATTCGGTTTTTCGCTTGACTTAATAGTCACTTCAAATACCGTCAATTTAGAATCGGTCTCAGAGCCACTTAGGTTTCCAGAACCCGGAATAAATTCGCTTATGATTTCATAGCTTGAACCTCTTGGCAAATCAATTGAGATGTCACCTGAGAATACGCCATTAGTTGAAGAGTCTATAAAACCTATTTCTTTATCGCCAACTCTAAAGATTACTTTCCCGCCTTCAGTATCCGCTTCACCTTGAATAGCTGTATTTTTAGTTTTCACTGTAGCAGTCAGCGTTACCTTATTCCCATCACAGTTAGCAATTGCGTCTTGGACAGTGATCGTGGTAGGGGCAGGAGTTATGTTTGCAGTTGTTTCGGCCGTAACTGATGTTAGACTGTAGTTTGTGTTGTCAATCGAAACATCTGCAATAACTGTCCAGGTACCAACATTTGCTTCTGCAAACGCAGCGTTTTCAACTGAAACGTTTACAACGTCCCCAGAGATCACATCCTCCGCCGGAACACTTCCAGTAGCTTCTGCATCTGTATTTCCGTCATATGTTTTATCCTCTGCATCTATTGTGGCAGTAAGCTCTTTTGCAAAGATTTCCGCTTCATCGGAAGCCGTTCTTGAAGTTAAGCTGTAGTTTGTATTGTCGATTGAAACATCTGCAATAACTGTCCAGGTACCAACATTTGCTTCTGCAAACGCAGCGT
>NZ_REBN01000216.1 GCF_007692705.1 Mongoliibacter sp.
CCTAACATAACCAGCAATTCTAATGAACAAGAAGAAATATCAAAACAGAAAAGTGAAAGTGGCGATTATTCTTACATTTTTGATTGTGGTCATATTTGGCAAAAACTTTTTTGAAAGAAAGAATTTCAATGAATTGGGTGATAGCTTTATTTCATTCTATGAAGATCGATTGGTAGTAGAGAGTTATATTTTCTCTATATCTGAAAAATTATTCCGGATCAAATTACTTATCAATCACTGTGAATTTGAGAGTGATTACAGCAACACGGTGGAAGAAATAAGTAATTATGAAGAAAGGATTCTGAGACTGGTAAAAGAGTTTGAAAAAACAAAACTGACGGAGGTTGAAGAATCATTTTTGACTGATTTCAAAAGGATTATCATGGACAACCTCAGGATTGCAGACTATAAGCTTATTTATTCCGATAGTGAAGGGATTAACGAGAAAAAAGTCAAAGAATACAATACTTACATTGAAAGGGCCTTGAGGGATCTTGAAAAGCTTTCGCAGATACAGATAGATGAAGGGAAAAAATTGGCTATGAATTCTGATAAGGTTGTCAATAGATCTAAAATTTGGTCACAATTTGAATTGGCAGCCTTGATTATCTTATTGGGAATTATCTATTTTTTGATTTATTCATCAAGATCTAAACCCAATACTTTATAGGATAAAAGAGGTTGTCTCATAAGTTATTTTTGATTCGATCTCCAAAAAAAAGTTTCGTGTTTAGAATTAAGCCCCTTGTGTCTTTGCAGCTATAATTAATTATTAATGCCACAAAGGCTCCAAGACACAAAGCTTATTGAAATTATACACCAAACAAGATTGGGACTAAATTTCAGGGAGTTTACTTATGAGACAGCCCTGTTTGGATATTAAAACACAAAACTTTTCATGTAGGCAGCGTTCTTTTCTGCAGCCTCCATAGGGTTGGTACCCTCAAATCTCTCTTGCTCCACAATAAAATACTCCATGCCATTGTCTTTACCTGTTCTCAGAATCGATTTGAAATCCATAATACCATTACCGATTATTGTAGAACCATTAGCCTCCTCAAAAGGTAAGTCTCCTGACTTATCTTTAACATGTCCCAGCGTAAATCTTCCCGGATATTTTTTAATATACGATTCTGGGTCATATCCAGCGGTGGTTACCCAATAAGTATCCATTTCAAAATCTACTAGGTCAGGGTCTGTATTTTCTATCAAAACATCTTGTGGGACTTGGCCTTCTAGTTCAGTGAAGGTATAACCGTGGTTATGATAGGCAAATCTCAATCCGTTTCGTTTACAGATTTCTCCTTGTTTGTTGAATGCTTCGGCCATTTTTTTATATTCGTCAATTGACTTCTGGGCACCTATATAAGGATTGATCAAGTATTTCATTCCAATCTCGCCAGCTTCTTCTGCCAACTTTTCAAGATTTTCGAAAGTATTGCAATGGGAAGCAATGAAGTCCAGTCCTAAGTCTTCTGTAAAGGACTTGAATTCCTTATTAGACATACCCCAAAAAATCCCTTTTCCACTGTCAAATCCTTCTATCTGAGTGTAGCCAAATTTCGAAATTGCTGAAATTGTGGCTCTTGCATCTTCAGCCATATTTTCTTTGACTGAATATAATTGTAAGCCAAAATCAGTTAAAGTTCCATCCGCACTTCCAAGCATGGCTTCAGTACCTTCTTGAGACTCGGATTTTGGTGAGCTGCAAAATTGGAGCGGCAGCATTGCTCCCGCACCGAAGATCGCACTTAGCTGAATAAATTTTCTTCTGTTTTTCATAGTCTGTAGTATGTAAAAGAGACTGCTAGATAGCAGTCTCTCGTGTTTATTTGATTAGATGGCGTATGCTTTATCTCCTGGATTGTAATCTATGCAGGGATCATATCTGCCTGGGGCTTCGTAATATCTCAGCTGCTGGGTAGCGCCGATTTCTGAAGTAAAGTATCCCAAAACCGTAAGGTCTTGAAGCATTCCGATTACTGCGGCCTCCTTTATGTCTTCACTTTCACTTAATTTTGATTTCAGGTCATTGAGGTAAGAAGTTCTTTCTTCCACACTTACATCCATAAAATCTTTACCAGTAGTATCTTTGAAGTCTTTACGGATATAATTGATTCCATCTACGAAGGTTTGTTGCTGTTCACCGTTATAGGTGTCCTTTACCATCATTACCATAAATTCACCGATTTCAGTAGCCTTGGCTCCAGGTGTGTCAGTGGTAGGTATGATGGCTTCACCAATTTCATCTAAGAAAGCTATGTCTTTTGGTGAAAAATCCAAGCCTACAATTTGGTCTTCCGGAGCACAACCGGTAAGGATCACATTGGCTCCTACCATTGCTCCACCCATCATCAATGCTACGCTTTTGAGTGCGTCTCTTCTATTCATTGCCATGGTTTGATTTCTTTTAAATTACAGATTTCCTTTTTTTAATTCATTCACAGCAAAGTCAGCAGCTCTTGCTGTCAAGGCCATGTAAGTTAGGGATGGGTTTTGAGCCGCTGCCGAAGTCATACATGCTCCATCAGTGACAAATACATTTTTGGCATCCCATACCTGGTTGTTGCCGTTCAGTACAGAGGTTTTTGGCTCTCTTCCCATCCTTGCAGTACCCATTTCATGGATACCCTGTCCAAACGTATATCCTGCATCAAAAGTGTTGACGTTTTTGAGACCGGCAGCTTCCAGCATTTCGGCTGCATCGTTCATCATATCAACCCTCATTTTTTTCTCATTATCCTTGATTTCGGCATTCATTTCCAAAACAGAGAGACCCCATTTGTCTTTGACATCTTTGCTCAGTTTGATGGTGTTTTCGTGATAAGGAAGTATTTCACCAAAACCGGTAATTCCCATGCTCCAAGGTCCTGGCTCGCTAAGCGCCTCTTTCAGTTGTGCACCAAAATTCATTTCAGCAACATTTCGACTCCAGCCTGACCTGCTTGCAGCTCCCTGGTATCCGAATCCTCTGATATAATCTCTTTGGTCTCCGTTTACATTTCGGAATCTTGGGATATAAACACCATTTGGTCTTCTGCCAAAATAATACTTGTCTTCATATCCTTCCATGATTCCGTTTGCACCAGTTCTGAAATGGTGATCCATAACATTGTGTCCTAATTCACCGGAACTGCTTCCTAATCCGTCAGGCCATATATCTGTGGCACTTCTCATCAGGATAGCAGTAGAATTAAATGCAGATGCACATAGGAATACAATTTTGGAGTTGAATTCATATGTTTCATTTGTTTCGGCATCCAATACTTCTACTCCAGTTGCTTTTTTTGTATCCTTATCGTAAATGAGCTTGGTTACAATAGACCATGGTCTTAATGTAAGGTTGCCTGTTTTCATAGCTGCAGGAAGCGTGGAGGATTGTGTACTAAAGTAACCTCCAAAAGGACAGCCTAACCAACACTTGTTTCTAAACTGACACTGCACCCTGCCTTCCAAAGGCTGGGTTAGGTTGGCTACTCTTCCTATAGTCACAAGTCTCTTTCCATCAAAAGCTTTCTTAACTCTTTCTGCTACATCTTTTTCAACACAATTGAGAGGCATTGGAGGCTGAAAATCTCCGTCAGGCAATTGGTCAAGTCCATCTTTATTTCCAGATATACCGGCAAATTTCTCAACGTAACTGTACCAAGGTGCCAAATCCTTGTACCTTACCGGCCAATCCACAGCTATTCCTTCTTTTAGATTGGCCTCAAAATCAATGTCTCCAAGTCTATAACTTTGCCTTCCCCATAATAAGGATCTTCCACCCACTTGATAACCTCTAAACCATGTAAATGGCTTTTTTTCTACATAAGGAGAATCTTTTTCGTGAGCCCACCAATCTAAATTCTGCTCATTAAGTACATAATCTCTTCTAAGGTTTGGGTGGTTTTCTGTCATTTCTACAGTTCTTCTACCCCGGTGAGGTACTTCCCAAGGAGCTTGTGTTGCCGTCTTGTAATCTTTGACATGCTCTACGTTCTGTCCTCTTTCCAATAAAAGGACCTTCAATCCTTTTTCAGTCAATTCTTTCGCTGCCCATCCTCCGCTGATTCCGGATCCCACAACGATTGCATCATACGAATTATCCGCCATAATTAAATTAATATTGAGTTTACTATAAATCACAAATTTTGATTGCCTCCTCAAGGGAAGCGATTTTGTCTTCTCTGGTAGGAATAAATTCCTGACAGAAATAACCATCATATCCAGTGTCAAGGACTGCCCTTACGATTGCCGGGTAGTTGATTTCCTGAGAATCGTTTATCTCATTTCTACCTGGATTTCCAGCCGTATGGTAATGTCCAAAATACTGATGGTTATTTTTAATAGTTCGGATCAAGTCCCCTTCCATGATTTGCATATGATAAATATCATAAAGCAACTTGAAGTTATCAGAGCTCACCATTTTACAGAGTTCAATACCCCATGCGCTCTTGTCACACATATAATCGGGGTGGTTTACACGGCTGTTGAGAAGTTCCATGATCAAAGTTACACCATGTTGCTCAGCCAAGCCTGTAATTTTCTTTAAGCCGTCCGCACAGTTTTTCATTCCTGTCCCGTCATCCATTCCATTTCTGTTGCCACTGAAACATATCAGATTTTTGTACCCTGCTTCTGCTACTTTGGGTATGATGTCTGTGTAATTGGCAATCAATTGCTCATGGTATTGTGGATCATTCCAGCCTCTTTCGATTCCAAGTTCAGCACCGTTGCACAATGAACATTCCACTCCATGTTTCTTGAGGATATGCCAGTTGTTTGGACCAACCAAGTCTATGGCATTGAATCCTATTTTTTTGACGGCGATACACAAATCATCAAGGCTCATAGGATTGAAAGGCCAATGACATACGGCATGGTTCACATTTCCTTTTAAAGGAGGTTTCTTGGCAGCACTGCTAACCGACATGGCTGAAAAACCACTTATGGTTACAGCTCCTAAGCTTATTTTTTTTAAGCTGTTTCTTCTGGTTATTTTGGTCATTTGTTAATAGGTTGAGATTCTGTTTTCTTACTTAACACTTCATTTTTGAAAAGGATCAAGAAAAATAGAACCACTAATATAGCAATCCCCGCGGGAATCAGCCATATAGAATTCCAATCATGTGATCCATCTGCATATAAATAGAGATCAGTGACTTGTCCAGCAATGGCAAATCCAATCAACATTCCAATACCATAGGTGGCCAAGGTTATCATTCCTTGCGCAGCTGACTGAATTTTTGCATCAGCCTTGGAGTCGGTATAAATCTGTCCAGAAACAAAGAAAAAATCATAACAAATACCATGTAGCCCTATTCCTAAAATCAGCATCCACAAGCCAGAGCCTGCATCGCCGAAAGCAAATAAAGCGTATCGAACAGCCCATGCAATCATTCCGACCAATAAGGTTGCTTTAAATCCAAATCTTTTGAAAAAGACTGGAAGTAAAAGCAAAAATAAAGCCTCAGAGACCTGCCCAATCGTCATTTTTCCTGTGGGATCGGATACCCCAATTTCTGCCAAAAAAGGGTTGGCGTTTTGGTAATAAAAAGCTAAAGGAATACAAATCAAAATGGATGCAATAAAGAAAACCAAGTAGTTTCGGTCCTTCAAAAGTCGGAGAGCTTCAAGCCCCATGATATCGGATATTGAAACTTGTTTACCCCTGTCTGCTCTAGGGGGAGTTTTGGGAAGCGTAAAGCTGAAAAATCCCAATATGAGAGAGGCGATTGAAGCCATAAGAAAGGTGTTTTTCAACAATCCTTGGGACATTCCTTCAGTAGAATCCCAGTGAAAAATATAGCTGATGACCAGTCCTGCCGAAATCCAGCCAATAGTGCCCCAGACCCTTACAGAGGCAAATTCTTTTTCAGGGTCATTCATTTGGCGGAAAGAGACAGAATTTACCAATGCCAATGTTGGCATGTATAAAATCATATAAATAAAAACAGCGGGATAAAAAAGTACAAATGTCTCTGCTTGATACATCATAAACATCAACACAGCGCCCCCTAAGTGTAGGAAACCTAAAATCTTTTCTGCATTAAAATACCTATCTGCAATTAGCCCAATAACAAAGGGGGCGATTATAGCTCCAAAAGATTGGGTAGAGAATGCTGCCCCTGTCTGTGCTCCACTAGCCTGCAAATTCATTCCTAAAAATGTACCCATTGTCACGAACCAAGAACCCCAAATGAAGAATTCAAGGAACATCATAAAGGAAAGTTTTGATCGGATAGCTAAATTCATTGGCTGTGAATTATGATTTTTTACTCCATGGGAATTGGAGAAATATGTGAATTCTGATAAAATTAAGGTTTTTTACCTTATTTTTAAAAGGTGTCTTATTCAGGTTCAAATAAGTCAATAAGCGTATCAATCCTTTACCATTCATAACATCTTACTGCAATTGATCAATTATTTAAAATGGTTTTTAAGTGATTGAAATACATAAATTATCTTACAGGAAAATTAACCCAGAATAAATTTTAAACTGAAACCCTTAAACCAAAAAGATATGGCAATGCGAAAAAAACTCAAAATGGGAATGGTAGGAGGAGGGCCTGGGGCATTTATTGGAGCGATTCATAGAAGTGCGGCACTTATGGACGGACTCATCGAACTCACCGCGGGTGCATTCAGCAGTGATCCTGAAAAATCAAAAAAAGCGGGAGAAGAACTCATGCTTGATCCTGAACGGGTATATTCCTCCTATGATGAAATGATAGAAAAGGAGCTTCAGCTTACCGAAGAGGAAAGAGTTGATATCATCAGTATAGTTACGCCAAATAATGTTCATTTTGATCCTACCAAGAAAGCTTTGGAAAACGGCTTTCATGTTGTTTTGGATAAACCGATGACTTTAACTTACGATGAAGCAAAGTCATTGTATAAAATCATCAAAAATAGTGATAAGCTTTTTTGTCTAACCCATACTTACACGGGTTATCCTATGATCAAGCAGATGAAGCAGATGATTTCCAATAACGAAATCGGCACAATCAAAAAAGTGTACGTAGAATATCCTCAAGGTTGGTTATACAAACTTCTTGAGCATGAAAACAACAAACAGGCTGAGTGGAGAACAGATCCTGCCAGAAATGGGAAAGCAGGTTGTTTTGGGGATATTGGTACGCATGCGTTCAACTTGGCAGAGTATGTTACAGGTATGAAAGTAGCCAAAATATGTGCTGATCTCGATATCAAAGTAGAGGGTAGACCAATTGACGACGATGGTGCTGTCTTGATGCGTTTTGAAAATAATGCTTCTGGTATACTTACGGCATCCCAGGTAGATACAGGCTGCGAAAATAACCTCAAAATACGCGTTTATGGAGATAAAGGCGGTCTGGAATGGCAGCAGGAGGATAATAATACACTCATTGTTAGGTGGCCAGGCAAAGCTGCAGAGGTATATAGAGCAGGAACAGGTTATTTAGGTTCTTTAGCCAATGAAAATACCAGAACTCCAGCAGGGCATCCTGAGGGTTATATAGAGGCTTTTGCTAATATTTACAGAAACTTTGCAAGATGTATTTATGCACTCAGAGAAGGTCAGGAACCGAAAGCCGAATGGTGGGATTTCCCAGGGGCAGAAGATGGTATCCGCGGGATGGCATTCATTGAACTTGTATTGGCCAGCTCTGCTTCAGAACAAAAATGGACTCCATTTATCGTTGAACAGTAACAATTCACATCTACCAAAATATCTTAAATCCAAAATTTAAAATCTTAAATAATAAACCTATGAAAACCATTAAAGGACCTGCCATATTTTTAGCTCAATTTGCTGATGATGTAGCACCGTTTAATTCTCTCAAATCAATCTGTGAATGGATGGCCAATGTAGGCTATAAAGGAGTGCAGATTCCCTCCTGGGATCCTAGAATGATTGACCTTCAAAAAGCTGCAGAAAGTAAAACTTACGCAGATGAAATCAAAGGAACAGTTCAGGATGCTGGGCTTGAAATTACAGAACTCTCTACTCACCTTCAGGGACAGTTGGTTGCAGTTCATCCTGCCTATAATGAGTTATTTGATGGCTTTGCTCCAGCAAATCTTGCAGGGGATATTAAAGGCAAGACGGAATGGGCTACTCAGCAGCTGAAATATGCAGCCAAGGCATCCGCGAATCTTGGCATCACTGCGCATGCGACATTTTCGGGAGCCTTGATGTGGCATACAGTTTACCCATGGCCCCAGAGACCTGCTGGATTGGTTGAAACCGGGTTTACTGAGCTGGCAAAAAGATGGATGCCTATTTTGGATGAGTTTGACCGATACGGGGTAGATGTATGTTATGAGTTACATCCGGGCGAAGATTTACATGATGGAATCACTTTTGAGATGTTTTTGGAAAAAGTAAATAACCACAAGCGTGCAAACATTTTATACGATCCAAGTCATTTTGTATTGCAATGTTTGGATTATCTTCAATTCATTGATTTTTATCACGAAAGGATCAAAATGTTCCACGTAAAAGATGCAGAATTCAATCCTACAGGCAAGCAGGGTGTGTATGGAGGCTTTCAAGGCTGGGTTGATAGGGCAGGAAGATTCCGCTCTTTAGGTGATGGACAAGTAGATTTTAGTGGTATATTTAGCAAACTTTCTCAGTATGACTTTGATGGTTGGGCTGTGCTGGAATGGGAATGTGCAATCAAACATCCTGAACAAGGTGCTATAGAAGGCGCACAGTTCATTTCTGATCATTTAATCCGGGTTACCGAAAAAGCATTTGATGACTTTGCAGGTCGAGGTGCTGATGAAGCTTTCAATAAAAAAATATTAGGTATTTAATTAATCAACGAAAAATTATTATTCGCATGAAACTAGCAAAATCAATGGCTATGGGGATGCTTTCTTTAGCAGCTCTAGCTTACTCCTGCGGGGGTGGTGGATCTTCTGATTCTTCTTCAGAGTCATCTTCTTCGGATTCGGCCCCTGCACCAGCAGCCTCTTCTCAAAGTTTGGAAGACAAATATAAAGATGATCCTGTTTTTGTGGCAGGCTCTGCCAAAGCAAAAGAAGCTGGTTGTACCGCTTGTCATATGGTGGAAAGGAAAATAGTAGGTCCATCTTATGCAGATGTAGCTGCTAAATATGAAAATACTGATGAGAACGTAGCAATGTTGACATCGAGAGTGATCAAAGGGAATGTTGGCGAATGGGGTGAAGTACCCATGCCAGCGCATCCGCACTTGGAAAACGATGATGTGGAAACTATTGTAAAATACGTTTTACTTCTTAAAAAATAATTATGAGGCATATTGGATACATGCTCATGTTTGGAGCCACCATGGCATTTGCTTGTGGTGGCTCTACTGAGCAAACAGCAGAATCTTTGGAAATAGAAGTCGAAGAAAATGAATGGAGGGAATTGTTTGATGGATCCTCATTTGATGGTTGGAAAAAGTACGGTGGAGGAGAAGTAGGCAAAGCCTGGAAAATCCAAGACGGAGTGATGTACTTGGATGCTGCAAACAAAGAAAACTGGGAAACCGGTGATGCGGGAGATATTGTGACTGTAGACGAGTTCGAGAATTTTCACTTCCAAGTAGAATGGAAAATCGGAAAGGATGGAAATAGCGGCATAATTTTCTTGGTACATGAATCAGAAGATTATTCATATCCATGGATGACCGGTATGGAAATGCAGATTCTTGATGATGATGGTCATCCTGATGCTAAAATCAGGACACATAAAGCAGGAGATCTTTATGACCTGATAGAATCAAGTGAGCAAACAGTGAAGCCAGTAGGCGAATGGAACCTAGCCGAAATCATAGTTAACCAAGGAGAACTTGAATTGCATATGAATGGTGTGATGGTAGTTTCTACCAGCCTTTGGACACCCGAGTGGGAGCAAATGGTAGCTGAGTCAAAATTTAAAGATATGCCAGGATTTGCCAAGTATCGTAAAGGGAAAATTGCCCTTCAGGATCATGGAGATGAAGTTTGGTTCAGGAATATCAAGATTAAAGAACTGTAATTAATTCATAGTGAAATAGTCTTAGAAGTACATTCTCAGAATAAATTTTTCATTTGAATTTCAATTTAAAAAAAGAGGCGTTAGAAATAGCCTCTTTTTTTATTTTACAGTGTACCCGTTTTTAACCCATTCAACGTATCCACCTTCAAGGTTATAAACTTTGGGATAACCTTTTTCCTTCAGGTACTCAGCTGCTTTTGCACTTCTTGCACCCACTGCACAGTAGAGGTAAATTTCTTTATCTTTTGGGAGTTCGTTCAATTTTTCATAAAAATCCTTGCTTAAAAAGTCGATTTTCAAGGGCTCAGCAATAACACCGTTGGATATTTCCTCTTGAGTTCTGACATCCACGAGTATACCATCTCCCTCAGATATCAGCTTTAGGAAAGTCGCCTGATCTACATTTTTGATTTTTTCATCCGAGTAATTACTTTCTGTTGATTTGATATTACAACCCGAAAAAATAATTAAAATAGCACAAATACTTAGTAAGTCGTTTAAAATCCTTTTCATTCATATTGATTTTAAGTTGGAAGGTAAACTTAAATAATTTATGAATAACACCCATTTTTACCTCTCATGATATTTACCAATAAACAATACTCTTTGGAAAAAGTACTATTTGTTGCAATATTGTTAAATCAATTACCCATAATAAATATTTATGCCCTCTTATAAAATCCCAAATCTCTTTTTGCTTTTTTTCTCTCTCTTGATCGTGTCTTGTAATTCTGGTCAACAAAATGAGAAAACTGAAACTAAAACGGAAGCTAAATTAGAAAAGGTTTCTATTGAAGAAATTGAAGCAGGTATAAAGGCATACATAGATAAAGAAACAGCAGCCAATGGGGGTTATTTTTTGATCGATGATGAAAAACATCAGCTTAGATTGAAACTGGTAAGGGTTCACACGGAGTACCTTTCTAACCTTGGACCAAAAAGACACTTTGCATGTGTTGACCTTGCCGATGAAAATGGAGACGTGTATGATGTTGACTTTTTCTTGGAAGGCGAACCCGGAAGCATGGGAGTGACAGAAACTTCTTTACATAAATTGAACGGAAAGCCTTTTTATACCTGGAAACAGGTGGTTGATAAGACTTGGAGAAAGGTACCCGTTGAGTCTGCTTCTACAGAATTATTAGGTGTTGTGGAGGGGACTGACGATTTTGAATTTACGTATGCCGCTGTAGTTCCAAAAATCACCCAAATTACCAAGGGCTGGATTCCATTGGCCAAATCAGATGATTTTCAGCAAGTGAAACTAGTTTCTATGAATATCCCTGGTAACCACAAAATACTTGAAGAAAAGGAATTCAGAAATAAGATAGTTTATTTTGAATTAGGTCCGGAAGATTCAGGGAAGAAAATTGAGCTTATTTATGAGGTAAAGAGAAAGGAGAAGAACCCATACGAAGCAGTCGGGGAATTGGACCCGAGATATCTTGAACCAAATTTATTGATGCCTATTGGCGGTCGCTTCAGTGAAATAGCAGAAGAGGCCATCAAAGGAAAAGAAAATGAAGGCAAATTGATGCAGGCT
>NZ_REBN01000217.1 GCF_007692705.1 Mongoliibacter sp.
ATTTTATTCTTTTATTTTGATTTTATCAATATTTAATTTTTATTTCTATCTACTATTTAATTATTTATTTTGAATCACTCTAAATGTATTTCACAAACAAAAAAACGCCATGAAGAAAATTTTACTAGGCTTTACCATCGCTTTTGCAATAACAGCCTGCCAAAGAGAGGGGGAATTCCCCAGTAATCCTGACCAGAATATAGTAATCAGTACTGATACCCAAGCTTTGAATACCAGAGTCAGCCTTGAAGGAGCAGGTGTTATCAGTATTTTCAATCCGGAACTTGCAATGGGAAGGACTTTGGAAGATACACCTGCAGGTAGACTCCCCTTGATGTTGGTCTCACAAGTAGAGCCACCAAGGTATGATGGTAAAATCTTAAAAGCTACTCATGTAGATATTGATGGAGATTATGCCTTTGTCAGCTACAACAAAGAAGGTCCTGGTTTTTATGGTGCCATAGAAATCTATAATATTTCCAATCCCCTAAAGCCTGAGATTACTGCACAAGCAATGTTCAAAACTGCAGATATCAACTCATTGACTTATCAAAATGGTAAGCTTTTTATCGCAGCTGCATTTGACATTGACAGGGATTTTGAAGGAAATACAGCCGCTCAATATATGACGGTAGATGTATCAAACGGAAATTTCACTTCTGATTTTACCAGATCAGATATTGATGGTTTTGCAGCCACAGATGTTACAAGAACCCCCTCTCACACTGCCGTAGCATCAGGCTCAAATGGTTCTATAGGCCTCTTCAATGGTAGTAATGAAATGGAAAGTGAATTAGCCATTTCGGACCTCAGGGCTGTAAAATATGGCAACAACATTTTGGCAGCACTCAGTGGCACTGAAGGGATACACCTTTTGAATCCACAAACACTTTCAAATATTGGAAAAATCTCTATCCCTGAAGATATCCCTCAATCCAAAAGGACTCTGGATATGGGCCCTGAAATGCTTTTCGTTTCTGAAGGCTTAAGAGGTGCAGGAATTTATAGCCTACCATCAGGAAACCTTATAGAAAAAATTGCTATCCCCATCAATCCAGAAGGTGTGCTTTCTGAAGACCTAGTCACTAATGCTGTTTCTTATGATGAAAACCTTTTGTTGATGGCAAATGGTGGTGCGGGCGTCAGCATAGCAGACCTGACTAACCTCTCCAACATTGAAAAACTGGGCATACTTTCCCTATCAGGTTCCTCCAATTTTGTAAAAATCAAAGGTCAGCACTTATTTGTTGCTACAGGTGCAGGTGGGCTTCAAATCCTAAAAATTTCAAAAGAAGAAGTTGAAGATGATGCAGGCAACACTGCAATAGACTGTAGTTTTTCAGGAAGGTATATGGGAAACCAAAACCTAAATATCAACAGCAATCAGGCCGAAGCGTATAGAGGATCAAACTCCTTCAAAAATGTCAATATTGGTGGACACCTGATTTTTTGCGGTTCCATGTCTGTGGAAAATAGTTTAAATGTAAACTCAAATGGTCTTTTCGAAATGAATGGTTCGTTTGCCTTCGGACAATACCAAAGAAACAATACACTTAGTATCAATAGCAATGCGGTAATGAGAATCAGTGGATCGGCAGTGATTTATGGAGATATTAACCTCAATTCAGGTGCCACGCTGGAATTTGTAGGAGAAGGCAATACAATCACCATCTTCGGAGAAGTACGAAAAGGAAGCAATATTACCATTTCAGGTAACTTTACCGATACAGAGGGCAAATTAAACTAATCACCCAGCATGCGAAATCACCCATAATCAGAAAGGCCCAGAAATTCTGGGCCTTCTACTTTATCTTTTCTCTTCGTACCAGGTTTTATGGACGATTTTCCAATACCCATCCCGTTTCACCAAAGTCAAATAATCATAATAATAAAACTCAGGCCAGAATAGCTCTGTTTTCGCTACTGCTGTGTAGCCTTTGATTTCAATATCCAATAACTTGTTGTCGAAATCCTCAGGGTCTCTTTTGGTTGTGCCCGCTGCAGTTCCTGATGCCCATTCTTCATAAGGAGTCACAGTGAATTTCTCCCCTCTATAGCCTATTAATCTGGCGGAGGGATCAAAAGCCTGATCCAATTTTCCCCTATCCCTTTCCATCATCCCATCAAAATACAGTTTAATTGTCGCTTCAATCGCTTCCTGCTCCTTTTCATCAGATTGCCCAAAAACAGAGGAAACCGTTACGAAAAGCACTAAAAACAACCATCCGATTTTTTTCATAGTCTCAATTTTTTTAACATTCGCCAAAGCTCCAGTTTCTACCTTATCCCGAATCGCTTCGTTTTCGGGACTTCCTCTAAAGCTTCAGTTTCCACAGTATTTCTACCGTATTTCAATAATATATCTACATTATTTCACCCAACGGAATATCTCAATATCTACCAATATCAATCAGTATCCATTAATATCCCCAACCCTTATCCCGAATCGCTTCGCTCTCGGGACTTCCGCTAAAGCTCCAGTTTCCACAGTATTTCTACCATATTTCTGTCACAGGAGCAGCCAATATCCAAATATCCCCTAATATCAATTAGTATCCATCACTATCATTTAAACCCAACCCCCATATTATACAGTCCAAAAGCATAAATATCAGCAATTTCCTGAATTTGCATGGAAGTCGGTTTACCCGCTCCATGTCCTGCGTTGGTCTCTATTCGGATCAATACGGGAGCATCGCCTTGTTGGGAATCTTGGAGGGTTTGTGCAAACTTAAATGAATGCGCCGGAACAACCCTGTCATCATGATCCGCTGTCGTTACCAAAGTAGCGGGGTAATTGGTCGGACTCAATCTATGAAGGGGCGAATACGCTTTCAGGTACCTGTACATTTCTTCGCTATCATCAGCCGTCCCATAATCATACGCCCATCCTGCTCCTGCTGTAAATTGATGATACCGCAACATGTCCAGTACTCCCACTGCCGGGAAAGCAACTTTGGCAAGATCCGGTCTTTGGGTCATAACTGCCCCTACCAAAAGACCACCATTACTTCCACCTCTCAAGGCCAAGTAATCTGATGAGGTATAACCTTCATTGATAAGGTATTCACCTGCCGCTATAAAATCATCAAATACGTTTTGCTTACTCATCTTGGTCCCCGCCAAATGCCAGTTTTCACCATATTCTCCTCCACCTCTTAGGTTTGGAACAGCATAAATCCCTCCATTTTCCAGCCAAACAGTATTCGCAATGCTGAATGAAGGTGTCAAACTTACGCTGAAACCACCGTACCCATAAAGTATAGTAGGATTTTTCCCATCCATCTTGAGCCCTTTCTTGTGGGTAATGATCATGGGAACTTCTGTACCATCTTTAGATGTATAAAAGATCTGATGGCTTTCAAATTTCTCAGGGTCAAACTGAATATCAGGCTTATTGTAAACAGTGCTTTCACCTGATTGAATATTATACTTATAAATCGTACCGGGAGTAATGTAAGAGGTGAAGCTGTAGTACAATTCAGTTTCGTCGCTTTTGGCTCCAAATCCTCCTGCGGAACCTACTCCAGGTAAATCAATTATTCTTTCCACACTGCCTTCATAGTCCAGTTGCCTTACTTCAGTAATGGCATCCTTGAGATAGGAAGCAAAAAACTTACCTCCACCCTTAGAAACACTCACTACACTCTCCTCTTCAGGAATTATATCTGTCCAATTTTCAGGCATTGCTTGATTCACCGGAGCTGTTACCAGCCTATTGTTAGGCGCATCTTTATTGGTGAATATGAAAAGTTTACCCTCCTTATGTTCGATGAGGTAATTATTGCTTTCCATATTGTCCACTACTTTGATGATCGGTGCATTGGTCTTATCCAATTCCTGAATATATAATTCATTACCAGTAGTGGAATTTGCTGCGGAAATGGACAAAATCTTCCCATCTTCTGTCACAGAAGCGCCAACGTATCTCCTCGGATTGGCATCATCTCCAAAAATCAATTTATCTTCAGCCTGCGAGGTTCCTAACTTATGGTAATAAAGTTTATGGTTATTGGTCAAGGCCGAAAGCTTAGATCCATCAGGCTTGTCATAGGTACTGTAAAAAAATCCTTCCTTGCCTTTCCAGGCAATTCCCGTAAACTTTGCATCTTCGATTTTATCCTCCAAGAGATCCTTGCTTTCAGTGTCCATTACATAAATATCTCTCCAATCTGATCCAGCCACAGAAACTGCATAAGCGAAAAGTTTACCGTCTTCGGTAAAGGCGGTTCCTGCTAGTGAAGTGGTCCCGTCTTCTGAGAGTTTATTCGGATCAAGGAACACTTCCTCATCTCCCCCATCCACTGATTTTCTGTACATGACAGCTTGATTTTGGAGCCCATCATTTCTGTAATAGTATTGATAATCCCCTTGAGTCCTTGGAGCAGAAACTTTTTCATAATTCCAGACTTCCTCCAAGCGCTTCCTGATATCTTCTCTAAAGGGTATTTGCTCTAAATAACCAAAAGTAACCTCATTCTGGGCCTTTACCCAAGCCTTGGTTTCTTCTGCATAATCATCTTCCATCCACCTGTAGGGATCAGCTACCTGTTCTCCCCAATAGGTATCCATATGCTCACTTTTTCTTGTTTCAGGGTAATTCACTTCGATTTTTTCAAATTTTTGTTCTTGTGCGCAAGCTCCTAAAAGGAGCAAACCAAGCACGGTTGCTAAAGTTTTATTCGGGGTCATTTCTGTTGATTTTAGTGTATAAAAAAAGGCCTGTAAAAAGGCCTTTAAAATTAATATTACAGTAGGTCAAATCCAAGGTAAGGAATCAACACCTTTGGCATCCTGATACCTTCTTCGGTCTGATTATTTTCCAAAATGGCAGCTACTATCCTTGGCAATGCTAAGGCAGAGCCATTTAATGTATGTGCTAACTGTATCTTCTTGTCTTCTCCTCTATACCTCAATTTTAGCCTATTGGCCTGGTAAGCTTCAAAATTACTTACAGAACTTACTTCCAGCCACCTTTCCTGAGCGGCGGAATACACCTCCATATCATAAGTAAGTGCTGAAGTAAAGCCCATATCTCCACCGCACAGCCTTAACACCCTGTAAGGAAGTTCTAACTTCTTTAATAAGCCCTGTACATAGATGCTCATTTCTTCCAATGCCTCATAAGACTGGTCTGGATGGGAAACATGCACAATTTCCACCTTATCAAATTGATGAAGTCTATTTAAGCCCCGTACATGAGCTCCCCAGGAACCGGCTTCTCTTCTAAAACATGGGGTATGACCTACATTTTTGATCGGAAAATCAACCTCATTCAAAATGACATCCCTATACATATTCGTTATAGGAACCTCAGCGGTAGGAATCAGGTAAAGACTATCAGCGGCAGCTTCATACATTTGCCCTTCTTTATCCGGCAGCTGACCCGTTCCATATCCAGATTCTTCATTGACCAGAATAGGAGGCTGCACCTCGTAATACCCCGCCTTAAGGGCTTCGTCCAAAAAGAAATTGATAAGCGCTCTCTGAAGTCTTGCTCCCCTTCCTTTGTAAACTGGAAATCCTGCTCCAGCGATTTTCACCCCAAGATCAAAATCTATAATATCGTATTGTTTGATCAAATCCCAATGCGGAAGACTACCTTCCGGTAGTTTAGGGATTTCCCCATATTCCAACACAATTTCATTATCCTCTGCTGATTTTCCGGATGGAACAGAGCTGTGGGGCACATTGGGTATGGAATAAAGAAGCTGCTTGAGATCTTCTTCATAATTATTATAGGTTTCTTCAAGACTTTTTACTTGCTCCTTGATTTCAGAAGTTCTGGATTTAATTTTCTCTGCTTCTTCCTTTTTTCCCTCCCGCATCAGCATTCCTATTTCTTTGGAAATAGCATTGGCTTCAGCTTGAAGGTTGTCCCTCTGTGTTTGGGTTTCTTTACGGCTTTTATCCAGCTCTAATACCTGATGCAAAGTAGCCTCTGCATGAGGGAAATTCCGTTTTTGCAATCCTTCAAGGACTGTCTCAAAATGATCACGAATGGTATTGACAAGTAACATAACTGCAGTACAAATAAAATGAATTGACAAAGATAAGGATGTTCATGGAATAGCCTTTCCCCAAGATTGATTTTGGCTTAATCCAAATAGTAAACCCGTTTTACCCTCGAAGAAATATTGGTCAACAACTCATAGGGTATGGTTCCTATTCTTTTGGCCAGGTCTATAAGGGATATGCCAGGACCATATATGACTACTTCATCTCCTTCTTTGGCTTCAATATCCGAAATATCCACCATTGTCATATCCATGCAGACATTCCCTATGACTTTGGCTTTCTTTCCATTGATCAGAACATACCCGCCTCCATTGCTGAAGCGTCTGTCAAAACCATCTGCATACCCTAAGGCGATGGTGGCTATTTTTCCATCTTTGTCCATAATTCCCTTTCTACCATATCCAATGGTTTGGCCTTTTTTCAAAAATTTGATTTGAGAAATAGTAGTTTTCAAAGTACTTACAGGCTTCAGTTTTCCATCAAAAATCCCTGACACTTCTACTCCGTAAAGACCAATTCCCAATCTTACCATATCCATTTGATGGTCTGGGTAACGGGAAATACCTGCTGAATTTAGGGCATGAATCAAAGGCTTGTAGTTCAATGTTTGACTGATTTCATTTACCATTTCGGAAAATTGTTTGAGTTGTTCCAAAGTAAATTCCTCATGTTCAGACTCATCTGCCCCAACCAAGTGTGTATAAATACTTGCAATTTCCAGTTGGGGAAATTCCAGGATCAGTCTTTTCAGTTCCTCAAGTGCTTCTTGTTCAAAACCAAGCCTGTGCATACCAGTATCTAAGTCTAAGTGAACTTTAAGATGCTTTTGGTTCGTCTTGCAATAAATCCCCAACTGCCTGAAAAAAGACAGGCTGTAAACAACCGGTTCGAGTTCCTGCTTGACCAAGTGCATGAAACTTTCCTGAACTGGATTGAGTACCATAATCGGCATTTGGATTCCCTCTTCCCTCAATGCAATTCCTTCATCCGTATAGGCAACGGCCAGATAATCCGCCTTCAGCTGTTGCAGATGATTGGCAATCTCAGCCGCACCTCCACCATAAGCAAAAGCTTTTACCATGACCATAACTTTTGTCTTGGGGTGAAGCTTACTTTTATAAAAATTGTAATTATGAGTCAAAGCATTGAGGTTGATCTCCAAAGTAGTCCCATGAACCCTTTGCTGCAGACGGTTGACAATTTCTTCAAACCCAAAACTCCTCGCTCCTGTGATCAGAACCAAGTCGTTATTGAAAAAATCAGTTTGCAATTGACTTAGAAGCAATTTTGTGTTAGGATAAAATAAAGAATTTCCCACAAAAGAATTTTGTACAAGTGAAATTTCTGCTCCTACGCCTATCAAATAATCAATTTGGTAATAATTACACAACTGCCCGATCTCTTCATATACCCTTTCCTTTTCCCCAACTTGTAAAAGATCTGAAAGAATTAATATTTTACGGTTTTTTGGTCGCTGCGCTGCCATAAAATCCAAAGCCAACTTCAGACCTGCCAAATCATTGTTGTAAGTGTCATCTATAAGTAGGCATTGATTGATTCCTGGCTTGAGAGTCAGTCTCATATCTACAGCCTTGAGGTGATCCAGCCCTTTTTGTACGGCAGTATTATCCATACCTAGACTGATTGCCGCGGTAATGACATGCCTGATATTTTCCAGGGATGCCTCATCCACAAACGGCACCCAAAAAGTGAATACACTTAAGTCCGTGCGCATCATCAGAATCTTGGATTTACCCTCCTCCTTTTTTACAGTATAGGTAAAATCAGCCCCCTGGTTTTCAGACCATGAAATGAGTTTTTCCGGATTGAATACCGCTTCTAAAAGCTCCGCTGGCATTTTTTGTTCTTTCCTGTAGATGATAAAGCTACAGTTTTCAAAAAGACGGATTTTCTCCTGAAGCTTTTGCGTCTCAGAGGCAAAGCCTTCCTCATGTGCCGTACCTATGTTGGTAAAAATACCCATATTTGGTTTGAGTATTTTTTCAAGTTTGGCCATTTCACCGGGTTTGGAAATACCCGCTTCCATAATGGCTACTTGGTGCTGCGATTCAATTCCAAAAATAGATAAAGGAACACCCACCTGGGAATTATAACTCTTAGGGCTTTTGGCCACAGTAAAGTGGGTACCCAATACCTGCCCCAACCATTCCTTCACTATGGTTTTACCATTACTCCCAGTGATGGACACCAATGGGCCTAAAAAAAGTTTTCTTTGGTAAGCTGCCAAAGCCTGTATTGCGATGTGAGCATCCCGAACACCAATAAAAGTCGCCTCTGGAAATAATTTGGCATCAAAATCTTGAGCGACTAAAAAGTGCCTTCCCCCCAATTCAAAGACTTCTTTAATAAAATCATGACCATCAAATTTAGCTCCTCTCAAGGCTACAAATAAAGACCCTGAAGGATTGAGGATATTCCTGGAGTCTATGACTATAGCATGTATGGCTCCTTCCACACTCCCTGACAAAAGACTCCCTTTTGTAATTTCAGCTACTTGCCCTGCTGTAAGCGCTTGCATCATGGCTTTAAATTAAGGAATTACTTATTGCTTTCTTTCTTTTTGAAAAAAACCTGTTTAATCCATCTCGGAAGAAATATCGCTCCCAGTAAAAGGTAAGGATAATAAGATAAAAGCCTCCACAGGATACTGGTGACAAAGGTGTAGCCGACAAGAAATTCAGAGAAGAACTGGGCAAAGAAAAACTCTGCTGTTCCGCTACTTCCTGGTGTTGGTGATATCATCATCACGATCCACATAATCACCTGCCTGGCAAAAATGATAATGTGCTCATTTAGTGAAAGAGACTCGTAGGCTCCTATGAGCGCATTGAGCATTAAGTATCGAGAACTCCAGATAAATATGGTGGCCCCAATTATCGGAAGCCAATAATTCCAGCTTTTCCCAACCAACTCTTTAGACGCTTCAATGATCTGATTGCCATATTCGTTGGCAGAATGTTTCCACTTTCTGAGCCATTTGATGGAGTATATTTTCAATAATACCCACTTGAAAACTCGAGGTCTGTAAAAAAGTGCCAATGCCATAATCAAAGAATAGAGGGCATAGAGGGCATAGCTCGTCCAAAATAGTACTTCCAGACTTCTTCCAAGCTTCATTTCCATCACCCTGCTCGCTGGAAAAATATTTCCTTGCGCAAAGAACAAAATAATAGGAGCACCTATGACAAAAAAGAGATTGTCCAAAATTGCCGTTACCATCACAAAAGCAATGGCTTTTCCCAATTTGATTCCCTCTTTATGAAGAATAAAAATTGCAACCGCAGTGCCTCCTACTATTGAGGGTGTTACCGCCGATGCAAATTCCCAAAGGATAATTACATAAATAGCACGGATCCAAGTCAGTCTCTTACCTGTAATTTCCCTGATCCTGTACACATAACCTGCATCTCTAAAAAGAATAACCAAAACAGCCAACGCAATCCCCCATGCTGACGCATCAAAAACTCCCCTGAGTGTTCTCGCATTGACATTTGGATCCAGGTAGAACATCAGGAAAACAATACCTATTCCTATAAGGACTGGTACCCAAACCTTGTTGGGGTTAAGCGTTTCGAAAATCTTCTTGTTGTCTAACTTCATACACTACTCTGTGGCCACCTGTTCAGTCTTTTCTACCCAAAAGTTATTAAATCCCTCACCGATGGTAATGGTAACCTTAGACAGTTGTAGAAGTTCCAAAATTGCCAAAAAAGTATAGATCACAAAAATCTTATCCCGTTTGTATTCAATAAATTCAGAAAAAGGAATTTTATTTCTGAATGCAATTCGTTCCAATATAAAGTCTTTTTGCTGTTCGATAGTGTAAGGGTATTGAATCACAGTGTGCGTGGTTTCGTCTGTTCTGGCAGCATACTTGGACATAACTCTCTGATAAACCTTAAGTAATTTATAAAGGTCTATGTCCTGCATTTCTGCATCCACATCATCAGCCTTATGAATGGATTTCAGCTCAGCAGCAATATTACCCCTTTTCACTTTCGCCATCCTGCTTTCTTCCAAAGCAGCCAAGTCACTGATTACGGATTTATATTTTTTATACTCTAGCAAATGCCTGATCAATTCCTCTCTCGGGTCAATTTCCTGACCATCTTCACCCAATTCAGGTCTAGGTATCAACATTTTGGATTTAATTTTCATAAGAGTAGCTGCAAAAAGAATAAATTCACTTGCTACTTCAATCTCCATTTTCTCCAATTGATGGATATAATCCAGAAAGTCTTTGGTGATTTTGGCTATGGGAATGTCATAAATATCCAGCTCATCTCTTTCTATGAAAAAGAGCATCAGGTCAAAGGGACCTTCAAAAAGAGGCAATTTGATTTCGAAACTCACTGGTTACTATTTATTTTCTCTTAATTTTGCACGGTATTTGGTTCAAAGATATCCAAATAATGCTAATTTAACACTTGGAAGACAAAAAGAGCCGGTAAGTATGCACTGACCCTTATCAATATCTTTTTCAAACAATTGACATCTCATGATGTTAATAAATTTTAAAAATGTAATGTTTCGCTGATGATAATTCAACCCGGAAAACTTCTATCCCAGATCAACACTCCTGATGATCTTAAAAGATTCTCCAAAGACCAGTTAGTACAGATTTGCGACGAATTGCGCCAATTTATCGTGGATAATGTATCCGTCTATGGTGGACATTTTGGCGCCTCCTTGGGAGTGGTAGAGCTCACCGTAGCTCTGCACTACGTACTCAATACTCCCGAGGACCAGTTGGTATGGGATGTTGGTCATCAAGCATATGGACATAAAATCCTGACTGGCAGAAAAGATAAATTCTACACGAACAGACTTTATGGTGGCCTTTCTGGATTTCCGAAAAGAAAAGAAAGCGAATATGATACTTTTGGTGTAGGCCACTCCAGTACATCCATTTCTGCAGCCCTAGGTATGGCTATGGCTTCCAAATACAAAGGCGATAAAAACAAACAACATGTAGCAGTTATCGGCGATGGATCGATGACTGGGGGTATGGCTTTTGAAGCCATGAACCATGCAGGTGTTTCAGACACCAACATGATTATTATCCTCAATGACAATTGCATGTCCATTGATCCCAATGTTGGCGCTCTAAAGGATTATCTTACTGACATTACTACTTCCCATACATATAACAAAGCAAAAGACGAAGTCTGGAACTTGCTTGGCAAATTCAGCAAATTTGGTTCTTCCGCTCAAGAAATTATCTCTAAAGTAGAAGGTGCCATCAAATCTGCTGTGTTGAAGCAAAGCAATCTTTTTGAATCCCTCAATCTCAGGTATTTTGGACCCGTTGATGGTCACGATGTCAACCATCTCGTAGAGGTACTTGCCGATCTGAGAGACATTCCCGGTCCAAAAATCCTCCACTGTGTCACAGTAAAAGGGAAAGGCTATGCTCCAGCAGAAAACGGTAATAAAACCACTTGGCATGCGCCTGGTCTTTTTGATAAG
>NZ_REBN01000167.1 GCF_007692705.1 Mongoliibacter sp.
TGATTGTTTTTCCATTGTATTGGAATTATTTGAGTATTTGATTGGTGTGTTCTTTCATCAAAACCCTAAAATAAGTGTATTAATTACATTTAAAAAATTAAATCCTTAAATATTTGTGACAAAAATACCTAGAAGTTAGAAAAAAACAATTTAGACATTAAGCTTTTATTTACTTTCCATGTCCACAAGAGCAAGCTTTTCCCAGCCATTTAATTCTCCATCAAAACTGATTTTCTCTTTGGATGCCTCGATTTTATTCTTGAAGGCCCAACAGGTTTCTCTTCGTAAATCAATAGTTTCCGACAGCTCATTTAAAGTCATATTAACATCTTTCCTATTGGAAAGGTAGAGCATGTAAAAGGCCTTTTCGATCGGAAATTTGATTTTGTGAAAAAGAGTATTGCTGGTAGCAGACTCATTGTAATTACAGCTCCTGCACCTTCTGCCAAAGCTTTTGGAGATGGTTGCTTTGTTATAACCGCATTTCCTGCAATGGTAACCATCAGCCCATTTCAGCTCGGAGAGAAACTTACAACAGGCGTCTCTATCCGGAAATATTTTTTTGAATTCCTGGAAATCAAAGCCCTTCATAAGCACCATAGCCTGAGTGGTTTTTTCAATCCCTTCCTTCAGTTCCTGATTAGTTAAACTTAAATTCACATTCTCTGAAGTCACCTCTTCATTGAGCTTTCTTAACTTATTATTTGCAAGTAAAAGCTGGCGGTTCTTTAAAGAAAGTTCATTAGCCATGGCCCTTATCTTCTCAGTTCTTTTTTTCACACGCTTCTTCAATTTGTTGTTAAGCTCGTCCTGAAGCTTGTTTTTTTCGATCAATACCATGTTTAACTCCCTGTCAGCTATGATACTTTTCTTCTGCAGGTAACCGATTTGGCTAAAAATCGAAATTGAAAAGAAAACAACCTCCGCAAAAATCACCGGATTGGCAAAGTACCAATTGATAATGGGATTGTTAAACAGCTCAACATTGGCTTCACTAGCATAGGACTGCAACAAGCCAATCAGCATACATACCATGGCAAAAGAATGCGCCCATGACATTTGATTGATTTTTTTCAGAACCCTCAGCATCATCAGGATTGGTGCTGAAAGGATACCTGTAAAGAGCACGAGCATGTAAGCGTCTGGCAATTTTGCACCATATTCCTGGTTTAAAGTCAAGAACACAATCATTGCAATCGCTGTCCAAGTAACCTTTTTCGCAACCCGAGATTTTTGAAGCTTTTGAACGAAATGATTGGAGAAAAGTAAAGCCGAAACCACCAAGAGTAATTGTGTAAAAAGCCTTTTGGTCAGCAAATTGATCTGGGGATACCCCGGCCAAAGGTACTGAAACCCCAATCCATCTCTCCCTAGTGAATACCATATACATGAAAAAAGGAAAAAAGAAAAGTAGGCATAAAGCGGATCCCGCTGTTTGATGAGAAGGTAAAGGGAAAAGAACAATACAATGGTCAATACACCATAGTAAATACCCAAAAGAAAATACTCATTACTGGCATGTCCGATAAAGCTACCGTGCGACCTCAAATGGAAACTGAAGCCCATCAGATAACTTCTTTCTATTCTGAGGTAGAAAGTTTTGGTTTCACCCGACCGAATATTGAGCACCTGATTGAAATTCTTATGTTTTATTTCTCTTTCGGCAAAGGGTAAAGCATAGCCTGATTCATTTTTAAAATACGAATTCCCTTTATCGGGCATATAAAAGGCTATTTTACCGATATCAAACCCCCATGATTCAAAAAACCAAGCCTCATTTTGTCTTGAACGTTCATTTTTCACACTTATCCTAACCCACAAAGCTCCTTCTGCATCTTCACTTTCAATATAGGAATTGGAAGACTTCCTGAATTTACTTTGATAGACAGGTGAAATAATATCCTCAAACCTGAGTTCTTTACTCTTATCTAAATAAAAGTCTACCAATTCAGTAATATGAAAATGCAAACTGTCATCCGTTAGTCTGATGGTTGTGGGTTTTGAATTATTACTATTCTGGGCAAATACCTTCCCCGATGAACTCAAAAAGCTCAAAATAATCAGAAAGAATATTCTCATCAGAAGTCTTAACACAGGTTCAGTTTTCAATTAAAATGTTTTAAAAACTATACAATATTAAATGTAATATTTTCATGCAATGTTTTTAATTAGTGTATTTAATGAGGGTTACACATGCATTAAATCAAATGAATTTAATGAGTCCAAGCTACTTTTCAGTTTCTTAGAAAAATATGTAACCATCTATATTTCAATTATTTATGCTTAAACGCAACGGGAAAAAGTAAATTAATAACTTTCCAAATTCAATTCTCCTTGCTAAAACATTTCTGCAAACAGATTAATGTCACTGTAGCCAGTCAAGCAGTTTATTTTTCAAGTTCACTAAGCGAAATATTTAGGCTAAAAAGCCCTACTTGATCAGATTAACAAGTGTAAAAATAACATTTTATACTTAAGTTTAATAATGTAAATCAATTCAAAAATCAGATTCTCTCGCCTTAAACCGTCTCATTAAAAAATTATGAGTAGAAGAAAATCCCGATTTGAAAGAATTGTTCAGAAATCCAAAAAGACCCAAATGAATACCAACTATTACAAGTATACCAATAACCTGAATCCCAAAACAAAGCTTTCAAGAGCAACTTTCATTTTTTTTAGGAATGCTGCTTTTGGCTGTGATACTTTATCAACGGCATGTGGGAAACCAGTAGAAAATGCGGGAAGGAAAGTATATCATCCCAAATCTATTTATCTCTTTCAAATCCATACAGGGCTTTCAACTTTTGCGGAAAGAAAGCCTGTAGGTGGGAAATCACCTATTGGAATTGAAGTTCCCTAATCAACTTCAGGCTCTATGGTATGAACTATCCAAAGGAAACCAAATTAAATCTCAAACAAATAAACCCTATGTTAAAAACTATTTACTCAAAACAAACAAGCAAATGGAGTCAGGGAAAATTTTTACTTTGCCTCCTTGCTTTATGGTTGACACTCCTACCAAAGGAGTTGTGGGCTCAAGCTGAGAACCAATCCCTTGAAGTGTCGGGAACTGTCCTGGCCTCTGATACAGGCGAATCCCTTCCGGGAGTGAATATCCTGGTAAAAGGTTCCACAACCGGTACTGCAACCGATCTTGATGGTAACTTTACTTTAAGAGTTCCCTCCCCGGATGCGGTTTTGATATTTTCATTTATCGGGTACACCCAGGTGGAAAGGCGGGTTGGAAATACAAATACTTTCAATATCACTCTAGAGCCTGATCAAGACTCATTATCAGAAGTAGTAATTGTAGGTTATGGTACACAGCAAAGGGCAACAGTTACAAGTGCTATTTCTTCTATTTCCTCTGATGAAATCAGAGAATTGCCGGTTCCAAACCTAGCATCAGCCATTCAAGGTCGGGCGGCTGGGGTAAATGTCACCAACTCCGGTGCACCAGGTACCGATCCAGTAGTGAGAATCAGAGGTATAGGTACAGTGGGTAACAACGACCCTCTGTACGTCATTGATGGTGTCCCTGCTGGTGGATTGAATCAGATCAATACAGCAGACATTGAATCTATTGAGGTTTTGAAAGATGCTTCTGCAGCCGCTATTTATGGTTCAAGGGCAGCTAATGGTGTAATCTTGGTCACAACCAAAAAAGGGCAACAAGGTAAACCGCAGGTGTCTGTCGACTCCTATGTCGGTACTCAAAGCGCTTGGAGACAACTCGACCTACTTAATACCAATCAATATTTGGATTTTGGTAGGGATTTGTTGGGAAATGCAGGCGACCCTCCACCTCAACGATTTGATAATCTGGGTGATTTGGCAAATGTCAACACAGATTGGCAGGGAGAAATGTTTAGGCCAGCAACCATCCAAGACCACAATGTAAGTATTTCAGGAGGTAGCGAGACTGTACTCTATAACGTTTCAGCCGGTTACTTTGGGCAAGAAGGAACAATGAGAGGGACAGACTTTGAAAGATTCTCTTTTAGAAGTAATACAGAGTTTAAAATCAGCGAGAGAGTAAAGATAGGGCAGACCTTAACAATCGCCTATTCCAACAGGAATAATGAACCTTTTATCGGTGGCAGAACGCAATTGGAGCATATGGTCAAATCTGTACCATACATTCCTGTGAGGGATGAGAGTAGGCTTGGTGGATTTCGTTCTCCAGACCGGATTGACGGCTCTGATCCTGAAAACCCGGTCTTGAATGCTGAATTGAGAACAAACAGGACACAGGAATACAAGATCCTTGGAACTGCCTACCTGGATGTTGAAATTCTAGAAGGACTGAAATACAAATTTTTGATAGGAACAGACCTTGCGATGGGTACTACCAATGAGTTTACACCAAGGTTCCGTTCAGGTGATTTTCATGAGCAGCCTTTTGCAGTTATCGGGCAAAACAGGTTTACCTTCTTTTCTCCTTTGATCTCCAACCAATTGTCTTACAGGAAATCGATAGACAAACACACCTTCGATATATTGGGGGTAATTGAGCAGCAGACTTTCCAGAGCACTTCTTTGGGCGGTACAGGACAAAACTTCCTAACCAATGAAATCCGTGAACTTCAAGGTGTACAGAACATGACCTCCACTAGTAACAGAATAGACTATGCCTTAATTTCATACCTGGCAAGGTTCAATTATGACTATGATCAGAAGTACCTGTTTAGTGCTTCTGTAAGAAGAGACGGTGGATCAAGGTTTGGACCTAATTCCAAGTGGGGTACCTTCCCTTCTGTATCTGCAGGATGGAGAATTAGCGAAGAATCTTTCATGCAGCCCATCACGGCTGTAAGTGACCTTAAACTTAGGGCCAGTTATGGTGAAACGGGAAATGACCAGATCGGTAACTATGTTTATCAAGCTACCATCAACAGTAATTTCTTCTATCCATTTGGAGGATCTACAGAGCCAGGAAGTACAATTTCTGCCTTGGCCAACCCAAATCTAAGATGGGAAACTACCATCATGCAGAACATCGGCTTTGATTTGGGTTTATTCAACGACAGATTCAACTTATCTTTTGAGTGGTTTGACAACACTACTGAAGGAATGATCTTGGGAGTGCCAATTCCTCCTTCTTTGGGCTATGACGGTGCTCCGGTTTCCAATGTGGGAACAGTGTCTAACAGGGGTATTGAGCTTGCGGTTGGTTACAGAAAATATACAGGAGATTTCCAGTTTGCCATCGACGGTAATATAGGATTTGTAAGGAACGAACTGGTTTCACTGGGTTCTGGAAATACCATTTTCGGACCGGATTTCCAGGGTGATCCCCTTACTTTCACAGAAGAAGGAAGACCAATTGGTTACTTCTATGGCTGGCAAGTGGATGGTATCTTCCAAAGTAATGAGGAGGCCATTTCAGCTCCAAGACAAAATTTACCCGATGCAGGTGAATCTTATGACCCCACCAGACACACTGCCGCGGGAGATCTTCGCTTTGCCGACATCAACGGCGACGGAGAAATCAATGCCAATGACAGGACTTTCCTAGGCCATTACATGCCTGATTTCACTTATGGTCTTAATCTTTCTGCCAGTTATAAAAACTTTGACTTCTCCATGTTTGTACAGGGAGTTCAGGGAAATGAAATCTTCAATCTACTTAGATTCCATACTGAAGGTATGACAAGATTATTTAATGCAAGTACGGTAGTAATGGATAGATGGACACCTGACAATACCAATACGGACGTTCCAAGAGCGATCAATGGTGACCCAAATAGAAATGCCAGAGCAAGTTCAAGATGGATAGAAGATGGTTCTTATCTCAGAATCAAAAACCTCAGTCTTGGTTATAATATTCCTAGTGCAGCTCTCAATCAAATCAGCAATGGGTCAATTTCAAGGGTACGTGTCTATGTTTCGGCACAAAACCTTTTGACAATTACCAATTATACTGGATTTGATCCTGAAATTGCAGCTAGAACAGGTATCAATACCACCCTTGGGCAAGGTATTGATTTTGGACAATTCCCAGCAGCAAGAACGTTTATAGGCGGTTTACAGCTTTCATTTTAAGCCAACAATTAAAAAAATCAAAAAATGAAAATCAGATTATTTATTACAGCATGTTTGATTTTGATTGGGGCAGTTTCCTGCGATGAGGAAAAACTCAATCCAATCAATCCAAATCAGTTATCCGTAGAAACATTCTTTGTTTCAGGACCGCAGTTATTGGCAGGAGTCAATTCAGCTTATGCAGCTTTGCAAGGTTTGGATCTCTACATCAGGGAGTATTTCTTTTTCCATGATATGCTCTCGGATGATGTGGAATCTGGTGGTGGCCAATTGGAAGCCCACAGAAACCAAATAGTCCAAGGTGCCATTGATCCGTCTAATCCCCTGATCATTTCCAACTGGAGAGGATGGTACAGAGTTGTTCACAGGGCTAATATAGTGATAGACAATGCCGAAAATGTAACAGAGGAAATCACCGATGATCTCAGAAACCGAATTGTAGGGGAAGCTTATTTCCTTAGAGGATGGGCTTACTATGAGTTGGCTTCTATGTGGGGAGGTGTTCCGTTGATGACGACGATGGCCACTTCCATTGAAAGCGCTTCTCCCAGGTCATCTGAAGAAGAATCCTTTCAGCAGGCAATCAACGACCTTACCGAGGCAATCAACAGGTTACCTAATAAAAGTGCATATGGATCTTCAGACCTTGGACGAGCTACTAATGCAGCAGCTCAGGCCATGTTAGCAAAAGTACATCTTTTCAGAGGTGACTTTACATCTGCAAGACCTCTATTGGAAGCCATTATCTCCTCAGGAGAATATAGCTTAGTTCCTAGATACTTGGATAATTTTGAAGAGGAAAATGAGCACAACCAGGAGTCAATCTATGAAGTGAATATGACCAGAGATTTTGGTGATGCCAATGTGTGGGACGGAGATGGTTCAGGAATTTCATTTACCACCTTCAGAGGCCAGGAATACAGCCCTACTGCATGGAGAAACTTGGTTCCAAGTATGTCCTTGGTAAATGCATTTGAAATGGAATCCAATGGTGCAGAAAAGGATGATCCTAGATTTTCCTATAATTTCTATCAAGTTGGAGACACCTACAATAATGGCAACAGTGTATTGACTCCTGATGCGGTACAAGGTGATAATACTAGGCCTAGCTGGAGAAAATATACCATGATCTACAAGCAAAGTGCTGAGAACATGCAGTCTGGAATCAATTTTCGCGTCATCCGTTATGCCGATGTCTTATTGATGATGGCAGAAGTTGAAAACGAGCTTGGCAACACTGCTGCTGCACTGACCTATCTCAATGAAACAAGACAGAGAGCGGATGTTGAAATGCCACTATACCCTACTGCGCAATATCCCGCAGGAAACCAGGACCAAATGCGCATTGCCATCCAGCATGAGCGAAGAGTGGAATTTCCTGGTGAACAAATCAGAAACAGGGATATCAGAAGATGGAGAAGATTGAACTTCTTGGAAGGTGAGCCTCTTCCTAACTTTAGAACACATCATGACCTACTTCCCCTGCCTTTTGCGGAAATTGATAACAATTCCGCTTTGACAAACTCTGATCAGAACCCCGGATATTAACGGGAAGAATAATCATACAACGGCATTTATCGCCCCTATTTAAAAGTGTCGTGGACTGCTGGAAGCTACTTGGCTGAAAGCCGTTCACGGCTCTTTTCCTTTTGCGGCTAGACAAATTGCCATTTATTTCGACAGATTTTCTATTTTGAGTTTCTCTTAAATTGACCACACATGGCCTAGATGTTTCCAAACCAGTTACTTCATACATTTGATAATACCAAAAAGAAGCCCTTTGAAACCTGATCCAAACATTACAGAAACAAACCCATTTCCGGTTTTAAAAATACCCTTTTTCCGGATTTTAATTTGGTTTATCGCCATTGCTGTTTTTTCCTGCAAACCCAGCTCTGATGAAAACGCTTTTTTCCGTCTGCTCCCTGCCGGCGACACAGGCATAGATTTCATTAATGAAATCAATATTGATGAAAACTTTAACATTCTGGATTTTGACTACATCTACAACGGAGGTGGTGTAGCGGTTGGAGACTTTAACAATGATGGGCTTCCCGATATTTTTTTTACAGGAAACAAAGTTTCCTCTAAACTGTATCTTAATCTGGGCCAAATGAAATTCAAAGACATCAGTGCAGTTGCCGGCATTGAAACAAACACCTGGACTGAAGGTGTCACATTGGTGGATATCAACCATGACGGGCTGCTTGATATTTATGTAAGTGTTTCAAACAGAGACGAAAACAATCCAGACCCAAACCTCCTTTTTGTCAACCAGGGACTTGATGGGAATGGAATCCCAATTTTCCGAGAAATGGCTGCCGAATATAGGATAGATGACCGTGGATACAATACACAGGCAGCGTTCCTGGATTACGATCAAGATGGATTTCTAGACCTTTATATTCTTTCCAATGCCTTGGAGACTTTTCAACGAAACACATCCAGACCAAGAGAAACAACCGGCAAAGGAAAAAGCAATGATAAACTTTACCGAAATAATGGTGACGGAACATTTTCCGATGTGAGCAAGGAGGCAGGAATTTTAATAGAAGGTTATGGATTAGGTTTAGCCATCAGCGATATCAACAGAGATGGATATCCTGATATCTATGTAGCCAATGATTTCATCACCAATGACATCCTTTACATCAACAATGGGGATGGCACTTTTAGCAATCAAATAGATACCATGCTTAGGCATCAGAGCTTTAACGCTATGGGAGTAGATATTGCAGATTTCAACAATGATGGCTTGGTGGACATCATGGTTCTAGACATGTTTCCCCCCGATAATTACCGCCAAAAGACCATGTTCTCCCCCACTGCCAATTATGACCTTTACATGAGCAACCTTTCAAAAGGATATGAACCCCAGTATGTCAGAAACACACTTCAGCTCAACCGGGGTAATGGCTTATTCAGCGAAATCGGATTTTTGGCGGGAGTAGCCCAAACTGACTGGAGCTGGAGTCCGCTTTTTGCTGATTTTGACAATGATGGCCATAAAGATCTTTTTGTCAGCAACGGTTATGGTAAAGACGTAACCGATTTGGATCATATCAATTTCAAACAGGGATTAGGTCCTTTTTCGACTCCGGAGCAGAGGCGGGAAATGCTGCTTGAAGGCATGGAAGGATTGAAGGAGGTCAGTCTACCCAATTACATTTTTCTAAACAACCAGGACCTTACTTTCAGCGACAAAAGCCAAGAATGGGGGATGAATTATGGATCAATTTCCAACGGGGCAGTTTATGCGGACCTGGATAATGACGGTGACTTGGACCTACTGGTCAACAACCTGAATGACCATGCATTTTTATACCAAAACATGATGAGGGAAAAAAATCCCGAAAAATCCTCATTTCTCAAATTTAGCCTCAAAGGACCTGAACACAATTCCATGGGACTGGGGGCTGTTTTGGAACTTGAGTTCCATACTGAAAAGGGACTCCAAAAGCAATTTTATGAACATTATCCCACAAGGGGCTACAAGTCCTTTGTGGAACCGATTGCCCATTTTGGATTGGGAACCGGGGCAGATTCGGTCCGCTTGAGGGTGACCTGGCCAGGTGGGAAAAGCCAGAGCCTTGACATCGCTGAGCTCAATACGCTCATTCACCTTGCCTATGAAAATGCTTCGGAATTTCAAGAAGAGAATAATCCTGAAACCCCTTTAAGCTTAGAAGAAGTTTCAGCCCATCTAGGCATAAACCATGTCCATCAGCACCGTGTCTACAATGATTTCAACCGGCAAATACTCCTTCCGCATAAACATTCCGAAAACGGTCCCGGTATAGCTGTAGGAGACATCAATGGGGATGGCCTGGATGATTTTTTCATAGGAGGTTCAGCAGGTTTTCCCAGAATGGCTTTTATCCAAGACAAAACGGGAAAATTTATGCAAAAGGAAGTATTTACCGAATTGGAGGCCGATGACATGGGATGCTTATTGATTGATATTGACCATGACGGTGACTTAGACCTTTATGTGGTCAGCGGAGGAAGCAGGCTTCCCGAAGGGGATAAGTCTTACCAGGACAGACTTTACCTCAATGATGGCCAAGGGAATTTTACACGTTTTGAAAAAGGGATACCTGGCACTGAGTTCAGTGGCGCTGCAATCACGGCAGCAGATATTACCGGGGACGGAAATTTGGAATTTTTTATCGGAGGAAGAGTTAGTCCAGGAAAATACCCTCTGACTCCCAAGTCCATGATATTAGGCTTTAATGACGGGGAATTCCACGAACTGACAGAAACCTTGATTCCCGGTTTGGAGGATATCGGTATGGTCACCGCTGCATTATGGACAGACTTTGACCGGGACGGTTTGGTGGACTTGATAGTGGTGGGAGAATGGATGCCTGTTACTTTTTTCAGGCAGTTGAGAGCCGGTAAGCAAATCAGTTTTGAGGACATCACCGATATAATGAGTCCTGCCGGTTCGTCAGGATGGTGGAACAGTATTTATCCGATTGGAACTGATGAGCGCGGGAATCAGCAATATGTTTTGGGTAATGCCGGAAAAAACACAAGGTGGCAGGTTGACAAGAACAGTCCTTTACTGCTGATAGCAGATGATTTTGACAGCAATCAAAGTATAGATCCAATTATGTTCACGCATTTGGTGGATGGTATGTATCCTGTTGCCGGCCGTGATAAATTGGTCAGTCAGGTTCCTTCCTGGAAAAACCGTTTCCTCCGCTACGCCGAGTTTGCACAATATGGTCTTGAGGAATTTTTCACACCAAAGCAACGTGAAACTGCCTTGGAGTTCAGGGCCGAAACATTTGAAAGTGTTTTGATGAAAATAGACAGCTCAGGGAATTGCAGACTTTTCCCCCTGGCTACCGAAGCGCAATTTGCCCCCACCTTTGGGATCCATTTTGACTATCTTGAAGACCAACTTTTTCTGATAGGGAATTTTTATGGTAATGAAACAGAAACGGGACGCTATGATGCATCAATCGGAAATGTATTAATACCAGATCAAGCGGGCAATTTCACGAATAACAGCAGAAATACGGGTTTTCTGGTTCAAGGAGAGGGAAGAGCCTTGAGCAGTTTGGTTTCGTCTCAGGGAGAAAGCATCATTCTTGCCAGTCAGCACCAAAATAAACTCCAAGCATTTAAAAGCACAGAGACAAAGACAAATCAGAAGCATTTGGAATTGGAACCGGGTGA
>NZ_REBN01000219.1 GCF_007692705.1 Mongoliibacter sp.
TTCCTATCATTGGGCTTGCCATTATCCTGCTATTTCAAAGAAACGCCATACATCATTATCCCGTGCTCAATTCTTTTGTTTTGATTTTCGTATTATTCGAATTGGCATATCCGATATTGGGCTTATTGGTTGGCTATGATGGTTTGGGAGCCATTGGCAATACCTTACGTATGGCTTTGATCTGGTTGCCATTTTACCTCTATATTTTGTTGTCAGAACCGATTAGGGTAGATCGATTGGATGGCTTTTTGAATACTGTTTTGCGGTACAGCATTGTATTGAATATTATTTATGGAGTTGTACAAATAGGGGTAAGGGTTAGGTTACTTCCTTACTCATTTTTGATAACAAAACATTTAGAGCCCTTTGCTGTAGATTCCCATTTCAGGGTTGTAGATGGTATCAGAGCCTCAGGTTTTTTTGTGAACACCACGGGGCTTTCTGTATTTGCCATTTTGGCAATGAGCTATTTCCTTGCCAGTTACATTGGAAAAAAAAAGACATGGGACGGGATATTTGTTTTATTGAGTTTTTTGACCGTTGTACTGACCACCTCAAGGGCAGGAGTGATCACCGCACTTTTGATATTGGCAATGGGCTGGATATTTATCCCAAATAGAGGGAAGTTGATAAGTGTAATTATCTTTTTACTTATAGGTATACTGGGTTATTTTATCATTGACCATTATGTTGGTCTTGATGTACTTTTCGGAAGGTTTACGCGCTTGATTGAAGGTGGTGCAAGTACGGATAGGTCTTTTTCACATCGTACTGAAAGGATATGGCCTAAAGTGTTTCAAGCATTGGAATCCTTTGAATTCGGTACACTGGTAAATGCGGTAAATAAAGTAGGTTTGGTGGACTCAGGATACCTTACCTATTACGCCCAAGGAAAGTGGCCCTTTGTTTTGGCTTTGGTGATTTTTCTGTTGGGGACCTTGATTAAATCGCTCAATATATTCTGGGATAGAACCAACTGGGGTAATTTTCTAGTATTGGCCATTGTGATGTATCTTGGCTTTACCATGGTGGTATTGAATCCAATGCGTTCTCCTTTTGTTATATTCTTTCTTTTGTTTGGTCTTTGGATGGCCGAATCTCATCATTTGAAAAATGCAAAAAATTAAAATTCTTTACCTGGTTTCCACACTGGAAAGAAAAGGACCTACCAACCAACTGTTGTATCTGATTAAAAATCTGGATAGCAATATGTTTGAAGCTAAAGTCCTGACACTTTCCAAAGAACCGGAAAACTCCATGCAAGTTGAATTTGAGAAATCGGGAATTCCTGTCGAGACCTTGGGAACCGGTAGGTTTTCCGGTCTTTTAAAGAATAAAAAAATATTGAAAAAGTACTTGGAGGTCTATCAGCCCTCAGTTATTCAATCAATGGGTATACGGGCCGATGCATACAATGCAACTTTTGATGAAAAGTATTTTCGACTGACCACTTCCAGAAATTTCCCGCCAGAAGACTACGTAAAAAAGTTTGGAAAATTCAAAGGAGGTCTGATGGCTAAAAAGCAATTGGGATATTTTAAAAAACTGGCTGTGGTTTCCTGTTCCCAAAGCATCTTTAATCAACTCAGTCAGGTAGGCATAACAAGCGAAGTGATCCAAAATGGAGTCGATCTGGATTTATATACTCCAACAAAAAGAAGATACCACGAGAATAATGGGATAAAAGAAGCCGGTCTTTTCGTTACTGTAGGGAGTCTGATTTCAAGAAAGAACACAAAAACAATTGTAGAAGCATTTAATCTGCTTGGGCCCAGGTTTCATTTATTAGTTGTGGGGGAGGGACCTGAATTGGATATGCTGAAACATCTTAGTGAAAATGAAAACATTTCCTTTTTGGGAAACAGCAATCAAGTAAACGATCTTTTAATACAAGCAGACTGTTTTATTTCAGCCTCCTCAGCAGAGGGACTTCCCAATGCTGTATTGGAAGCTCTATCCTGCGACTTACCCGTCATCTTATCCGACATTGAGCCCCATCGGGAAATCGTGGAAAAAAGTATTTATGAAAAACTCATTTTTAATGCGTTTAAGCCGGAAGCGCTAAAAGAAAAGATATTGGAATTTCTTAAAAATAGAGATTCTTTCCTCGGGCAGGGGCGTGATTTGGTTTCTTCCAAATTTTCGGCAACACAGATGTCTAAGAAATATCAGGAATTATACCTAAAAAAATGGCCGCAAGATACTCACAGAAAGAAAGGATAATTGCAAAATACCTCTCGGCTTTTCCGGGAGCCAAACAGTTTTTGAAAAAAACATACCAATGGGTTAATTATTTAATCTATAAGCCGAGATATGTATTTCGTTCTGATTACGAGATAAAGTCTGTGGTCACCCCTCATGGTGAAACATTTTTCGGGTACTACGACAAGTCTCCTGAAAGTCCCTGCGGTAAATACCTGCTTTATCACTTGAGTCAGAGGAATACCCAAAACATTCCATCAGGTTCAGAGCCGATAGAGGTGGTTTGCATTCGGATTGACAATGGACAGACCGTTTATAAGCAAAAGACCCAAGCCTATAACTGGCAACAGGGAGCAAGGCTGCATTGGATCAAAGAAAATACCTTTGTATATAATGTTTTCAGGGCAGACGAAGGTTATGGCGCCATGGTAGTTTTCTTAAATGAGAAGGCCGAAGCGGAGGAGTTGAAGTTATCAAAGCCAATTTATGATTCATGCGCAGGGTTTGCTTTAAGCTTAAGTTTTGAAAAGCTACACAACTTAAGGCCGGATTACGGGTATAGGTGTCATGATATCTCTTTGGACCATTCAAATCCTGAAGAAGGTATTTATATGTCTACAAATTTTGATGATAAATGGGAACTGATTTTAAGTTTGAAAAGGATCAATCAGGAGTATCCCATTTCAACGGGAGGTAATGAAAATGGAGTTTCTTTTGCTGACCAAAAATTTAATCATATCATGATTAGTCCCGACGAAGGAAAATTTGTGTTTTTGCACAGGTATTATGTAGAGGGTAAAAGAATTGACAGGCTATTTGTCTATGATTTAGTAAACAAAAAGTTGAAGTTGCTTAACAAGGATGAAATGGTAAGTCATTACTATTGGCTAAATCCAATTCAGTTGATGGTATACATGAGGGATGATGACACAGCTGGCGATAATTATTATCTTGTCGATGTCCACTCAGGTGAAATAAAAACCATAGATATCCTGAAAGACCGATTTGGCGATGGCCATCCAAATGCACATTTGGAAAACCTGGTGGTCTTTGATACTTATCCCAATAAATCCCGGCTGAAGGAGCTATTTCAGATTGATCTTGGAAATCAGCAAATCTCCAAGCTCGGAGAGTTTATAGAGCCTATGAGTTATTACGGAGAAACGCGCTGTGATCTCCATCCTCGATTTAATTACACAGGAACCAAGGTATATTTTGACTCAGTACATTCTGGGAAAAGGAATCAACATTGGATTGACCTGACTCAAAAGTGATTAAGGAATATGAACAACAAGACTATTGAGGTAAATTTCAAGATTGGTATAGAATGAGTTTTCTGCAATTGCTGCCCCATCGTTCGGATTATTGGGGTCAAGGCCATTGGCCAGTTCCCAATCATCAGGGATACCATCTCCATCGGAGTCCTTGCGTGGAGATTCGCTTGTAAGTAATGGCCAGCCACCCACATCAGTTTGAGAATCGATAATTCCATTATTTCCATAGGTTGCAGTCCCCTCCCTGACTTCAAATATGATTCGGTTGTCTATTTCATCTCTACAATAGCTTGCTCCGCTGTATTTCAGTACATCTTCAAAGGCTTCCTGGGCTGTTTGGGTCCTTCGAATTTCAAACGGAAATGATGAGGTCGCTCTAGCATTTCTGACATTTTCTCCCCGAACAGGACCTTCCCAATTGCCTCCCATCCAATTGTCTCTAGTGGCATCTTGGGCACCAAAAATGAAGTTTCCGTCAATATAGAATTTGCCCTTCGGTTCCAAAACTCTTAGAATTCTGTATTTATGCTCTTCCTGGGTTGCAGGACCGTGTTTGAAGTAATTGTTGACAATATTATGGTTGCCCTCTTCACCTCCATGCATGGTGAAGTTGACCCAGTTGTAGATAACATTGTTCCGGAAATCAACAATTTCCTCTTTGGGTTTTTTGTGATATCTGGATCCATTGAATCTGGGTAATCTGGCAAAGTGATGCGCGATAAGATTATGGTGAAAACTTGCTCTTCTTCCACCGAATATCCCTCCGTAGCCGTGAGGGCCTGAAGCATGATAAGAATTGTGCAAGGCCTCGGTAATCATACACCATTGCATGGTGAAGTCCTGATTATCATAAAAAGAGGCAACTTCATCATTGCCCCAACTGATAGAGCAATGATCTAAGATGATGTTTTTTGCTTTTGTACCGGACATTGCATCATATTCCCTTTTACTAAGATCCCCAAGACGAACTCTTATATACCGAATGATGATGTTATTGGCCCTTACAATTACGGGATGATTTTGAATAGTAATGCCATCTCCAGGAGCAGTTTGGCCTGCAATGGTCAAATTTCCTTTAGTAATTACAATTCTTCTATCCAGTTCAATATTCCCTGCAACTGCAAATACCACCGTCCTTTTTCCAGATGCTTCTAGGGCTTCTCTTAAACTTCCTTTTCCATTGTCATTCAAATTAGTTACAGTAAAGACCTTGCCTCCCCGTCCTCCCGTGGTATATTTACCAAAACCATCAGCAGTTGGAAAAGCGATGGGTCTTTGGTCTGTTTGGCCATTGATATTCGTAAATGATATCTGTAGAATTAGTGCTAAAAAAAACAATCTCTTCATTATAAGGGTATTTATGCAATGGGTAAAATAATTCGAAATTTTTGCTTGCTCATTTGTTTTATGCTCTCCATCGATCAAGTATTGGGCCAAGGTATAACCCAAAATTTACCTGTTGTAAATGAATATATCAGGAGAGAACAGTTAAAGTCAAATATTGATCCCAAGTTTTCTTTGATTAACAGACCTGTATCTTTGCAATCTTTAAATAATTTTTCAACCAATCAAGACTCAAGTCAGAATTGGTTACTGACAAAAGATGGTTTTTCAGTTTCTCCAATGGTAACCAAGATAATTCACAATAGCAATAGGCCTTATGGCTGGGGTTTAGGTATAGCACAACCAAGTGTCGGTTTTCAATTATACCAAAACATCGGAGTAGGTTTTAATTCCAAAAGATTTAGTTTCCAGTTTGCTCCAGAATTTCTAATTAACCAAAATAAAGCTTTTGATGGTTTTCCGGATCAATTCAATGAAAGAATTACCAGAGAACGTTTTTTTTATTGGAATAATGGTGATTTTCCAGAAAGATTTGGAACTGGGAATGTGTTAAAGGCATGGTGGGGCCAGTCTTCTATTGCAGTCAATGTTTGGAAGTTGGCGCTAGGAGTGTCCACAGAGAATATCTGGTGGGGGCCAGGTCAGTTTAATTCGCTTTCATACAGTAACAATGCGCAAGGTTTTTATCATGTGAAACTGCAAACTAAGGAGCCTATAAAGACTCCAATTGGAAACTTTGAATTCAATATACTTTCAGGTAGAATTGATGATTCCGGTATTCATCCCTCTCAATCAGAGAACTTGAACAGTGCTTTTTTCAGAGAATTTTCAGGGGACTGGAAATACATGAATTCATTGTTGTTTTCTTATAATCCAAAATGGATTAGAGGTTTACATTTAGGTTTTATCAGGACAAACCAACAATATAGCCAGTTTATGGATGGATCAATACGTGATATTTTCCCAGTATTTAACGCAGTACAAAAAGTGAATTTTGGCTTTGATAGGGATGAAGAAGGGAGAGATCAACAAATTGTTCTTTTTGGTAAATTTTTAATTCAGAAAGCAAAAGCAGAATTTTATTTTGAATATGGGAGAAGAGACCACGCTTTTAACTGGAGAGAAGCAATACTAAATCCAGAGCATGCAAGAGCATATTTATTTGGCTTCAATAAACTGGTAGAAATCGCTCATCCAAAATATAACCTACAGCTAAGGGGGGAACTTGTACATCAACAGGAATCTGTCAATAGGTATATCCGGTATCCAGGATTGAGGGGGAATCAGACTTGGCATACCCATGGTCGTGCAAGAGGTTTTACGAATCAGGGTCAACCTCTAGGTGTAGGGATCGGAGTTGGGTCTAATGTTCAAACTCTTGAAATAGCTTTTGTAGAGGGATTCAATAAAAGGGGCATTGTTCTTGAGAGGTTGGAAAATCATCAGGATTTCTATTACAGGGCTTTTGGTCAACAACAAAAAATCAAGCCATGGATCGATCTTAGCTTAGGCTTTTTATGGGACCAAAAATGGGAGAATTTCATCTTAGGTTCAAAAGTTCAATTGATCAATGCCAATAATTACCAATGGCAGTTGTCTGATGATAGGCAGGAAGCTTTTAGTAAAGGTTTTAACCTGTTTTCTGTTTATTCTCAGGTCCATTTCATCTATCTTTTTCAAAAAAGATAAAAATATACTTACATCATGTAGCGTTTTTGCATTGACTAACGTCATAGCTCTAAACATTTATCAGTAGTTTTTCCGATTTTCCTCTATTAATCATAGCTTTACATTATGAATAAATTTTCTTGCTTAATGTCTTTTTACAAAAAGGACAATCCAATTTTCTTAAATGAGGCACTCGAAAGTTTAAAAAACCAAACCCTTCAGGCTTCCGAGATTATTTTGATTCAGGATGGTGAGATTACCGTTGAACTTGAAAGAGTAGTAAATAAATGGGAGAATACATTACCTATCAAAAGGATTGTAAATAAAGAAAATCTAGGATTAGGATACTCCCTTAAATTGGGCCTTGAGGCTTGTTCTGAAGAAATAGTAGCTAGAATGGATGCAGATGATATTTCTCATCCAAAGAGATTTGAGTTACAGTTCCAATACCTCTACAACAATCCCCAGATTTCAGTAGTAGGAAGCTGGATTGCGGAATTTTCAGCAGAAGTAGACAATATTAATACCTATAGAACACTTCCATCAGAACCAGAAGCGTTATTTAAGTTCGCTAAGAAAAGATGTCCACTTAATCATCCTACAGTTATGTACAGGAAGGATGACATTCTTTTTGTGGGCAGTTATGATAATTTCAGGTTTCAACAAGACTATCACTTATGGGGTAGGTTACTTAATTCAGGATTTAAAATTGCCAATATCCCTACAGTACTCCTTTTCATGCGTGCAGACAATGAATTGTTTGGAAGGAGAGGGGGAATGGAATATTTTAAGAATGAAATTGAGGTTCAAAAAGATTTCCTTAGAATTGGTTTCATTTCAGAAATAGAGTTTTTCAGAAACTATTTTGTTAGGGGTAGTGTCAGGATTCTCCCCAATTTTCTGAGACGTTACTTTTATCAACACGTATTGAGGTAATCTGAATACCTTTTATTAATATTGTCATCAAATTATTGAAATAAATTTTTGCTCTACAGTTTAGAGTTTTTTATAGATCAAAATTAAAATTCCAAAATGAAAGTATCTAAAATATGCTGCATAGGAGCAGGTTATGTTGGTGGACCTACCATGGCAGTGATTGCACAAAAATGTCCAGAAATTAAAGTTACCGTAGTAGATATCAATCAGGCAAGAATAGACGCCTGGAATGGTGAAGATCTTGATAAACTACCTGTCTACGAACCTGGATTGGATAAGGTGGTTGCAGAGGCAAGAGGTAGAAATTTGTTTTTTTCAACTGATGTGAATAAAGCTATAAAAGAAGCCGAAATGATTTTTATTTCTGTCAATACACCTACAAAAACCTATGGTGAAGGTAAGGGTATGGCAGCTGATTTGAAATGGGTGGAGCTATGTGCAAGGCAGATAGCAGCAGCTTCAGAAAAAGATAAAATAGTTGTCGAAAAATCGACTCTTCCTGTCAGAACTGCTCAAGCAGTAAAGGATATTTTAGACAACACTGGAAATGGTCTTAGATTCCAAATCCTTTCCAATCCTGAATTTTTGGCAGAGGGAACAGCAGTAGAAGATCTTCTTGACCCTGATAGAGTCTTAATAGGTGGGGATACAACTCCTGAAGGAAAAGAGGCAATTGATGCTTTAGTTGAAATATATGCAACTTGGGTTCCCAAAGAAAGAATCCTTACTACAAATGTGTGGTCTTCGGAATTATCAAAATTGACAGCCAACGCGTTTTTAGCGCAAAGGGTATCATCTATCAATGCTATTTCCGAACTCTGCGAAGTTACAGAAGCTGATGTTTCGGAAGTAGCACGCGCTATAGGAGCAGACAGTAGGATAGGATCTAAATTCCTCAAAGCTTCCGTAGGCTTTGGAGGTTCTTGTTTTCAGAAGGATATCCTGAATATGGTCTATATAAGTAGAAGTTATGGTCTTCATGAAGTTGCAGATTATTGGGAGCAGGTCATCAAAATGAATGACCACCAGAAAGCCCGCTTTGCAAAGAATATTATAAAGTCTCTTTACAATACAGTAAATGGTAAGAAGATTACTTTCCTAGGCTGGGCTTTCAAAAAAGATACAAATGACACAAGAGAGTCAGCCGCGATTTATGTTGCAGATCACCTTTTGAATGAACAGGCTCAGATTTGTGTTTATGACCCCAAAGTAAGTGCAGAGAAAATTTATGCTGACTTGGATTATTTGAATACACGGTCACCTGAGGAAAACAGAAAATACGTTAAAGTTGTAAATGATCCTTATGAAGCTTGTATGGATTCTCATGCAGTTGCCATTCTTACAGAATGGGATGAGTTTGTTTCTTATGACTGGGAAAAAATATACAACGCCATGCTTCAACCTGCTCAACTTTTTGATGGAAGAAATATTCTACCCCACCAAGAACTTAAAAAGCTTGGGTTTAGAGTAAGTGCAATTGGAAAGTAAAACATTTAGAAATTTCATTGCCCATGCCTAGCGCATGGGCTTATTTATGAATTGACACTCGCTTACTTTTTACATATATTCGAATAGAGATCATCTAAAATCAAAAGATCAATGAAAGGCATCATTTTGGCTGGCGGTTCCGGCACCAGACTTTATCCCATCACTAAAGGTACTTCCAAACAATTATTGGCAATCTACGATAAACCAATGATTTATTATCCTTTGAGTGTGTTGATGCTAGCAGGGATTAGGGAAATTCTAATTATTAGTACTCCAGAAGATTTGCCTAACTTTAAAAAACTGTTTGGAGATGGTTCTGAAATCGGTTTAAGCTTGTCTTATGAAGAACAACCAAGCCCCGACGGTTTGGCACAGGCCTTTATTATTGGTGAGAAATTTATTGGTAACGATGATGTTTGTTTGGTCTTAGGAGATAACATTTTTTATGGGCATGGCTTTACTCAACTTTTGAAAAACGCAGTAAGGTCAGTTGAAACGGAAAGCAATGCAACCGTTTTTGGGTATTATGTTCAGGATCCTCAAAGATATGGTGTAGTGGACTTTGACATTGAAGGGAACGCACTTTCCATAGAAGAAAAACCAAAGATCCCTAAAAGTAATTATGCTGTTGTTGGTTTATATTTTTACCCGAATTCAGTTGTTGATGTGGCCAAATCTATCAAACCAAGTAAAAGGGGAGAGTTGGAGATAACCACCGTAAACCAAGAATATTTATCCAAAGGAGAACTAAAGGTAGAATTGATGGGAAGGGGGTATGCCTGGTTGGATACAGGAACCCATGAATCGATGTTGGAGGCTTCAAATTTTATTCAAACCATAGAAAAAAGACAAGGTCTAAAAGTAGCATGTTTAGAGGAGATAGCTTTTGACATGGGATATATATCAGCTGAGGAGTTGATGGTACTAGCGGAGCCTCTTTTAAAAACTGAATATGGTCAATACCTCAAAAAAAAGATAAAATAAAAATAAACAGGATGGTGCTATCAATCTCTGATATTTTGAGATTGCTACCGATTATCTGTTGAAATAGGTAATTTGTTTTGTTGGGTTCATGAAATCAAGTAATTTTCCGATTCAATTTAATTTGAATAAATAATACCCATTGTTGATACAATTCCCCCATTCGTCTTTTAATATTTATCTAGAATTTTGCTGAAAAGTGATTGGGAATTTTATGTCTGTCAAATCTTCAAAAGCTAAGTTTTCCTAATGGGACTGAAAGAGCGAAGCTGTAAATATCACTACATATGAACAAGAGTATGAAACCACTAGAAAAGTCAAAAATAGCCGTTATTGGGCTTGGGTATGTTGGTCTACCGTTAGCTGTTGAATTCGGTAAAAAATTTAAGACCATTGGTTTTGATATTGACTCGAATAGGGTAAAAGAATTGATAAAAGGAGTAGATAAAACGCTGGAGGTCGAGGATGATCTTTTACAAGCCGTACTTGTAAATTCATTGGAAGGAAATGGGCTTTTGCCATCGGATGACCCCGAATCAATGTCTGATGCCAATATTTATATAGTAACTGTTCCTACACCTACAGATAAGCACAATAAACCCGTACTTACTCCTATGCTCAAAGCCTCGGAGACTATTGGGAAAATGCTTAAAAAAGGTGATGTGGTAATTTATGAGTCGACAGTGTATCCTGGAGTAACAGAAGAAGAGTGTGTGCCTGTTTTGGAAAAATTTTCAGGATTAAGATTTAATGAAGATTTTTTCGCTGGGTATTCGCCTGAAAGAATCAATCCAGGGGATAAAGAACACACAGTTGCTAAAATTCTGAAAGTAACTTCAGGGAGTACGCCTGAAGTAGCAGACTACGTAGATGATTTATATAAGACTGTAATAACTGCCGGTACGCATAAAGCCTCATCAATAAAAGTGGCAGAGGCCGCTAAAGTAATTGAAAACTCCCAAAGGGATATTAATATTGCATTTGTCAATGAACTTTCAAAAATCTTCAATCTCCTTGGCATTGATACGCACGAAGTTTTGGAAGCAGCTGGAACCAAATGGAATTTCCTGAAATTCA
>NZ_REBN01000128.1 GCF_007692705.1 Mongoliibacter sp.
CTCATTAGTGACTCATTGGTATTCTTCAATACATATTCCTCATTGTTTTCCAATACCAAATCAATCCCTTGATCTTTTGCAATACCCTCCCAGTCTTCTAAAATTTCACTCACCAACACATGACATTTCACCACCTCTGTTTTGATGAATTGAGCATTATTTACCTTAGAAATCAGTAATAGGGCATTTACTGTTTTCTTCATTTGAGAAATTGTCCCCTGCATATCCATGAGTTTTTCCATCTGTACATGATCCACCCCTTCACTACCAAACATGGCTTCCACCTTTGATTGAAGAATAGAAATTGGGGTCTTGAGTTCGTGTGATGCATGCGAGATAAAAACCCTCTCCTGATTGAAGGCTTTTTGAATCCTACCCATCATGTCTGATATGGCTTGATCCAAAGCCTCAAACTCCTCAGTGTTGGTCTCAATTTTTTGATGTATAAATTGCTGAGGTTCATTGATTCCTGACAGTTTTGTCCCCACAATACGATGAAATGGAGCCATGATTTCTTGGGAAAATTTATAATCAAGCAAAAATGAAAACACCAGAAAAATCATAATTAGCCCAACAAATATGCGGAAGACTATGTCTTTGAATTCCTGAATGGTCCCTAAGCTCCTACCTATTTCCATTAAAAACATCTCCTCTCCTGCCACGAAAGTAGAGGCTAAAACCCGGTAAGAAACGGGTGTCTCGTCCAAAATTCTTTCCTCTACAAAAATAGTATCAGAAGCATACAAGAAATTCACTTTCTCCAACAAGATGTATTCTTCCTTGAGTAGGTTATAGCTCCCATAACCTATATCTCTATTTTCTTCTGAAATAAAACTGTATATACCATCCTCTTCAATGATCGCAATTACTTCTTGCTTTTTTTCATCGAGAAGTCTATCCGTATTTTTTACTGCCAAAAATTCAATCAAAAACGGGCCTGCTATCAAAAAAACAATGAGCAAAAATCCTTTGGCCAAAAAATTATAAATCAAAAACTTGGCTGAAAGTTTCATAGGCTATTAAATTTTCACCTTGTATCCTAGGCCTCTCACAGTTTCGATCCATTCTGTGGACGCATAAGTACCGAGTTTTTTACGAATATTCTTAATGTGGACATCAATATAGTTGGATTGATATTCATCATCCAAATGATCTCCCCAAAGATGTTCTGAAAGCTGGAATCTATTAAGTACCCTGTTTTTATTAAGCACCAAAAATTGAAGCAGGATAAACTCTTTACTTGTCAATTTTATTTCCTGTCCCAAATAGCTTACAGCTTTAGCAGAAAAATCTATCAAAAAGCCGTCAATTGAAATCTCTGAATTCTTTAACCCACTTTTTCTTCTCAATATGGCATGCATTCTTGCTTTCAATTCCAATAAGGAAAATGGTTTGGAAAGATAATCGTCTGCTCCCATTTGGAGCCCCTTTACTTTATCATCAATCTCTGATCTGGCAGTCAAAATAATCACAGAAGCCATTTCCTGAAATTTTCTAATTTCTGTCAAAAGCTCAAGGCCATCTCCATCAGGCAATCCAAGATCCAAAAGGATGAAATCATAGGGATTTGTGGCTAAATTTTCGGAAGCATCCTTAACTTTTTGAGCCACATCACATACATAATTTTCTGATCTCAGAAAATCCTTAATTTCTTTGACCAACTGTGGTTCATCTTCTACCAATAATACCCTCATCTTTTTTTTCTGATATTTTTTTTGACTGGTATAGAATAAGAAGCCTGTCCAAGAAATAAAGACCTCGGTCGGGAAGGATCAAACAAAGGCACACTGAACGGATTAACAAACCTATACTGAAACTCCAACTCAAACAGCCCTTTAGTGAAAGTCAAAGGAAGCATAAACTCGAAACTTTGGAGACCAAATTTCCCCAGGTCATCCTGTTCTTCAGGAAGCATTTCAAAGTTACCCATTTGATAAAAGTTATTGGTGCCCGCCATCAGTGATAATTTAGGCTCAAATGATACCACCACAGATTTGAAGAGCCTTTGGTCAATTTCAAAATACCGCGAGTGGTGACTAGTAAAAAAGTAGTCGATACTTTCATTAAATAAAGTCTGTGCTTGAAAACTACTATACAAAGGACCCCATTCCCAACCGAAGCTACCTTGCAAAAATGCCAGGTTCTGAATCCCGGCAATAGCACTTTCTCCGGCAACCAAGAACTGCGAATAACTGATATTAATATCTGTTGTTTCACTCAAATCAGTGGCGTAGCCTAAGGAAAGTGCATATTGCCAGGGTAGGTTCTCTTCCATGAATTTCAAGGCGGAGAGGTTGACATAGACCCCACTTCGAAAATAGTACATCAAGTCGGTGGAAATAATCGGGATATCGAGTCCGAAATCCCTTCCCATAAACGTGAATGCATTCTGGAACCTTGAATTGATTATGACAAAATCATAACCAATACTTTCAACGGATGCTGTTTGAACAGAATCCTGATCCTGGGCAGATAATTGCCCACTTAATGAGAAGAAAAACAGTATTATAAATCCAAGCTTCTTTATCATCAGCTCATTTCAAGTAATTAAATTCAAAACTTTACTTTTACAGTATTGTATCATCCCCCTGGTTTGCCTGGGGGGTTTGGTCTGTTAGGAGGCGTGTTCGGTCTGCCCGGAGGGGTGTTTGGTCTTTGAGGAGCGGGCCTGTTAGGCCTGACTACCGGAGCATTTGGCCTAGACTGAGGGACATTGATAGATGGTCTTGCCTGGGGTGGAAGTTCTGGTTTCCCAACTCCATCAGGCTTGCCGCTATTTCCTTGTCCATTACCTCTATTAGCGTTATCAGCTCTGGAAGCAGCTCTTTCTTTACCGTACTCAGAATTGCCTAGAGCATTGCCGGAATTGGCTCTTTCTCTCATCAGGGTACTTCTTCTGGCAGCACTTGATACACTTAAGCCTTTTTCCTTTCCACTACCGGAAGATCCACCGGCTTTTTCTTGAACCACATTTACTTGTTCAGATTTTTTTCCTATTTCTTTCTCATTGCTTTGCGCTTGGACTGATATAACCCATAGCATCAAAACCATGATCATAGATAACTTCATAGGTTTCCTTTGTTTAGCTTTCAAAGAACGTTATTTCAGACATAAGTGCAAATATCCAAGACCATGAAAGGACTCAAATACTTAATATTATATCACAAACGCTTGATTGAAACTTTCAATCAATACCTCAAAGAAATGGTAGAAAGATGAAGGGAAAATGAAGAAGTACCCATCTCATTCAAAAATTTTACTTTTTCTTAAAAAGTTTGGAAACAGATTTTGTGAATTGCTCAAAATGATTTACTCCGGATAGGATTGGTGGCAATAATAAGGTACCTCCTAGTCCTAAGTTGTCTTTCTTGCCTTCATGAGCCTGCATAGGGTAAAGCAAGATAAAGTTTGAATGTTGAAAATACCTATTCAAGTATCTAGGAAGTTTCTCCATGGTAGGATTGTATGAAAACCCTTCATTCCTACTCATAATAACAAGAAGTGCATCATTTTCTTGCATATCTCTTGATACAATTAGGAAATCTTCCCAATCCGAGAATTCAATAAAGCTAGCCTCTATAGCAAACTTTTTTTGAACCAATGATATGTATTTAATAGTATCATTGCTTGCATAAAAAACCAGTTTGGCTCCTGTATTCCTTCCAATATTCCAAACTCTTAGCAACCAAAACACAAATCCAATCTCTTTTTCTGCATCGGGAGGAATGACCACAATATACCTTCCTATAGTATTTAGAGGTTGGGTACTTTTATAAATCAGCGTAGTTGTATTGACTTTACTCAGGAGGCCTTCTGTAAGTTTCCCTAAAAAAGACCCTGATATTTCCTGATTATTATGTAGGCCCAGAATTAAATCAGTCGCTTTTATTTCTTTAGCCACATTAGAAATAGCCTGCACCACATTGGAGTCGTACCTAATTACTTCATTCAGTATATTATCAGTTGCAGCTGCACTCACACTCGCTTTTTCTAAGAGTTTTTTAGCTTGCTTTTCTTTTGATGGATCAAGAGAATCTGAGGGTACAATATTCAGTGCTGTCAATGCATTTTTTTCAGAATGACTTTTAATGGTCACTCCTAAATGAATAAGTTCTTCAATATTTTCAGGATAGTTAATCGGTATTAAGATCCTTTCTTCATTTGCCTCGTCGTCGTCCTCATCTGTCCCATTATCCTCTTCCAAGGCCAGTTGCGCAGCTCCTTTTTGTGCCACAATTGAGGCAACAGTACAAGTGACCAAAATCATCAGGATAGTTCCGTTAAGAACGCTTTCACTCAATAACCTGATTGGCTGACCATCCTCTGTTTCCCCCAAAATCACCCTATATCCCACCAAAACTGCAGCAAGTGTAGCTGCTGCCTGGGCATTACTCAATCCGAATATCACATCACGCTGAGCTTTGGAAAAATTAAAAGTTTTTTGTGTAAACCACGCCGCCAAAAACTTTGAAGCCATGGCTATTACAGTCATTACAACAGCTACTAAAATGGTTTCTATATCATTAAAAAATACCCTGTAGTCAATCAACATCCCTACTCCTATCAAGAAAAAAGGTATGAAAAGGGCATTCCCAACAAACTCAACCCTATTCATTAAAGGAGAGGTATGAGGAATAAGCCTATTGAGGGCCAAACCAGCTAAAAAGGCTCCAATAATAGCTTCAATACCAGCTGCTTCTGCCAGAAACGCTGCCATAAATACCAGAGCCAATACAAATATGTATTGAGATATATTATCATCATATTTTTTAAAAAACCAGCGGCCTATAATCGGAAATAAAAAAATCACGATAGCAGCAAATACCACTATAGAGATACTCAACCTCCACCAAAAATCATTACTCATTTCCCCTGAGTACATCCCTACGACCACAGCCAGCACTAAAAGGGCTAGCGTATCTGTAATTACCGTTCCCCCAACGGTGATGTTAACCGCCTTGTTTTTCACCACACCCAACTTACTGATGATAGGGTAGGCTATCAGAGTATGCGAGGCAAACATGGATGCTAACAAAATAGATGTAGGCAAAGCAAACTGTAGTATATAAAGCCCCGCTAGCGTACCCAATACCATAGGAATCACAAAAGTATAGAGACCGAAGACCACACTTTTACCACTATTCTTTTTGAAATCTCCCATGTCGATTTCAAGACCCGCCAAAAACATGATGTATAAAAGCCCTACTGTACCAAAAAGTACTACGCTGCTATCTCTTTCTAACAAATTGAACCCATTGGGTCCGATCACTGCCCCTGCGATGATCAAACCTATCAACTGGGGAATCCGAATTCGGTTTAGTAGTATAGGGGCAAAAAGAATTATGAATAAAATAATGGCAAAAATCAGGACAGGGTTGGTCCATGGTAATTCAAAATTCAAGTCAGATAACAATATCATTTGTCAGGATTTTCTAGATATAAATCAATATTAATTTAAGATACGAGAGATTTAAAACAAAACTAAAGCTTAATGGCTACGGAAAGCTCAAGTTCAATTTCTTCCTCCAAAATTTTCTGTACCTCGTTTTTGACTTCTTCCAATTCAAAGGTATCTAACGGGGATTCTGATACGATGGTCATGGACAAACGCATGGGGTTTACTTGTATTACCCTTACTTCTCTTAGTTTCCCCTGCGGGATTTCCGTTCCACTGAGCCTTTGTATAAGTTTATTTTCCTTTACCATTTTAGAAAACCCAAAGCCTAGAGGAGCACTGATCAACACCACAAAAAGCATTGAAATCAACAATCCTTTTTTGGCAAGTCTAAAAGGACTAAAGCCCAAAAACAAAAATGTCAAGGCTCCCGCCAAAACCATTCCTGCAAGGTTGGTTCCAAGTAACAGTAAAGCTCCGAAAAACACTGACCAATCTCCCCAGCCTAAACCTATTCCGGAAACAGCCAGAGGAGGAACTAAAGCCACAGCGATGGCTACACCTGCCAAAGTTTTAGCTACTTCTTTTTTAGCATGTGCGTAAGCGCCTGCCACCCCAGATGCAGCTGCAATACCCAAATCAAGAAGATTGGGGCGAATCCTTGCTACAATTTCACTGTTTGCAGTGTTCAATGGGGTGATCCATGTAATCAATACTGCAAATAGATATCCTACAGCCATCCCGTAAGCAATCGTTAAAAGACTATTTTGTATCAAATCATTTTCTTGACGCAGTACACCCATGGATAATGAAATAATGGGTGACATCAAGGGAGCTAAAATCATGGCACCTATGATCACCGGGGAAGAATTCCCAAAAAGGCCAAAAGTGGCAATAATAGTAGACAAGGCCATCAGCACCATGTAACTCGTTGAAAGCTCAGAATTCTCTCTTAAAGCCGTAAAAAGCCATTTAAATTCCTCCGTCGTAGCGTGATTACTGATCGGCAAATACCTTTTTAACAGCTCTCTTTTCAGTTCACCGGTTGGAAGATTTTGAATCTTAAATACCTTTTTCTTTTCAACTTCCTTATTGGTATCCAGAAGCATTCCGGGCACTATACTCAGGGCTTTTGGCTTCACTTCAAGCTCTATTTCTTTAGAGCTGGCAACCATTCCATCAGCAGAAAAATCCAGAGGTGATTCACTCGAAATCTTTACCCAGTTTGTCTTGATATGTGCTACATATTCAGGAAGTGAGCTCTTACTTTTTGCCCTGACTATACTGTTAAACCCAAATTTTAAAATCTCCCAATAACTTTTTGGCGCCAGTATCAAGCAGTGCATCAGCCCGTCATTAGGATTAGAATCTGCAAGGATCCTTCTGGATAAAATTGAACTTTTCCCATGTTGCACCACCAGAACTCCTAATCCCGCAGTGTCAATTTTTTTTATTTCATCCGAATCAGTACTGCATTCAATGATGTATGCTTGTAATTTGACCTTCCTAAAGGATCTTAAAAAATTCTTAAACCTAGCCAACACTTTGGATACAAGCCCATTTTCCACTCCTGATCCATACAATAAGCTGAATGTATTGCCTATAATCAGTTTATTCAGAACCGGTTCGCCATTGGCATAAAGCAAATCTACCTCAAGCAATTCTTCTGTCTTAAGGATATTTTCTACAGCCGATTCCAGATTTGAAGATATTCCAAATCCCTGCAATCCCTCTTTCATTTTAGGATGGGGAAGAAAGCCTACTTTCCTATGATTTTCTATGATGTCATCAATAAACTCCCTCAATTGCTGATCCGAGAGGTAGCATACCAAAAAATCATCATCAGTAAATTTAAAAGACCTGTAATCTTTATAAGCTACTTTGATTTTTATGTTATTGTCAAAAAGAGGAATGACCTCTCTTTCGACCTCTTCCAAAATTGCATCATCATAAATAAGAGTAATCGATTTCATATGATTATCATTTATTTTCAATTTTAAGAGCTCACTTTACAAACCTAAAAAACCTTCCAAAATGTGATACTTTGGGAATGATTGATCTCTTAAACTGAAAATGATTAACTGCTATCCCTCATGAGTTGTTCCAAAATCTCCTTGGCTGCCTTGGAAAGAATAGTACCGGGACCAAATACAGCCGCCACCCCAGAATCAAATAAAAACCCATAATCCTTGGGAGGAATTACTCCTCCTGCTATGACCATTATGTCTTCTCTGCCTAACCTTTTGAGTTCCTGAATTAAAGCTGGCACCAAGGTCTTATGCCCCGCAGCCAAAGAGGAAGCACCAACAATATGGACATCATTTTCTACAGCCTGCATAGCTACTTCCTCCGGTGTTTGAAACAATGGCCCAATATCAACATCAAAGCCAAGATCAGCAAAGCCTGTGGCAATTACCTTAGCACCCCTATCATGACCATCTTGCCCCATTTTAGCAACCATTATCCTCGGCCTTCTGCCCTCCATTTCGGCAAATTTATCTGCAAGTGATTTGGCTTCATTGAAAGCCTTATCATCCTTGGCTTCTCCAGAGTACACCCCTGAAATAGACCGTATACTTGCTTTATGTCTTCCGAACTCTTCTTCCATTGCCATAGAAATTTCACCTAAAGTAGCCCTTTTTCTGGCAGCTTCTACAGCCAAGGCCAACAAATTGCCTTCTCCTGATTTTGCTGCTTTGGTGATTGCGAATAAAGCATCCTCCACAGCCTTTGGATCTCGTTCCGCTTTTAACTTCTCCAGCCTTTCTATCTGAGATTTCCTCACAGAGTCATTGTCTACTTCTAATATTTCAAAGTCAGAAGTCTCATCAGTTTGATACCTGTTCACACCAACAATGACGTCTTTGCCACTATCTATCCTGGCCTGTTTTCTTGCCGCAGCCTCTTCTATCCGCATTTTGGGAATGCCTGCCTCAATGGCCTTTGCCATCCCTCCAAGGTTTTCTACTTCTTCTATTAACTCCCAAGCCCTTTCCACAAGCTGATCTGTCAGGTATTCTACATAATAAGAACCTCCCCAAGGGTCAACCACCTTGGTAATACGGGTTTCCTCCTGAAGGTACAATTGGGTATTTCTTGCAATTCTTGCAGAAGAATCAGTTGGTAATGCAATGGCCTCATCAAAAGAATTGGTATGCAAAGATTGTGTATGCCCCAGTACTGCTGCCATTGCCTCCACTGTAGTCCTGGTTACATTGTTAAAAGCATCCTGTTCTGTCAATGACCAGCCCGAAGTTTGGCAGTGTGTCCTCAGGGCCAAAGATTTTGGATTCTTGGGATTAAACTGATTCACAATCTTTGACCAAAGCAGCCTCCCAGCCCTCATTTTGGCTATTTCCATAAAATGATTCATTCCTATAGCCCAGAAGAAGGAAAGCCTTGGAGCAAAGTCATCTATATCTAAGCCAGCAGCCACTCCTGTCCTAAGATATTCCAGTCCGTCTGCCAAGGTATATGCAAGTTCTAGTTCAGCTGTAGCTCCTGCTTCCTGCATGTGGTAACCAGAGATAGAGATAGAATTGAATTTCGGCATTTTTTGGGAAGTATACTCAAAAATATCTGCTATGATCCGCATTGAAGGCTGTGGTGGATAGATGTAAGTGTTCCTTACCATAAACTCTTTCAAAATATCATTCTGAATTGTCCCTGTCAAGTGCTCGGGTTTAACTCCCTGTTCTTCTGCTGCAACAATGTAGAAAGCCAATACAGGAATCACAGCGCCATTCATAGTCATAGAAACGGACATCTGATCCAGAGGAATTCCATCAAAAAGCGCCTTCATATCCAGTAAGGAATCAATCGCCACTCCAGCCTTGCCCACATCTCCTACAACTCTAGGATGGTCGGAATCATACCCTCTGTGAGTAGCCAGATCAAATGCCACTGAAAGCCCCTTCTGGCCAGCAGCGAGGTTTCTCCTGTAAAATGCATTGGACTCTTCTGCTGTAGAAAATCCTGCATACTGCCTGATGGTCCAAGGTCTCATGACATACATGGTGCTGTAAGGCCCCCTTAGGTAGGGAGGAATTCCCGCAGCAAAACCCAAATGGCTTATACCTTCTAAGTGATTGGCATCAAAAGCAGATGGCAAATTGATTTTTTCGCCTGTATCCCATGAAGACTCAAGGTTTAGAGACTTACTTGTAGGCTTATCTTGTCCGAGTTTACTTATATCAGGTCTCATTTTTTAGCTAAATTTGGATATTCGATTAAAAAACTTTCACGTAATGGCAACAATTGCCATTTCTCTTCAAGCCACTCCTCGTTTTCCAGAAGCGTTTTTTCATTGGTCTGGTATTTATTTACACCTATTTTGGTTTTGAAAGAAGTCTTTACTTCCTCAAGCTTCCCATATCGGGCTGCCTTTACCAAATCCTGCAATTGGTGCGTCTCATACGTACTCCACCAACCTCCTTTTGACTCCAAAATCACGAGTTCATTTTTGACTTTTTCGATCAACTGAGCCGTGACAGTCTCCAAAAAATAACTACCGGCTATAGGGTCCATTACTTTATCCAGATAAGATTCCTCTTTCAAAATATTAGAAATATTCCTCGCCATTCTTTCGGCAAAGGAATTGGGCTCCTTTGCCACCTCATCATGAAGTCTCACCCATAAACTGTCACAGCTACCCAAAATAGCTGACATCGCTTCTGTAGTATTCCTCAACATGTTGGTTTGGATATCCGATTTCGCTTTGGTCCAATAACTCGTACTTACAAGCATCCTGATATCTTCAGCCTTCAACTCCACCTGATACAAACAGGCCAATTGTTGAAAGAGTATCTTAAAAGACCTCAGCTTTGCAATTTCAAGAAAATAATCCGACCCTGAGGACGCTTGCAACATTGTATTTGAAATAATAAGTTCTGTGCTTAAACCTCTCTCTGTCAAGCCATCCAAGAGCTCAATATAAGCACCTAGAGGTAAAAATAATTGCTGCGCTAAACTAGCCCCACAGTTATGATAGTATTCAGCATCTATACAGAAAGTTTTGAATTCAGGATAATTTTTATTCCTTGACAATGCCTCTGAAGCGGAATTAATGATATTGGGTAATGAGATTTTCTTTGACAGGCATTCAGCAATAGGATCCCAAAGCAGTCCCCCTTTGAGAACGTTTTTCTTTTCCTCCACAGTGGAATACCAATCCAGAAAATCACTTAGAACAGCCTGGTTGTCTTCCTGTGATTTTAAATAAACCTCTATATATTGGGTATCAACATTTTTTAAAAGTCCTCCATAATCCACACCTTTCTTTACAAAAAGTAATAAGGCATCTGCACCGCTCATTAAGGCCTGAAGGATTTTTTTATTATCAGCTACCACATCATTCACGTTAACCGCGAAAATATTTGACCAATACCTCGGAGACATACCCGGAATTTCAGAAGGCTTGTTAAGCCTGTTGTGGTATTCCTGCAGCCATTGCAAATCGGCTATATCTTCCTCCGTATAGAATGGAAATAACTCCACTCCATCAAAACCATTGGAAACCAGCGTCTTTTGAAAATCCTTGCCTTTGATATCTTTGATGGCCTGACCTATCCATTCTTCTTTGGTAACTTTCTGGAAGTCAGCAAAAAGGTTGTTTTTCATATTTGGGTTAAATTAATGCTTATGCTAAAAGTTACATTCCCAGACCTTCCTAAAAAGGAATTACTGTATCTTTAGCAATCAAAAATAAGACTTACAAGTTTGAAAAACGATTATTTGATATCAATTCGAGAAATGGGGAAGTTAAAAAGCATATATTCCTTGGGCCTTTTTTTGGCATTCAGCCTTCTTTTTGCATGTTCACCGCAGTTGCATAAGAATGTACAGGCATCCTATATACCCGCAGATTCAAATGTAGAAATCCATCCTGAAATGGAAGACTATGTAAGTCCTTACAGGGAAAATCTGGATGCTGAAATGAATAAAATCATAGGCGAGACAACCACTGAAATCAATAAGTCAGGTAGTGGGGAAACCGCACTTGGAAATCTCATCACCGACCTTCAAAAAGAACATGCTGAAAAAACTTTTGGCTACACTATCGATATTTCTGCCATGAACAATGGTGGGATCAGGAATATACTTCCTGAGGGAAAAATAACACTTGGAAACATTTATGAGCTTTCTCCTTTTGACAATTATTTATATGTATTGGAATTGGATGCTGATAGGGTAAAAAAACTAGCAGAGTATGCTATCAATAGAAAAAGTCTCGGTCTTTCTGGGCTGTTTGTTGAAAGTGAAGGTGGAGTTTTAGTCCGTTACCTGATCAACGGTGAAAAGGTAGACGAAAGCAAGACCTACCTACTTGCCGTAAATGACTATATGGCCTCAGGAGGAGACAACCTTGATTTTTTGATTGATGCTCCCGTCAGAGAACAAACAGACATTGTTCTCAGAGACTTATTGATTGAACGTATCAGGGCGATTAGTGAAAAAGGAGAGAAAATTTCTGCCCGAATCGAAGGAAGACAAAAACTGGATTAAAATGAAAAGACGGGATTTTATATTTAAATCATTGATTACAGGAGTTGGTTTGACATATTCTGGAAACCTGGCTTTTGCAGATATTATACCCGATGGTAAAAGAATCAGTATCCTGCACACCAATGATATGCATTCCAGGATTGACCCCTTCCCTGATGACGGTGGCAGAAATGCCAATCAGGGTGGTATGACTAAATTGGCAAACCTTGTTGCACAAATAAGGAAAGAGGAGGAAAACCTTTTGCTTTTGGATGCCGGAGATGTATTTCAAGGAACGCCTTATTTTAACTTTTATGGAGGAGAATTGGAGTTCAAATTGATGAGCAAGATGGGCTTTGATGCATCCACCATAGGGAATCACGAATTTGACAATGGCCTGGAAGGAATTTTTGAGCAATTACCAAATGCCCAATTTTCCCATATCTGTTCTAACTATGATTTCTCAAATACCATATTGAAAAATAAAATCCTTCCCTATAAGGTGTACAAAAAGAAAGGGCTTAAAATTGGGATATTTGGCTTGGGGATTGAATTAAATGGGTTAGTGAGCAAAAAAAACTATGGCAACACCCTTTATCTTGACCCTATATCTAAAGCAGAAGAAATGGTCTCCGAATTGCAGTCCAAAAAGTGTGATTTGATCATTTGCCTCTCACATTTAGGATACTCCTACAGAAGCGCCAAAATAGACGATCTCAAACTCGCTTCTTCCGTTAGTGGAATAGACTTGATCATCGGAGGTCATACCCATACATTTCTTGATGAGCCCACTCGGGTCAAAAATCAGCAAGGCTTTGAGACAATAGTACATCAAGTGGGCACTGGAGCCTTGAGACTAGGTAAAGTAGATTTTGTCTTTTCCAAAGAAAATAAAATGAAATTGGCATCTGTCAGGAGTTTGCCTATTTCTTAAAAAGTCAACTGATTTTTCATTTTTTATTTAAATATATTTTCCCCAAATTTGATGCCCCCGTATTTAGCAGGGATGGGGTTTATATTTCTTTTAAGCATAGTTATTTTATCGTATTAATGAGTTCAGAGGCTACTGCAGTTTGGGGTGAGTGTTTACGTGTTATTGAACAACACGTGAATGATCAAAGCTATTCTACCTGGTTCAAGCCTATCAACCCTGTAAGATTAGATGGTAGCAGCCTGACCATACAGGTACCGAGTCAGTTTTTTTACGAATGGCTGGAAGATAATTACGTACAAGTACTCAAACTTGCTATCAAATCTACCTTAGGGCCTAATGGCAGGTTGGAATATGCTGTAGTGGTAGACAGGGGTAATTCCCAAAACCAACCATATGTGGTTTCTTACCCTCAGGGAAATTCATCATCTCCCAATAAAAAGGCGCCTGAAAAGAATGACCATAAAAGCCCTTTTGAAATGCAGTCACTCAACAGTGACATGCTTTTACAATCCAACCTGAATCCTAATTACACTTTCAATACATACATAGAAGGTGATTGCAACAGATTGGCGCGCTCAGCGGGATTTGCAGTGGCCACCAAGCCCGGGATTACCTCATTCAATCCATTGATGGTATATGGGGGTGTAGGCCTCGGTAAAACCCACTTGGTACAAGCCATAGGCAATGAGATCAAAAACTGTCCTGAAGAAAAATTTGTACTTTATGTTTCTTCCGAAAAGTTTGTAAACCAATTCATGGATTCCATCAAAGACGGAAATGTGAAAAGTTTTACAAATTTCTATATGCAGGTAGATGTACTTATTATTGATGACATACAGTTTTTGGCTGGAAAAGACAGGACTCAGGAGATGTTTTTCCATATCTTCAACCACCTGCACCAAAGCAAGAAACAGATCATCATGACTTCCGATTGTCCACCAAAGGATCTCAAGGGTCTTGAAGAGCGACTATTGTCTAGATTCAAATGGGGATTGACTGCGGATCTTCAAATGCCGGATTTTGAAACCAGGGTTGCAATCATTAAAAGAAAAATGCAATCTGAGGGTATTTACATCCCTGATGATGTCATTGAATACCTGGCCTATACAGTAGACACCAACGTCCGTGAATTGGAGGGAGTAATGATTTCTCTTATCGCCCACGCTTCTCTCAACAGAGTAGAAATCGACCTTGGCTTGGCAAAGACGATTATGAAAAATATCGTCAAAGATATAGAAACAGAGGTCGGCATTGATTACATTCAAAAAACAGTTTCGGATTATTTCGGAATCAAAATTGAAGACTTAAAGGCTAAAACAAGAAAAAAAGAAATTGTAACAGCCAGACAGGTTTCAATGTATTTTTCTAAGGAGTTCACCAATCACTCCCTCAAATCCATCGGCTACCATTTTGGAGGAAGAGACCACAGTACGGTTATACATGCTGTCCAGACAGTCAATGACCTTATGGAAACCGATACCGCCTTCAGGAACTCCGTAAACGAACTTAAGAAAAAATTCAAAATGAGATCTTATTGATCTAGGACATTTTTGTTCAATAGGTTTTTAATATCATTTTTTGAGAATCTCAAAACTGTGGGCCCCATGGCATATGGAGCTATCTCATAGGAGTTATAATACAAAACCAATTCATCCTGTTCCAATCCAATTGCAAGTGGAAGGGAAAATTCTTTGTCATTTTTCAGGAAAAACCTCCCGTCATCTTCCAAGCTAAATCCTTCCTCCACCTCATGGTATTCTCTAAATGCCTTTTCCGCTGACTGCAACATCTCCCCCTCGTTTTGGATCAATTCGCTGTTTTTTAACAGCTTGGCTTTATATTTATCAATATTGAGGTATTGCCGAATAGTATTAGGGTGTGCTCCCCCCCTTGATGAATAAGCATCAAAACTGATCGTCAAAATTTTATCATTTTGAAAAGTAACACGTGCATTGATATCTATTTCCCAGCTTTGATTGAAATTCGTATTTTGTGTAAACTCCAAAAAAGTATCAAAAAAGTTTTGTGAGGCAGTTTTTACGGTTTGTTGCGAGACAGCATCTTCATATCTTATCATCATGACCAACTGCTGTTCAACATATTCATTTAGGGTTGAGGCTGTCGTATTTTCATCTGTGAAATAGGGATAATTTAGTATCACGGTAGCACAATCACTTTCTTCACAAACCTTATCTTCGTAGCTTCTTTGTTCAAAAGCCATATTCACCAACTTTTCATTCTTCACACAGGCACTTAAAAACAAAATGATTAATATGAAAAATCTATTCATCCTTCCTTCCTTCTTTCTGAATGAAATTCTCCACCAAAGTTCTCCCAAATGCTATTGCCGAGGTATTTCCTACTCGCACATTCTCGATCGAAGAATTAATTAATTCTTTGATTATAGGGTCTTGATAAAACTTACTTTCCAGTAAATACCTAATGTGCTCATGCATCCAGTTTACACGCTGAGAGGCACGGTTACTTTCAAAAAATCCATTCGACAGCATATTCTCTTTATATGCTAGAATCATCTGCCAAATCTCAGTCATTCCGTCACCTGTTATAGCAGAACTGGTCTTAACTTTTGGATACCATCCATTTTCTTTTGCAGGAAACAAATGCAAAGCATTTGAATACTCCCTTTTAGCCCTTTTGGAGGCTTCAATATTCTCACCATCCGCTTTGTTGATAATAAGAGCATCACACATTTCTATAATCCCTTTCTTGATCCCCTGAAGTTCATCTCCAGCTCCCGCCAACATCAGCAACAAAAAGAAATCAACCATTCCCCTCACTGCAATTTCGGACTGGCCAACTCCTACAGTTTCAATAAACACCACATCAAAACCCGCTGCTTCACAGAGCAACATCGCTTCTCTCGTTTTGGCACTTACCCCCCCTAGCGTACTCCCTGCTGGGCTAGGGCGTATATAAGCCCTTTTATCAGCAGCTAATTTTTCCATTCTGGTCTTATCTCCAAGGATACTTCCGCCAGTTTTCTGGCTACTTGGATCTACTGCGAGAACTGCAAGCCTGTATCCTGATTCCAAAATCAGGTTCCCAAAGCTTTCTATAAAAGTACTCTTACCTACTCCTGGAACTCCTGTGATACCTATCCGGATAGACTTCCCCGCATAAGGAATCACTTGTTCCATCACTCCTTCAGCTAGCAGCTGGTCTGAATCCAACCTGCTCTCAACTAAAGTAATGGCTCTACTGAGAATCATCCGGTCACCCTCTAAGACACCTGATACATATTGATCTACCGAAAGTCTATTTCTTTTCAAACTGATTTATTTTTAAAATTTAAATATAACCAATTAAAAGAAGGGATACTTGGTGAACCTCACTTCTCCCATCGCAGTTTTTTCATATTTGGCTATGCATGAAGATTGAAACTCTTCTTTGAAATACGGTTCTTTACCTTGAACATTATCTGGAGTAGTTGCCTCATCAGTAAAGAAAAAAACTTTTGTATTTCCGTATTTGGTATGTGGCATAAAATCACCATATTCTCTCATTTCTGACCAAAGGCTATCTGTGGTATAAACTGCATACACTCTGATAACAGGTCCTGTATTATTTTCATTTCTATAGAAAGCCATTTCTTTAAATTCCCCTGCTAAATCCACTACTCCAGGCTGGGTCATCGTTTCTGCCGATATCCATACAATGAGAACCAGGACAATCCCCCCAATAAAATAAAACAGTTTCTTACCTTGCATATCAGATGTCATTCAATTTAATGCATTAATTTAGAGGAAAAATTCAACAATGGCCTTCGAATATATCAAAGCCCTTCATATCATTTTTGTAATCACCTGGTTTGCAGGACTATTTTATATAGTCAGGCTATTCATCTATCAAACAGAAGCCTTAGAAAAACCGGAAAATGAGCGAAAAGTCCTCGTGCCCCAATTTAAGCTCATGGCCAATCGATTATGGATGATTATCACTTGGCCATCTGCCATCCTTACCTTGATCTTTGGCTTTTGGGTGCTCTATTACCGATCGGGATATTTGCAGCTAGGCTTCATGCAGGCCAAACTCGGATTTGTGTTATTCCTTTATGTTTATCATTTGATCTGCCACAAAATCTACAAAGATTTGCAAAATGGCATCACAAAATGGACCTCAACTCAGTTAAGAGTTTGGAATGAAGTTGCAACTATTTTACTGTTTGCAATTGTTTTCCTAATAGTACTAAAAAGTCTTATCAGTGTCGTTTGGGGAATCGTTGGTCTAGTAGGACTTGGTATTCTAATGATGCTAGGTATCAAATGGTACAAAAAAGTAAGAGAAAAACAATAATAATTTATTTAAAAAATGAAAAACAGCAGAATATACGTCTATTCAGTTTTAATATTTTCGATTCTTATGAGTAGCTGTGAATCAGGAAATTCCGAAAAGGAAAGTGACCGGAATAAAACACTTCCTATTCTTGGAAACTCACATGTCAATGAATTTGAAATGGAAGGTAAGGTTGTCCAAGATACGGTATATCACAAGATCGGGCAGTTTAAGTTTATCAATCAGGAGGGAAGAGAAATCACTAATTCCTCTACTGATGGCAAAGTGTATATTGCTGATTTCTTTTTCACTACCTGTCCTACCATCTGTCCTGTCATGAAAACCCAAATGCTACGGGTTTACGAAAAGTTCGATAACGAACCGGACTTTATGATTTTAAGTCATACGCTGGACCCAGAGCATGATACTTCGGAACTACTAAAAGATTATGCCGCCAAAATCGGTGTAGAAAATGACAATACTTGGCACTTTCTCACAGGGGATCAAGAAAAAATATTTGAAATCGGACAGACAAGTTACCTGACAACTGCCATGTCAGACCAAACTGAACCAGGGGGGATTCTTCACTCAGGAGCATTTGTTCTTGTAGATCAGAAAGGGAGGATAAGAGGCGTTTATGACGGCACGAAAGAAGATCAAGTCAACAGGCTGATGAAGGATATCCCTAAATTACTCCCATCGAATGAGTAAGAATTTAGCCTATTATTTCTATATAGTGGTATTGAGCGGATTATTTTCCTGCCAATCCGGTACCAAAAAGGATGAAAACACCCTTGCTTCTATCAAAGACAGTAAGGTACTTCAGTATGCCATTGAAGGCAAAGTGCTTTATGAGAGTTATTGTGCCAATTGCCATCAAAAGGATGGGACTGGTTTAGGAAAACTTATTCCTCCCCTAAACCCATCCGACTATATGAAAGAAGATATCGGCAGAACAGCCCATATCATCAAATACGGACAAAAAGGCGAAATAATGGTAAATGGTGTTGTCTATGATCAAGTAATGCCGTCAAACCCAAGACTTACCAATATGGAAATCGCTCAGATCATGACTTATATATACAATATTTGGGGGAACAAAGAGGGGCTTATCGATGCCAATACTGTTGGCGGTTATTTGGAAAAAAACGATTAGCCTTTTGCATCCAAAATCACCTTTGCTTCATTCATGGTAGCTTTAATATCTGCATTAACTTTTTGAACTTTTTCTTTTTGATCCAGCAAATACTCTCTATACTCTTTTTCGGACATATCTTCAGAACCGGGTTTGTATTGACGCATCCAAACGAACATGCCATCAAAAGCTTGATCCATTCTTTCTGCCAATGATTCCAACTTCCCTATCAATTCTGCATGCATCACTGAATCTTCCTGATACAAGGTTTCAGAAACTGCTAAAATGTTTTTTTTCAAGGTTTTAAGTTCTCCCATCTTAGGCATTACCTCATCATGAATGGCTATTACCTCATCTTTTAGCTCTTCATTACTTTCATTTTGTGTGCCACAAGAAAGTAAAATAATTGTAACATAAATAATACAGCTTACACTGCTAAAAATGTTTTTCATAATTAAATGGTTAGACATTCGTAATGTAGTACATATTTTATAAAACCCACAATTTATTTACAAATACTTTATAGGGATAAATTTAATCCATTTTTTAATTGTAATAATTATTATTTTAAATTTTTTATTCCAAAACCTGAGATTTATTCTCTTTTTAAAATAAATCTCTTCTACCTGACATGAATAGGAAGCGATTTCTTATTTTTAAAATGTTAATCAAAAGAATTATATGAAACAGTATTGTTTTGCCCAAGATCAGATCACCTCGTCTGAAAAAGCCAGTATACACCCCATGGATATAGGACTGATAAGAGGGTACGGAATTTTTGATTTTTTCAGAACATCAAACTACAAACCTCTCTTTCTGGGTGACTATCTGGATAGATTCATTCGCTCAGCAGAAAAAACTTACTTGACTTTAAATTACTCTAAAACGGAATTGGAGCATATCATACTTGATTTGATAGAAAAAAATGATTTATCTGACGGAGGAATCAGAATGCTGCTTTCAGGAGGTGTTTCAGAAAACCATTTTTCACCAACGGATGGGAGCTTATTCATCTTCAACGAAGACTTAGACTTCCCCTCAAAAGAGAAGTATGAAAATGGTATCAAGCTATTGCCTGTAGAACATGTCCGTTATATTGCTGATATCAAGACTACCAACTATGCATTTCCTGTCTGGCACAGTAAAATATGGAAAGAACAAGGTGCCGAAGATGTATTATACCATATGAATGGTTATGTTTCAGAAAGTTCCCGGTCTAATATTTTCTTGGTAAAAGATGGAGAACTTGCAACTCCAGACAAGGATATATTACATGGAATCACTAGAAAAAGAGTACTCGAATTGGCTGGGAAGGTATCAATCAGACCAATTTTGTACGATGAATTCTTAAATGCTGATGAAGCTTTCATCACCTCGACCACCAAGAAAGTCTTGCCTGTTACTCAAATTGGAGTCCATAAAATCGGGGATGGTAAGGTCGGAGAAAAAACTAAGGACCTTATAAGAAAGTTTGCTGAAATGGAACAAAAAAGCTCTCAAAAATGAGAGCTTTTTTTATCAGTTAAGCAATTCCGCATTTTTAAGAATATACATCAATTTTTCGGGGTCGGAATCATTCAAGGTAAGCGTACCTCGTACTTTGACTCTTTTTGATGTGTATTTGATCGGGTTTTTCATCAAGACCTCCATTACGGTTTCAGGCCCGCCCGAACCACAGAAAAAACATTCCGCCAATGGCAAGGAAGATAATATAATATGTTCAGGCTTAAACATACCTTCAAATGGTATGATATATCCATCAGCCTCCACAGTTTTGCCTTCAAGTCCTTTGATATTGTCACCAAACACAGGGATGTACAATTCTCCAAATTCGTCCTGACCGATTTTGTAAGTTACTTCTGAAAGATCTCTCCAAACATTATTTGATGACTGGGCATAACTTACACCTACTGCCAAAATCAATAGCGTGGATAGAAATATTCTTTTCAATATCATATTAATATACTTTTTGATGGTTGATTTCATTCATTAAGATTTTGTAAGTTGTTTAGCAATATCTGTTTGGTACGCAGTCCAAGCAGGAATAAGAGATGCCAAAATACCTACTACAACTGCATATCCCAAAATATACAATTCTTCTATCAAGAATACAGACGCACTTAAGCTGCTGATGGCACCTTGTTCGTTAAGGTTAACGATAATACTTAGGAAAAGGTGCCCCATTGCCATACCGACCAAGGCTCCTAGGAATGTCAGAATCACTCCTTCCAGAATAATATGTAGAAAAAGCTGACCACTTGAGGCCCCGAGAGTTCTCATGACTGCCAAGTCATATTTCCGTTCCTTAAGAGAGTTGAAAAGCGCTATAAAAATACTGAGACCTGCAATCACTATAATGACCAAAGCCAGTCCCTGAATAAGCTTCACACCTATCCCCAAAAGTTCAAAAAGCCTGGAGATCTCAAAAGATGGAGAAGCTGCCTGTAAATTAGTCCTGCTGTTGATCATTCGTGGAAGTTGCACAGCTGCCATTGGGTTCCTGTATTGGATGAGTAAGGAAGTCAGTTCTCTATCCTCGTCTCCAGGATCAGGAAATCCTGAAGTAGCTACTGAAGCCTCAAACTTTTCATGATCATGCTCATCATCATGGGTATACCAAACTGACTCAATGCTAGTCAATACCAGTTTGTCCAAAACATTATTCATAGGCTCAAGAATACCTGTAACCAAATAAGGGTGCTCATCATGTTCGTGACTACTACTGCCAATCCCATGGGAACCGATAAAGTTATCCCCCACTTTTAAATCAAGCTTTGCTGCAACTTCATTTCCCAAAACCACATCAAATGGTTTTTCCCATCTTTTCCCTTCTAGTAAACCTGCATCATATAAGTCAAGGTAATCGTAATTTGTCCCTACTATCCTGTAACCTTGGTAATTGTCTCCCATTCCCAATGGAATGATATTTTTGACAAGCCTATTCCTAGTCAATGCAGTAGCATCCTCGAGGTCAATATTTCCTGTAGGAAAATCAATATGGTACACACTCGACAAGATAAGTTGAAGGGGACTTCCCTTCGCACCAACGACAAGATCAATACCTTGAGAATCCTTTGTCATCTTGTTTTCAAACTGATCTTGGATAAGAATCAGAACCGTAATGATAGCCAATCCAAGCGCCAACAATAAGATATTCAATCCAGTATTCAGTGGCTTGGCTATCAGATATTTCCAACTTAATTTCAACATGTTCATACTAAACCTCCCATCGTTATTTGATTAGAAATATGATCCTTGACACGTTGATCATGGGTGACTATCACCAATGCCGCATTGAATTTCTCGGCCTGTTCCTTTAAAAGTTTTACGACATTCTCTGCATTTACATCATCCAGGCTTGCCGTAGGTTCATCCGCGAGAATTACCTTAGGTCCATTTGCCAATGCCCTTGCGATGGAGACCCTCTGGGCTTCACCTTCTGAAAGAGTAGTGACCTTAGAATGCTTTTTATCGAAAATACCCAGCTCTTTTAAGATGCTGTCAATCTTATTCCCCTCTTTCCCTGAAAAATAATTAGCCAACTTGAGGTTTTCTTCCACTGTCAACGGAGAAAGAATATGAGGTTTTTGAAAAATGATACCGATGTTTTTCCCCCTAAACTTATCCAAGCTGGCTCCTGAGAGTGAATACAAGGAAGTTCCATCAATAGTGATTTCCCCTTTGAGAGGCTTCAATAGCCCACCTAGCATATTCAAAACTGTGGTTTTGCCACTACCGGATGCTCCTATAATAAGCAATTGCTCTCCGGGAGAGAGACTGATATCCGGTATATTGAATTTTTGCTTTTCCTGATAGTAGAATTCCAGATTTTTTGCTTCAAGCATATCTATTTTTTTATTGGTATGGAGACGCGAAAGGTAGTGCCTTTTCCCGGCTTACTTTCAAACGTAATTTCACCATTCAAAACGTCTATACATTTTTTTACTATTGACAAACCCAAACCCGAGCCTTCAATGATTCCAACGTTTTTAGCCCTGAAAAAGCGCTCAAACAATTGGTCATGCTCTTTCTCGGGAATTCCTATTCCATGGTCACGGATTATGCCTGTGAGTATTCCGCCTTCTTCTGAAACTTCAAAGTCTACTTCCTGACCGTCTTTGGAATATTTCACAGCATTGGAAAGTAAGTTTTCATAGATCTGATAGAGGAGATCATGGTCAGAAACGATTGTTTTAGGAAGCTTACCTATCTTAAGATTGATTTTAACATCATTTTCACTTCCCGCTTTGACTACATCCAACACTTCATTGAACATTGCCATCAAAAACATTTTATGCGGCTTGTAATCAATCTTATTGGCATCAGCTTTACCGAAAAACAAAACAGAAGTCAGGAGGCTATTCAAACTGCGGACTGAGTTCTCAATCTTATCTGCATGCTTTACAATCTTGGCTTTGAAAGGATGCTCCATCTCAGCATATTTCTGCAATAACTGGGCGGAACTGAGTATTGAAGTCAGAGGGGTTTTGAATCCATGAGATACATTCAAGACTATCCTTGATTTCAACTCACCGATTTCTCTTTCCTTTTCCAAAGCCCTGGTCAGCTCCTTATTGGCCTCAGCCAAATCAGCAGTTCTTTGTTTAACTTTTTCTTCAAGCTCATTATTGAGTTTTTGGAGTTCTTTTTCCTTGCGATCTTTGAAAATTGCCAACTCAATAACCATATTCAACTCCCTGATATTAAAAGGCTTGATCACATATGCTGATGGGTTGGTTCCCACAACTTTAGACAGGGTTTCTGCATCCGAACTGGCGCTGAGATAAACGACCGGAATATCATATTTCTCATTGATAATTTCTGTAGTACGGATTCCATCAAGTTCTCCGGCCAAATTGATATCCATCATCACAATATCTGCGGTATTTTCTTCCAGAATTTCCAAGGCTCTTTCCCCAGAATCTGAAATACCAATTATTTGATGATTATTTTTTTCTAGTGCTTTTTTGAGTAAAAGCGCGGAGACATGGTCATCTTCCGTGATCAATATCCTTAATGGGAACATATTTGTTGTCAATAATAAAGTGCAAATTACTAGATTAATCCAATATCAAAAATCAATTTGAGCCGAGTGGCAGCAAAACTGTAATACAGGTTCCCTTGCCTTTTTGACTGTCAATGGTAATATCTCCCTTCAACAGAGTAATCAGGTTTTTGGTGATTACCAATCCCAAACCCGACCCCTCATAAGCTCTTCCATACCCACTGCTTTCTTGCTCAAATGGAGTGAATATCTTAGTCAGGAATTGATCACTGATCCCCACTCCTTCATCTTGAACTTGGAAGTACAATTGACCATCTGTTTCCTTCAAAAGAACTTTAATCATCCCCTTCTCTGAGTATTTGATGGCATTGCCTACCAAGTTATTGACTATCATTTCAAAATACCTTTGATCGATAGCACCTTCAAATGGTTGTGTTTCGTACTTCACCCTGAGCAATAACCCTTTTTTCAATGCTAGAGATTTTAATGGAACCATCACCTTACTCAGAAAGTCATTGATATTAGTATCTTTAAAAACCACATCCATTTTATTAGCTTCTATTTTGGAAAGGTCAAGGATACTATTGATGGTTTCAAGAAGTCTTTCACCTGATTCTCTGATGATTTCCAGCTGGTTTGCCAATGCCTCGTCCTCCTTTCTTTCCATGATGATATTTTCAGCAGTACCCAAAATTCCATTTAAAGGAGTCCTGATTTCATGACTCATATTGGCTAAAAAACTGGATTTAACCCTATTGGACTCCTCAGCCTTTTCTTTGGCCTCTTTTAGGCTACGTTCATATTCCTTTTTAGAAGTAATATCTCTGAATACGCTTAGAAATACTTTTTTCCCTTCTGCATTTGAGTTAAGATTTGTAATATAAAATTCCACATCTTTTAAGCCTGACTTAAAAGGCATCTTCATATCAGCCTTCACCACTTTCCCTCCTGACTGTTGCAGCATTTCCAGCAATAAAGTTCGTTGGTCATAATAATAATCCGGGTCGGTAAAAAAGTCTGAAATAGTTGGGTCTTTAACAAGGGAAATATCCAAACCAGCCAATGAAGTCATAGAAGGGTTTGCAAACATAACCCTACCGCCTTCTACAGAGATTACCAACCCATCCTGAGAACTGTTCCACACATTTCTAAACTGGTCTTCAGTCACTTTAGCCTCTTCTGTTTTTTCATCAATCTTTTTCTTGAGCACACCCTGTTTTTTCAATTGACTCAATAAAGTACTGAGTAAGAATCCTATTCCCAGAAATCCCACTAAGACCAAAATCACAAACCAAGTCTGGAGATACATCGGCTTGCGGATTATAAATTTCTCTGACACCACCTCTTCAGACATCTCCAGACCTCTTAATCCCGCTTTCAGGTGCAGTTGATATTCTCCTGGAGGTAAATTGTTGAAATATAGCGTATTCTCTCTAGGGTTAATGAGTTCTACCCAGTCTTCATGGTAACCTTCAAGCCTGTATGATATCACAAGGTCTGAAACTTGTAAAAAAGAAACGGCATCATAAGCTATGCGGATAGAATTCTCTATGTATGGAATCCTGTCCAACTCGAAAGTTTTTTCAGGTGAATTGACAAGGTTGATCTCACCCAGATTTACCATAGGCTTATAGTCCCATCTCAAATCATCATCGGGATTATAAATAGACATCCCTCTTTGTGTGCCGATATAAATCTTTCCATCATAGCCCTCTTTGAATGCACCACGATTGATTTCTGATCCGGATAGCCCACTCCGCTCATCAAAGATTCTCAAGGTTTTGCCATCAAACTTATAGGCCCCTTTGTCTGTACCTATCCAAATGTTATCCCTGGAATCCTTAAGTAAGGCATAAATAGGTCTTTTGATTTGCTGACCATTGATTTCCCAAAAGTCAAATTCCCCATTTTTCCACAGCTTCAAGCCTTCTTCTGTGCCAAATAAAATTGAATCCTGAAGATCCAAAAAATCAAAACCGACTACAGTGACCATGCTATCATCTTCATATAGCCCATCTTTAAGAAAATTGCTACCTCCTTGCATATACACCATCCTTCCATCGCCAAGCTTATCTACTTTCCTGAAATATGCTTCCTTCTGATTTAACTTGTCGAGAAAAATTTGTGTAACATCATTTTCAAAATGGCTTTCAGATTGATTGTGAATCGAAGAAAGATAAACCCTGTCTCTACTGACAACAAACAAAGAGTCTCCTGCAGCTGAAACTGCAGTAACAAATTTATCCAAAGGACTAGGTGTAAAATTTAACTTATTCCTTTTGTGGTCATATCTTCCTAAACCTTCAAGGTTGGACGAAAACCAAATTATGCCATTTTTATCTTTGGAAAAATTAGTAATCCTATTTCTAGGCTGCCCAACCATACTTTGGTCTTCCATTAGGGTATTGACAGTCCCTTGAGAAAAAATCTGCAATCCATTATTGAAACCTAATAAAAGTTTATCAGGCTCCAATTCATAAATAGCCGTTACCTCATCATCCAATAAAGGATTGAACTTGAAATTCTGAAACCTCAAAGATTTAATATTCAAGACTCCTCTATGAGAGCCTAACCATATAATATCCTCTCTATCTACGTAGGAATTGTAAATATTGTAAGATTTCAATTCATCAAAAGCATCTATTTCAATGATGCTTCCTTTGTCAAGGTCAAGCTTGTACAGATGAGAGTTATAATGAAAAAACACAATCCCATTTATTACCTGCAAACCACTATAGTCCAATAAACTATACGTATTACGGACAAATCCTGAATGGTGAATTTCATCTGGCCTATCTATTTCAGGACCTGAGGCCAAAAAATCTTTTCCTAAGAAAAAATACCTGTCTCTGTATGCATCATATTCAATATGACTTATACTTTCGGGAAGAGATATACCATTAAATCCAAATTCAGATATTTGCTCTTTATCGAATAAAAGTGTTCTGTTTTTGAATAAAAGCAAAAATGAATCACCATAAGCCTGAACTGATTGAAAATTCCCAAGTTCATTTATTGGAATCCTGTGGTGAGACCAATCCTCACTGTCAAAGATTGTGAGATGTGTATTTGACTGTAGAAAAATGGCCCGATTTTCACCTTGCCCACTAATTAATAATTTATGTTGGATCTCAGGAGAGCCAGTTTGGACCTCTTTAGGAAACTCAAACTCATGCCAATCCTTATAGTCCCAATAAAATGCTTTGACTTTTCCAATTTGATTATAAACCCACATTTTGCCGTCACCGTCTTTGAGTAAACCTACTTTGAAAGAAAGTTGATCTATGATATGATCAGGCAATGCATGCGTAAAAAAACCATCTGAATAGTATACTCCTTGAGCGGAGTTGAACCACATTTTCCCTTCATCATCCTGGAGAATTTCAAAAACATTATCAGAAGGGAGGTCCAGCCCCCTGATATACCTATTGAATTGGAATACCTGAGCATGTCCGATTTGAAAAATCAAAAGCGCATATAAAAGGAGAATCGGTTTCTTCATGTGGTTATTTCCTGCCATCTAAATTAGAAAAAGATATGCACACTGTAAATTAATTGGATATTGTTTACCATTTCTTTTTGTCTACGGGCTTAATCTTATATTTTTGTTGAAACTTTAAAAATCAAAACATGAGTGTTTTAGTAAATAAGGATTCAAAAGTAATTGTGCAGGGCTTCACGGGATCTGAAGGTTCGTTCCATGCACAGCAGATGATAGAATACGGAACCAACGTCGTTGGTGGCGTTACTCCGGGTAAAGGTGGTTCTACTCACTTAGAAAGGCCGGTTTTCAACTCTGTGGAAGAGGCAGTAGAAAAAACAGGTGCCAATACTTCCATTATTTTTGTTCCGCCGGCATTTGCGGCAGACGCCATTATGGAAGCTTCAGATGCAGGAATCAAAGTAATCATTGCCATCACGGAAGGTATACCAGTGGCAGATATGATGAGAGCCAAGCCTTACATGAAAGAAAGAGGGGCGACACTAATAGGGCCTAACTGCCCAGGTGTAATCACTCCGGGAGAAGCTAAAGTAGGTATCATGCCAGGCTTTGTCTTCAAACAAGGGCGTGTTGGCATTGTCTCCAAATCAGGTACTTTGACTTACGAAGCTGCTGACCAGATCGCAAAAGCCGGATTAGGAGTTTCCACTGCCATAGGTATTGGCGGCGACCCAATTATAGGTACTTCTACAAAAGATGCAGTACAATTGTTGATGGAGGATCCTGAAACTGACGCAATCGTCATGATCGGTGAAATAGGAGGAAACTATGAAGCTGAGGCTGCCAAGTGGATAAGAGAAAACGGTAACAAAAAACCTGTTGTTGGCTTTATCGCAGGACAAACTGCACCTCCAGGACGCAGGATGGGTCATGCCGGTGCAATTATCGGTGGTGCAGATGATACTGCAGCTGCCAAGATGCGTATCATGGCTGAAAATGGAATACACGTAGCTGAATCACCTGCAGAAATCGGAGCTGTAATGGCCAGAGTTTTGGGTGTGGAAGCATAAAATAATATATATAAAGAATATTTATACATTATTTTTCAAGCATTAAAAAGGATTGTTGTGGAATTTCATTTCCAGCAATCCTTTTTTTATAATATTTTTTCAAACCCATAATTATGCATTTTGAATTCATTAAAATTATTTTTATAACAAATTATATTTTTTTTAAGTCATAGGATTTGCAATTTACGCTTGGTAAGTTATACCAGACAAAATAATTAATACACCTATTTCAAGGCATTTTCAAGGTAACCTTTCTATTAATCTTGTGCGTAATAATTTGCTCAGGATTCTATTTATAAAATTAAAGGATAGGAATTATGACTATAGGCACTTTGAATTTCAGCATGTTAGACCCAATGATGCGGTTTATCAAAAAAAGCACATTCAGCTCATTTCTTTTATTTTTTTCAGCTGCGATGGCACTGATACTGTCTAATTCTCCTGCCAATAATTATGTACAATGGTTCTTGAATCAAAGCATTGGCTTTACCTTCGGAGGCTTTGCGTTAGAAAAATCCTTATTACTTTGGATCAATGACGGTCTAATGTCAATTTTCTTCTTTGTTGTGGGCTTGGAGTTAAAAAGAGAAATTCTAGCGGGAGAGCTTTCTGTGCCCAGAAATGTCCTCATGCCTATAGTAGGAGCTGTTGGTGGAATGTTGATTCCTGCCTTGATATACTTAGCTTTTAACTACGGGGGTTCTGCTGAAGTAATCCGGGGCTGGGGTATTCCCATGGCTACAGACATCGCGTTTGCTTTAGGTGTTCTGTACCTTTTAGGTCCAAGAGTTCCTATTCAGTTAAAAGTATTTTTGACAGCTTTGGCTATTATGGACGATCTGGGAGCCGTGTTAATCGTGGCCATATTTTATACTTCTGAAATCTCTCTTTTAAACCTTACTATTGGAGGAATAATTCTTGGTCTGATGTTCACCCTCAATAAATTAGGCGTGAGAAGAGTATTAATATTTGCGATTTTAGGAATTGGTGGCGTTTGGCTGGCAACACTGCTTTCAGGAGTGCATGCCACAGTTGCAGCGGTGCTCGCAGCCTTTGCAATTCCTGCAGACAGAAAAATCAACAAAACAAACTACCTCAACAATATCAAACAATTGGCGGCAAAGTTTAAAACAGCCAATAAAGCCGAGCAGGAAATGTATTTACTTTCAAGCGAAGAAGAAAATATCATTGGAGAAATAAAAAGAATCTCCAAAGCCTCTATATCCCCACTCCAAAGACTTGAAAGAAATATGCATGGGTTAGTGGTTTACTTGGTCATGCCGATATTCGCTCTTGCCAATGCGGGTGTTGTTATTGACAGCAACTGGCTACAAATGATAGGTAGCCCGGTAGCTATGGGAGTAAGTTTTGGACTTCTCTTTGGGAAAATTATAGGAATTTATGGGCTTTGTATTTTAGGGTTAAAATTGGGCTGGTATGAAATGCCGGATGGTTTCAACAAATCCATGATTTTGGGTGTCTCCTGTCTTGCCGCCATAGGTTTCACCATGTCACTATTTATTACTGCCCTAGCCTTTGAAAACCCTGTTTATATAGAGCAGGCAAAAATGGGGATTTTAATGGCTTCAATGGTTTCAGGACTAATGGGCTACTTAATTCTCAAAAGGGCTACAAGCCATAAAAACAGATTCTTCTCATCTTCTAAAAATGTGGTCGCTACTGAAGGTGGAGAAGAGGTACTGGAGAAACAAAATGCATAAATGATTCTATCAAGCGGTCACAAAAAACCCCGGTTATAATTTGAGTATAACCGGGGTTCCTAATTACAAGCGGATCATATCGAAATAGATTTACTCATCTTCCATTTTATCCAATCCATGCTTTTGCTCAAACTGGTTTCTTTTAATTTCAAATCTTTCAATTTCTGCATTAACTAAATCAAGGGACTCATTGTAACGGCTAAAAAGGTCTCCCATGTTTTTCTCCATATCCGAAAAATTGAACTCCATTGCGTCCATCTGTAACTGAGAAGCTTTTTCCACCATAGCCACCTGACTGTTTTTCAAGTCTTCGAGCATCCTGATTGCCCTGTCCATTTTGTTTAATTTCTCTCTGTTATTCATAGTTTTTAAAATATAGTTTCGTTAAAAAGTGCAAATATTGTTCCGAAATCAGAATTGGGGTCGATTTCAATAATCTAAGCTATTTGGATACTCTAAACATCAAATTCAGCAAAAAGTGGATGGATTTATAAATAAAAAAATCAAGAAAATTCCACAAATTGAGGCATTGTCCGCTATAAACAAAAAGTCGATTAATATTTTTTAACTATGCTTATCGTACCCAAAACCTATCTTTGGGACAAAATATTTGAAGTGGATTCAAAATTTTAATCGAATGAAAATCAATTTCACATTTATCTTTTTGATATCCTGTATATCGATTTGTTTTGCCCAGAACAATGTAATCCAAGGACAAATTGTTGATGGCTTAACAGGTGAACCTTTATCCTTCTGTAGCATTGGTTGGCTTAATTTAAATAAAGGAACTGTTGCCGGACCGCAGGGCAAGTTCAAGTTGGAATCTATCTCTGAACAGACTAACCCAACTTTGAAAATTTCTAAAATAGGTTACAAACCACTAAATATTTTATGGTCAGAAATTAAAGAGCATTGCATTTTGGGCGATTGCCCAATGGTGTTTGAATTAACTCCGGATTCTGTGGAATTGCCGGAATTTGTATTGGAAAGTGAAGGGGAAAATGCTTATAGAAATTGGGGGAAAACCAGCCGGAAATCAATGTTTGGATTAGCTTATAATCCAAAAAGTAGGAAGCCGGAAGAAAATCTGGGAAGAGAAATAGGTTTTGAGATTGACACAAAAGGCAAACAAGTGAAACTCCTTTCAGTCAAAATGGGCTTATCACTATTACAGTTTGAAAGTGCTGTTTTCAGAATTAATATTTACAAGGTAATGAATGACGAGAAATTTGAATTAATCCATACAAGAGATGAATTGATTTGGACTTTGAAGCCAAACGATACCAAGGAGTATGAATTTGATCTGGAATCCATGAATATCTTATTGCAAGACAGGCACCTGATTGGAATTGAATGGATTGCTTATGAAAAAATTATCGAAGACGGGATTATCAGCATGACAACAGGATTCCCTTTTGGGAAATCCTTTCTAAAAAAATCAAGTCATGACGGATGGGAGGAGGTAAAAGGTGCTCCATCAATTCAGGTAAGTGGAATGATTTTGAATTGATTGAAATTGACGGAATGAGTTGCTTTCACTAAACTATCCTCCGGAGAAATAGACAGGATCGTATATATTTCTACTTTATTTCAACCTTATTTCTACATTATTTCCTCTTCATTTATACCCCAATATCCACTTATATCAAAAAGTATCCCCCAATATCTCAATAGTCCTATATCCCACTTATTTCTATCATATTTCAATTTTATTTCGAACCGCTTTGCTCTCGCGATCTTCGTTTCACTACGATTTCATGAAATTTATTTCAAGAATAAATTACCTTTGCCCCTTGAATTTCAAATACCATGATCTCAGTTGACAATATTGCCGTCATCCATGGCGGACATGCCTTATTCAGTGACATTTCCTTTTCCATCAACCCTACCGATAAAATTGCCCTGATGGGTAAAAATGGCGCGGGAAAATCCACCATGCTCAAAATCATTGCCGGGGTGACCAAACCTTCCAAAGGTGGAGTCTCTGCTCCCAAAGATGCGGTGATTGCATACCTGCCCCAACATTTGCTGACAGCGGATAGTTGTACGGTATTTGAAGAAACCGCCAAGGCTTTCGCAGCATACCTTGATCTCAAAACTGAAATCGATAGGTTGAACGAGGAACTGACTGTCAGAACTGATTATGAATCTGAAGAATATTATAAAATCATTGAACGGGTATCTGAAGTATCAGAGAAATTCTACTCCATAGAAGAAGTCAACTATGAGGAGGAGGTGGAAAAGGTGCTTTTGGGTCTTGGTTTTGAAAGAGCTGATTTCCATAGGCCTACCACGGAGTTTTCAGGGGGATGGAGAATGCGTATTGAGCTGGCCAAAATCCTTTTACAAAAGCCTGACCTGATCTTGTTGGATGAGCCCACCAATCACCTTGACATTGAGTCCATCCAATGGTTGGAGGAATTTTTGACCGAAAAAGCCAAGGCTGTGGTGGTGATTTCCCACGATAAGGCATTTGTGGACAACATCACCAACCGAACCATAGAAGTGACCATGGGCCGGATTTATGACTACAAAGCCAAATATTCCCATTACCTGGAACTGAGAAAAGAAAGGCGCGAACAACAGCAAAAGCAATTCGAGGAGCAGCAGCGAACCATTGCCGATATTCAAGGGTTCATTGACCGCTTCAAAGGCACCTATTCCAAAACCCTTCAGGTACAGTCACGGGTGAAAATGTTGGAGAAAATGGAAATCATAGAAGTAGATGAAGTGGATAGCTCTGCATTGAGATTACGCTTCCCTCCTTCTCCAAGATCGGGAAAATATCCGGTGATTGTGGAAGAACTTACCAAGTCCTATGGGGACCATGTGGTGTTCAAAAATGCTTCCATGACCATAGAGAGGGGACAGAAAGTAGCCTTCGTGGGTAAAAACGGGGAAGGTAAATCCACCATGATCAAAGCCATCATGGGAGAAATAGACTATGAAGGTAAATGTGAACTGGGTCACAATTCCTTAATCGGCTACTTTGCACAGAATCAGGCTTCATTGCTGGACGAAAGTCTGACCATCTTCGAAACCATAGATCAGATTGCAGTTGGGGAAATCCGTACCAAAATCAAGGACATGCTCGGTGCATTTATGTTTAAGGGAGATGATATCAACAAAAAAGTCAAAGTTCTTTCTGGAGGAGAAAAAACCCGTTTGGCCATGATCAAACTTTTACTTGAACCGGTTAACCTATTGATCCTGGATGAACCTACCAATCACCTGGACATGCGTACCAAGGACATCATCAAGGATGCTTTGAGGGATTTTGACGGGACTTTGATCCTTGTATCCCATGATAGGGACTTTTTGGATGGCTTGGCCACCAAGGTATTTGAATTCGGTAACAAACGTGTCAAAGAACACTTTGAAGACATCAATGGCTTCCTGCGAAATAAAAAGTTGGAAAATTTGAGGGAGGTTGAAAGGAAATAACTTCTTTGAAATAAATGGAAATATGCTTCGCGAAAAATATTAGAAATATTAGAATAGATGTTGATATTTATTGAATGATATTGATGGATATTTTTTATTGATATATCATGTGCGAAATATATGGATATATGCCTTCGGCGAAATAATTTCTAAGAATCAAGCCTTATTTCCATGAAATTTTTCCTTGAGAAGATATTCATAGATACTTGGTTGATATTAAGGCATTTATCTCCCTGAATTATGTATTTGATCTGATTTTCTCTTGATAGTTAGGATTTACAAAAAGTTTTTTGTCTTTATTTGAGATATAGCAACAATATATTTGATATCATGCCACTTTGGAATGCTATTAATTACAGGGAAGTTAAAAAAGAACCAAGTAGAATAAAAATCAGTTTTTATGATGTAATTTCATATATTTATTAAAATCAGGCTATGACACATGCAGAACGCCATATCGTAGAAACGTATTCCGAGCTCATTGAAAGTTTAAATTCAGCAAGCAAACTAGAGCTGCTAGAACGGCTTGCGAAATCTATAAGGAAAGGGAGAAAGTCTAATGAAAAGGATTTTTTCAGTTCCTTCGGAGGTTTGATATCTGAGAAGCCCGCCGAAGAAATCATAAAAGATATTAGAAATAGTAGGAAATTCAGAGAGAAAGACTTGAAGCTTTAACATATGCAATATTTGCTTGACACGAGTATTTGTGTTTTTTTTCTAAGGGGTAAACTCAATCTTGATAAAATTATTAATGAAAAAGGTCTTGAGAATTGTTTCATTTCTGAAATAACAGTTTTTGAACTAAAATACGGAGCAGAAAATAGCGATGATCCAAAAAAATCTCACAGGGCGGTTGATAAATTTGTAAAAGGACTAACTATCATTCCTATTTTTGGAATAGTAGACCAGTACGCAAATAACAAAGTCTTACTTCGAAAAAACGGAACACCTATGCATGATGAATTTGATTTGATCATTGGTGTTACTGCACAAACAAACAAAATGATTCTAGTGACGGACAACATAAAAGACTTCCGAAATATCAAAAACCTGAAACTAGAAAATTGGGCGGAAAGAATATAACCTACCTGTAATCGAGAAGTCCTCGCCAAACGATAAATTGACGAAGTGCGCCTCTCACACCACTGCCGATAGCTATCGGTACTCCACATTGAACCTGCCTACCACCAGGTTTTCGTCGGCAAAGACATTTCACCCTCTGAAATAATTTGGTGTCTTCAATACCAGATACTCATGCTGGGCACACACATCACCTTGGCAGACCGCCTGCATTCCGGCAGCCAGGCGGTTCAGAGTAAATTGAAAGTTTAGTGTTTTAAGAATTTAGGAGTAGGTTGGAAAGAACTGTTCAGAATACCCGCCATCTCCAAGCTGAATCCTGTCAGCTCTTAAACCATCCCTCCAACACCAAGCAACAAGTAAATACCGGCTGCAATTGCTGCGCCTATTATAGGACCAAGAATTGGCACCCAGCTATAGGCCCAGTCACTGCTTCCTTTCCCTTTTATTGGTAAAATCTGATGCATAATCCTAGGACCCAAATCACGGGCAGGGTTAATGGCGTATCCTGTGGTTCCTCCTAAAGAAAGACCGATTACCCAAACTAAAAAGGCAACTGGCAAAGCACCAAGTGAACCCAGGCCAATTGGCGTTCCATTACCATCCTCAATGACAGGCTCAGTTGAATATAAGATGACAATAATAAGTACAGAAGTACCTACAATTTCCGAAATCAGGTTTGAAGGTAAATTTCGGATGGCAGGGACTGTCCCGAAAGGGGCAAACTTCAAGCCCTTATCTTCTGTCGCGTCAAAGTGATCTTTATAAACTAGCCATGCAATACTTGATCCAAACATGGCTCCAAGTATTTGAGCAAAAACATACTTAGGTACCATTTCCCAGGCAAAATCTCCAGTAATAGCCAAACCTATGCTGACAGCTGGATTGAGATGAGCACCGCTATATGGCCCTGCCACCACTACTCCGATAAAAACACCCAAGGCCCAAGCCGTAGTGATGACCATCCACCCGCTGTTTTGTCCCTTGGTCTGATTGAGCACTACATTGGCAACTACACCTGAACCCATAGAAATGAGAAGGGAAGTACCTACAAATTCAGCTACAAATGCATCCATTTATTCTACCCAGTTTTTAGAACGTTCAATTGCTTTGTGCCAAAAATGTAAAAACTTTTCCACTTTCTCTACCTCCATCTGAGGTTCAAAAACTTTATCCGATTCCCATAATTCCTTAAGTTCCTCTTCGCTACTCCAATATCCCACAGCTAACCCAGCCAAAAAGGCTGCTCCTAGGGCAGTAGTCTCTATGATTTGAGGTCTTTTGATGGCACAGCCCAAAATATCAGCCTGAAATTGCATAAGGAAATTATTCGCAGAGGCTCCTCCATCTACACGCAATTCCTTAGTAGACTCTCCGCTGTCTTTTTCCATGGCTTTTAACACATCATTGACTTGGTATGCGATCGCCTCCAATGCGGCTCTTGTCATATGGGCAATGGTAGTACCTCTAGTCAACCCAAAAAATGCCCCACGGGCATTTTGATCCCAATGTGGCGCCCCCAAACCAGCCAAGGCTGGAACAAAGTACACACCATCATTATCTTCAAGACTTATTGCCAACTCTTCACTCTCCTTGGCATGACCAAAAAACTCTATACCATCCCTAAGCCACTGAATTGCCGCTCCCCCTATGAATACAGAACCTTCCAATGCATAATTGATTTTCCCATTGACTTTCCAGGCTACAGTTGTGAGCAGTTTATTTTTGGAAGAAACTGGTTTCTCACCAGTATTCATCACCAAGAAACATCCGGTACCGTAGGTTGTTTTTCCCATTCCAGATTGTGTACATTGCTGCCCAAACAAAGCTGCCTGTTGATCACCTGCCACTCCAGCTATGGGGATTTTATGAGATAAAATATCTCCTGCAGTTTCCCCGATTACCTCAGAACTTTCTTTTACTTCAGGGAGTAAGCTTTCTGGTATTTCAAAAAGATCCAGAAGTTCCTCGTCCCATTTTTCCGTATGGATATTAAAAATCATTGTCCTGCTGGCATTACTGATATCCGTGGCATGTGTTTTTCCACCGGTAAGCTTCCATATAAGCCAAGTATCTATGGTTCCAAAGGCAAGCTCCCCTTCTTCGGCTTTTTTCCTTGCCCCCTCTACATGATCCAAAATCCATTTTATTTTGGTGGCCGAAAAGTATGCGTCCAATATCAAACCCGTCTTATCTGCAATCATTTCGGATTTACCAGCAGCCTTCAATTCATCACAGTAAGCAGCAGTCCTCCTATCTTGCCAAACAATAGCATTATGGATCGGTGCACCTGTTTTTCTATCCCAAATAACCGTGGTTTCCCTTTGGTTGGTAATGCCAATAGCTGCTATTTGATTCGCCTTGATACTTTCATTGGCCAAAGCTTCAATCATTACAGCAGACTGACTAGCCCATATTTCTTGAGGGTCATGCTCCACCCAGCCTGATTTAGGAAAGTGTTGTTTGAAATCTTTTTGGGCAACTGACACTATCTGCCCTTTTTTATCAAAAACAATGGCTCTTGAACTGGTTGTACCTTGGTCTAGGGATAGAATATATTGGGACATTTTATTTTGGGTTGTTTGGTTTAAAGTTTTTCCACCTATGGTTTATTAGACATGTTGTTTTTTAAGTAAATAAATCAAATAAGCCTTTCGTGTTTTCAACAACTACGGTTTCAATATATACTTATTTGCCAACTTTTTGAAGTCTTCCAACTCAGAGTTGACCCAGCTGTCATCTTTCCCCAACTCCAAAGCCATTAGCTTCGCAACTACGGGTGCCATTTGAACAGCTGCTTTTGCATCTAAAAGCAACATTCTTATCCTCCTACTCAATACATCTTCCACCTTGACCGCCATTTCATACCTTGCACTCCATACAACTTCAGCTTTGGTGTAGGGATATTCAGCATGAAGCTTTTCCCCCAGACTGGCATCAGCTTTTATCATTTTTTGTATCTCTGCAGCATGAGATCCATATCCTTTCCAATGACCATCTTGAGGACTTTGAGTGTAGCCATGGTATTTGATATTTCCCGATTTACTTTCATTTAGTTTTTCTCCAGTTACCTGTGGAAAATAAGAAACCGTATCCTCTCCCATTTTGCGAAAAGTCGTCCACTTACCCCCGGTAATAGAAATGAGCTTGCTATCCGAGACGATTACTTTATGAGATCTTGAAATTTCTTTTGTTTTGGTGCTTCCTTCTTTTGGGGCAGCTAGTGGCCTTAAGCCTGCAAATACAGATAATACATCTTCTCTACTTGGGGCTTTGCTCAAATAAGCCTCTGCGGTTTCTAGTATGAAATCAATTTCTTTGACCAGCGCCTCAGGCTCAAGTTTCGCTTTATCTCTAAGTGTATCCGTAGTCCCTACTACAAGCTTCCCATGCCATGGCACTGCAAATAAAACCCTACCATCAGAAGTTTTTGGAATCATCAGGGCATCTTTCCCCCCGAGGAAACTCTGATCCAATACCAAGTGTATTCCCTGACTTGGCTGTATACTTTTAGGCGCCTCAGGCTTATCCATTTTCAGAATCTTATCAGCAAATACACCTGTAGCATTGACCACCATTTTAGCATTGATATTGTAATTCTTCTTACTAAAAGTATCCTGGACTTTGACACCGGAAGTTGTACCAGCATCATCTTTCAGCAATCCAACTACCTTGACATAATTAAGCATACAGCCACCCATTTCATTACAGGTCATGGCAATACTCAATGCAAGTCTTGCATCATCAAACTGTCCATCATGGTAAACTACACCTCCACTAAGTCCTTTACTTTTTACTTGCGGCAACCTTGCCATGGTTTCTTTTTTTGAAATAAACCTTGACTTACCCAACCTCAAACGACCTGCCATCCAATCATAGATTTTTAAACCTACGCTATATTGGATACGATCAAAAATAGAGTAAATCGGAATAATAAAAGGCTGGTTATAGGTTAGGTGTGGAGCATTTTGCAGTAACCGGCCTCTTTCCCTCAATGCTTCAAATACAAGCCCTACATCCCCTTGCGCAAGATACCTCACGCCACCGTGAACCAACTTGGTACTTCTGCTTGAGGTTCCGGTGGCAAAATCAGCTTTTTCTACCAATACCACGGAAAGACCTCTAGAAAGAGCATCCAAAGCAACTCCCAAACCCGATGCCCCTCCACCTATCACAGCAATATCCCAAACTTCCCCTTTGTCATTTATCCGATCAAGATTTTTAATTCTATCCATTCCGCTTCTTGTTTGAATCAAAAGTAATAAAAAAGGAAATAAAAAGAAACAAAAGGAAACATATTATTAATTTTGTATTTCTTTTACTTTCCTTTTATTGAAGATTATGATTACTTTTAGTCGAAAGAAATACCAATGACCATTGCAGAAAGACATAAATATATTTTAGATGAGTTGAACAAAAATGGTTTTGTCGGGGTAGCCGAGCTCAGCAAAGAACTGGACGTGACAGTCGTAACCATAAGGAAAGACCTTAAAATCCTGGAGGATAAAGGCCTCCTCTATCGTTCACATGGATCGGCAACACCTGCTTCACCTTATGTAAATGACAGATCTGTAAATGAAAAGAAACTTGTTCGGGTAGAGGAAAAAATGAAAATTGCTTCAGAAGCAGCAAAGCTTATAGATGAAGACGATGCCATTATCATCGGTTCAGGTACTACTGTGGTTTCATTTGCTCAGGCAATACCCAAAAATAAAAAATTGACTGTCCTTACTGCCGCCATGAATGTAACGCTAGCCTTGATCGACGCTCCTGAGATCGAAATTGTTCAATTGGGGGGAGTGGTCCGGAAAAGTAGCAGTTCGGTCGTTGGAAATTTTGCCGATGAAATGCTTCAACAATTTGCCTGTTCAAAGCTTTTTCTCAGTGCTGATGGAATCAGCTTGGATCATGGTCTTACCACTTCCCATATGATGGAAGCACACCTGAACGCAAGGATGATTAAAGGTGTGCAAAAAACTATAGTACTTGCAGATTCAAGCAAATTTGGGAAAAAGGGTTTTGGCAAAATCTGCAATTTAGAAGATATTGATATGGTGATTACGGATTCTGGAATTCCTGAACTCTATAAAGAAAAGCTAGAAGAAATAGGGATTGAAGTAAGGATATTATAGCCTTCCTCATTTTCTCAATGACAAAGCATATATGTAAATAAAAAGAGCACTGATTACTCAGCGCTCTAATATATTTTAAAATGATTTTAAGCTACTTTGATTGTAACCTTAGGTTCTAGTATTAATGTTTGCACTTGATCAGTATCAATTAGTTTCGAAATGAATCAAAAAGCAGACATTTATTTCACTACTGGCATAATTACGTAAATACATAGATTTTAAAAATCCCTGTACAACTTTCTTTCCACTTTTGAGCCGCCCTTATCATCCAAGGTAACTACAAAAATATAATCGTATTCTATATCTTCTAATTCAGGGTATTTTACACCGTCTCCCACAAAATAATTAACAAGATGATGCACAGTATTACTGTGCCCCACTACCAATATATTCCCTTTCCTTTTCTTTAACTCGTTTACCAAATCATCATGCCTTTCAGCATCATAGGCTTCAATCTCTGCACCAGAATGATTGGAGACATGTCTTGCAGTAGCTATTGTGCGAATGGTGTTGGTACTAAAAACATGGGTAATCTGCTTATCTTCCAAAATCTGACCAAGCTTTACAGCCCTAGCCGAACCGGCGACACTCAATTCAGGATCATCTTCAAGCAATAGTTTCTCAGCATGACGAACAACATAGATTGTTTTGGATTCCTGTTTTTGAGTACATGAGTACTGAAATGCCAAGGTAATGATTACAAAAATTACACTTTTAAAATACCTGAGTCTATTCATCTTAACATTTATTCATTCAAATTAATAACTTCATTTCCTGAAAACCTGATTAAAGTCAAGTGTATCAACCCTTGAACAACTTGTCAAAACTACTATATCGCTGAATTTTTATCCTATTAATTGAATTGAATATTACCTGAAACGAGAGATTATTTGTTCTTTTCAGCATTCATCAGCATGATAAGTCTTCTAATGTCATTTTTATCCTTCAGGTCTAGTTTGTAATTATTACTTAAATCATTGATTATAGAATAACCCTCATCTCCAAAGAATCCAACAAGAGCTTTCTTTCTAGGCTTCCAAAGAAATGCTTCACCATCCTTAAAAACATATAAATCTTCGGTATTAGAAAATGCCTTTGCTCTTTGTGAACCGTAAGTCGCACCTGGATCATCAATCATCTTTTTATATTTATGATTGACAAGAGTATAATCTCCGTCAACCAATATTTCTACAAACCTATTAGATCCTATACCGGGAATATTATATCCAGAGCGAAATAACTGTGGAGCAGATTTGGCATTTAAAATAAATCCATTGATTCTACCTGGAGAATAGGCCATCAACTCTCTGCCCTCCCTATATTCAAGAGTATGATTGAAGGCATTAAATGCTATTACCACTTCCTCAGCAGTATCTTTTTCAGAAAAAATAATAGAACCCTGATCAAATTCTGTCCAATATTGAGAGCCCTTTACTTCGGGGTATGGGTTTGCCATCACTGGATTACCAGTGGCCTGATCTCTCATAACCTGTAATTGAGCAGAAGCAAAACCAAATGAACAAACGTATACTATACTTACTAATAAACTAAACTTTTTCATATACAAATCTAAATAAAAGGCCGGAAATATCCGGCCTTTTATTCTATAAATTATTGGAATAATGATTATCCTTCCACTGCTGGAGGGCTTGGTCTGGTTATTCTCAATTGTACTCTTTTGTAGTTTTCACTTGCCTGAATAGTGGAATTACCTTCCAACTCTAGCAACAAGTCAACTGAACCACCGATTTCACCGGTATTGATGATGTCCACCTCTAAAGTAGCAGTGGAAGAGTTAGCCGGGATTACCAAAGATCCGGATACATTGTAATCGGTTCCTTCTACTGCTGTAGTTCCTTCAGACACTACTCTGTAAGTAATGGTCTCGTCACTGTCTCTCTGTCTGGCAACAAGATTTACTTGAAGTCCATAAGTGCCAATGCTGTTTGCGATGGATATCCTTGGGTAGTTTTGACCCGCAATAGGTGCGGTCACTACTGAGGCCTGGAATTCAACCTCAGCTCCTTCCCAAATCGGATAGTTCTGCTCGATACAAGAACCGAACACAAAAACCATCACAAGAGAAAATATAGATAATATCTTTTTCATAGTCATTTTCAATTTTAGTATCCTCTGTTTTGATTAAGGTTCGTGTTACCATCAACCTCACGCTGAGGTATAAGAGGAAGTATTCTAAAGTCATCGAAAGGCACGAAGTTATTTGGACCTAAATATCTTTTATCCAAATCTCTTCCGTATCTCTTAAGATCAAAGAATCTATGTCCTTCAAACGCAAATTCTTTAAATCTTTCTATAAGGATCTCTTCAAGAATATCTTCACCGCTCATGGTTACAGGCTCAAGCCCTCTCAAAGCTTTGAAATCATTCAATTCTGCAAGTGCATCACCAGTATTACCCAACTGATAGTTGGCTTCAGCCCTGATCAAATGCATTTCAGACTTTCTGATTACAGGAACGTTGTCACCATAAACAAATCCAGCCTTGGCTATGAATTTAACACATTCAATGTTTCTTGATCCTCTAACAGTACTTCCAGTAGTGTAAAGGTGAGCCCTTACATCTTCATTTCTGGTAACATCCCAGCTATTGTTGTCATCAGGATTATCACCCACTTGAAGCGGTGCCAATCCAAAGAAATCAAGGACTCTTTGATTAGGCACGAAATCTCCCCATCCACCTTGCGCATTCTTGTTGTCTAAATTTAACAATACAGTAAAAGAAGATTGAAGTGATTCGTTAACACCGATTGATTCACCAGCAATTTGAAATCTAACTTCAAACATAGCTTCAGGATGATTCTGTGCTCTCCAACCTTCTACATAATCCATACCGCCAAGAACAGTGCCTGCACCAGATGCTAAAGCCGCAGTAGCTGCGTCTCTTGCAGCAGCCCAGTTACCTCTATAGAGTTCTACTCTTGCCAATAGACCTTGAGCAGCTCCTACTGAAGCAAACTGAGAACCAGCCCTGCTTGAAGTACTCAAAGCAGTAATCGCTTCGTTTAGGTCTAATACAATTTGTGCATAATTCTCATCGATTGTAGCTCTTGGAGAATTCCTTGTAAATGCGATATCAGAAGTAATTGAACCTTCCAAAGGCATAGGAATTCCACCTTCGTCAACCAAACCTGGCTGATAAATAGCTGTTGGAATGTAAGTATATACTTTCGCCAAGTCGAAGTAGTTTAAAGCTCTTAAGAACTTCAATTCGCCTTCCCATCTTGCAAGCTGGGCAGCAGAAGCGCCTTCAACTCCAGAAGCTACCGCATCAAGAATTAGATTAGCCTCATTGATGGCAAAATAAGTAGTTTGCCAGAAACTCAGGTTGTTGGCAGGTATGGAATTAAAGTGCGCATTTGGCTGATTATTATTTTCCTGAATCAAACGTCCGGAATTGGAAGTAGTTCTTCCCACATCTGCCAAAGCATCAGATAATGCCAATAGGTTTCTACCATAATTATTGGTAGCCCTAAGCCTTCCATACACGGAATTTACAGCAGCATCTACACCATCGGGTGTGTTCAATGCTAGATCTGCATCAATTGATTGTCTCGGGTCAACATTCAAGTCACAGGAAGAAACCGCAACTCCAAGTCCCAAGAGAACCGTAAATGCATATTTATATATATAATTTTTCATTTTCATTGTCATCTATTTTAAAATCCTAACTGTACACCGATCTGATAACTTTTTACAATCGGAAGCTGACCTGTACCTGCACCAACGAACTCAGGATCATATCCAGGATAGTTAGAGTATGTCCAAAGGTTCATTCCTTGAGCATATACCCTAGCTCTGGTAAGTCCCAAGCTTCTAAGAGTACTTGGATTAAAGCTGTATCCAAATTGCAATTGTGCTAATCTGATAAAGTCAGCATTCAAAAGCCCTGCAGTACCGAAGTTTCTTCCTTGGCTTCTTACTTCATTACCACCATTGGAGTTACCTACGTTTCTTGGAATATCAGTCATATCACCTGGGCTTGTCCACTGTCTGTCTACCACTTCTCTTAGGGTATTCAAAGCCAAACGGGTACCTGCTTCTCTCATAAAGCTATATTGACCATCAGTAACCACCGCACCATATTCATAAGTAAAGAATGCAGTCAGTTCAAATCCTTTGTATCTGAAGGTATTGCTTAGACCACCATATATTGGGGCTAGGTTTGATCCGAAATATACTCTGTCTGCTGCAATAGGCTGGTAAGTTCTGTTACCTGCTGCATCCAACCACATAGGACGGCCTGTTGCTGGGTTAACACCGGCATACTCAGCAAAGAAATGTGAACCTGGTGCCTGATCTCCTGGGAAAGCAGGGTTTCCAACTGGCTGACCAACTGCTATACCCGGATTAGCGGGAAGGAAATCCAAATCATCATAAAGAGAAATTACTTCATTTCTAATATATGTAAAGTTGAAGGATGTTCTCCAAGAGAAACCGCTTCTATCTATGTTCACAGTACTTACTTCAAATTCAACACCCCTGTTCATCAACTCACCCACATTGTTGGCAATAGAGCTGAATCCATTTGTCCAAAGGATAGGTTGATTCAAAAGCAAATTCTTGGTTCTCTGATCAAATAAATCAACAGAACCTGTAACCCTATTGCTGAAGAAACCGAAGTCAAGACCTAAGTTTACTGTTTCATTTGTCTCCCAACCTAAGTCAAGGTTAGCCAATGAAGTAGGTCTAATACCTGCATTTCCAGCGTAGTTACCTGCAGTTGGAGCGCCATAAAGACCTCTAGCTGCGAAGTTTCCAATCTGATCATTTCCAGATTGACCCCAAGAAGCTCTCAATTTCAAATCTGTAATCGTTTCGGAATCTTTTAAGAAATCTTCCATTGCAATATTCCAACCAGCTCTAACAGATGGAAAAATACCATATTGTGTATTGGCTCCAAATCTGGAAGAACCATCATATCTTGCTGTAGCAGTAAATAGATACTTCTCTTTGTAGTTGTAGTTTGCGTTTGCAAATACACCTTGTCTTCTGTAACCTGTCCAGAAACCACCCACAAACTCCGGAGTAGCACCTGAATCGATATACCTGAACTGGAATGTTGGGAAACCAATGGCTTCAGCATTCAACCCTTCTCTTGTTTCAGAAACAAATTCAAAACCTACCAAAGCCGTAAGGTTGTGGACATTATTGAAAGTTTTGTTCCAATTTAAAGTGTGCGTGGTAATAAACCTTGTTCTCCAGTCATTTGCTGCAGTAGCTCTACCCCTTACCCCAGCCCCATCAGGAGTTCTTGGATCTCTATACCTGTTTTCAGTAAGCATTCTGTAATCAACACCTACCAATCCACGATAAGTAAGATTATCTAAGATTTTATAATTGGCAATAGCATTACCTACAATAGAGTTAGTGGTTGTTGTACCTGAGTTAAAATCATTAACCAAAGCAACGTTTTGATTCAAAACACCAGCAATATTAGTGTTGTAGCTACCATCTTCATTGAAAATTGCATTGTGTGGCAATACTGTTGAAGAGGAGAAAGCAGGATTACCCAAAAATGCACCATCTATAGCAAAAGGAGAATTTTGAGTAATGGTTGACAAGTTAATATTTGTTTCTAAAGTAAGTCTATCATTTGCTTTATGAGTCAAAGCCGTTCTAAATGTACCTCTTTCGAAATCGACTGGACGGAATGAAGATTCTTGAACATTGTAAGAACCAGAAATAAAGAAAGTAGTTTTGTCATCACCACCGGAAACGTTAAGTTCATAGTTTTGAAGTCTACCTCTTCCCATCAATTGTCTTTGCCAATCAAATGTAGGCAGACCCAGACCAATGGCGTCAAGACCATCAGCACCCAATTCTTGCCAGTTACCTGGTAGTCTACCCATAGCATTCAAAGCATTTGCCTGAGGGTTACCAACGCCAGCATTGATCAAACCGTCTCTTCTCATAGTATACCACTCATCACCACCCAATACATCTAGTATTTTCATTGGTTGAGTTTCACCTGCAAAAGCGTTGAATTCAAATCTTGCCTTACCTTGCTTACCTTTTTTAGTGGTAATAATAACAACACCATTAGCTGCCTGAGAACCATAAATAGCAGCAGAAGCTGCATCTTTAAGGATTTCCATAGACTCAATATCATTTGGGTTTAAGAAAGCAAGCGGGTTGTCTTGGGTAAAGCTAGCGTTACCTGCATTGTTCAGCTGAACACCATCTACAATAAAAAGTGGCTCATTACCTGCTGTAATAGAACCTACACCACGGATACGGATGTTAACCGCACCACCTGGAAGACCATTTGCAGATCTAACCTGTACACCGGCAGCTCTACCCTGCAACGCGCGGTCAAAAGATTGCATAGGAAGGTTTTCAATCAACTCACCTTTTACGGATGAAACCGCACCGGTGACTTCTCTTTTTGGCTGAGTACCGTAACCAGTTACGATAACTTCTTCCAAACTCCTAGTATCAGGCTGTAATACCACATTGACCTGAGACCTATTACCAATATTGACTTCTTGCATTTCAGTACCTACAAATGAAAACACCAATGTGTTATTTCCTTGTGGGACATTCAGCGAGAAATTGCCGTCTAAGTCAGTAGCTGTACCCACAGTGGTACCTTTCACTACGACTGAGGCTCCCGGAATCGGTAACCCATCTTCTCCAGATGTCACCGTTCCAGTAACTACGCGACTTTGGGCAAATGCCGTAGCAGATGCCAACAAGAACGCAAGTCCTAGAAGTAAAATTTTCCTCATAATTATAATGTTTGATTTAATGAACCCCCAATTCTATTTATAATCCTTAAATAATGCAAAACCATTTACATAAAATGCATATTCATGTTGATGTATTTAATTTAAAAAAATTCTGAATAATCTATTTCTATAAAATTAAAGTTGTTATGAGTAGTGTATAAAGGACTTTAATAAATTTTAATTCTATTTATTATATATTTAAAGAATATTATTCTTTTTTAAAACTTCTTAACATTTAAGTAAATAAAAGTTAATATCGGTTAAGTCTCGAAAATATATTATTTCAATTTTCAACCTTTAAATAGCATATAAATAATATTTTCACCAAATATTTTACTTTTATTACTATTGAAAAACTTAATTTAATTCTGAATTTCACCAATTATACAGGCAAATTAACCAAAGGAGGTATAAAAAGTATTTTTTTAAACTGAAAAAAGGTAAAATTGTGATATTTAAATATGCAAAGTTTATTAAAAACCAAAAAAAAGCGCTTATTTACCGCTTAACCAAAAATAAAACATGGCGTTAATTAATTTGTTCGAAAAAATCACTTGAAATTGTTATGAATAATAAAAGCCGTAGTCTTGGAAGAGGAATTTTTTCCCAATTTATTTTTCACCAAATCGTAACCCTGCAAAACCCTTGCCTTTTGTTGGATATCGGATAAGAGCATGTTCAATTCTTCTGCAACATTTTTACTGTTAAAACCACGCTGAATCAGTTCTTTTACTACCTCCTGATCCGCGATTAAGTTTACCAAAGAAATATAAGGAACTCTAATCAAGCTCTTCGCAATAAAATAACTCAGCCAGCTGGTTTTGTAGACAACCACTTGGGGAACTCTAAATAATGCAGTTTCTAATGTAGCTGTTCCTGAAGTAACTATTGCCGCTGTTGCATGATGCAGCAAATCATATGTTTGATCAAATACGATCCTTATACCAGCTTTAATGGCAGGTCGGTAAGCTTCTGGTTTTAGATTACCCACTCCGGCAATCACAAACTGTGCATTTGGAAATTTCTTAACCACATCCAGCATTACTGAAAGCATCTTATCCAGTTCCTGTTGTCTGCTTCCTGGTAAGAGGGCAATTATCGGTTGATAATTCAATTCGTTTTTTTGATGAAAAAACGGATGAGGCTCAAACTTGGATATTTCATCCAAAAGCGGATTACCTACATACAAGGCCTCTACTCCAAACTTTTTATAAAACTCTGGCTCAAAAGGAAGAATGGAATAGACATGATCCGTATGCTTTTTGATTTTCAATGCCCTGCTCTGGTTCCATGCCCAAACTTTTGGGGGTATGTAATAATGAACTTTTATATTGTGACTTTTAGCAAAGGCAGCAATCTTCATATTGAACCCACCGAAATCCACCAATATCAAAGCATCTGGCTTAAATTTTAGTAAATCCTTTTTGATTAAAGCCAAGTGTTTCAATACTTTTCTGAATCCAAGCAATACCTCTATGAAACCCATCACGGATACATCCTGATAATGGGCTACAAGCTCAAGGCCTGCATTGGAAGAATAATCTCCGCCCATTCCACGAAATGAAGCTTCCGGATCCAGTTCCTTGATGGACTGAATTAAATTGGAACTATGTAGGTCCCCGGAGCGCTCTCCGCAAATGAGATAATATTTCATAATATATGTAATTAAAAAAATAAATAAGCTGAGTGCTTATTCACCATAGTATTCTACAAAGTTTCTAGGTGTTTCGTAAAGCGTTAACTTGTACAAACTCCCATGAGGCACAATGTCATTGATAGCAGGTTCTAGAATTTTCCAGAATTCCACTACAAGATTTTCACAGCTCGCCATTTTCCCCAACATGAATTCTACATCCATATTCAGGTTCTTATGGTCTACTTTATCAATCACCAAAGTTTTGATTATACCACTCAAAGCCTTCAAATCAACAACGAATCCCGTTTCAGGATCTGGCATTCCTTTTACGGTCACAATCAGCTCAAAATTATGCCCATGCCAGTTGACATTGGAACAAGGTCCAAACACTTCCTTATTTTTCTCCTCCGACCAGTTGGGATTCCAAAGCTTATGAGCCGCATTAAAATGCTCTTTTCTGCAAACGTGTATCATCACTCTATTCAATTGAGTGGCAAAAATAAGGAAAAAGATGAGGAATTGATAGTCTTACTTCAAATGAGAAATAAAACCTGACAGGTCTCTTCCTGAGATAATTTAAAAAATCAAAACAAACTCAAAAGACCTTTCTGGTTTGGTGCCCAATTTAAAATAAATTGGTATCAAAAATTTTCCTGAATAGAAATGGTAATTCTTCTGTTCATTGCCCTGTTATCAGCAGAATCATTTGGCCGTATTGGCTCCCTATCCCCTTTCCCGACCGGTATGGCGCGCCCTTCCTTAATGCCATTTTCTAAAAGATACCGCTTCACACTTTCTGCACGTCTTAGACTCAGGCTCTCATTATAGGCAGCACTGCCCACATTATCAGTATGCCCTACAATATATATATTGACATTGTAATTGGTAACAAGGAAATCCCTGAGCCTTTTAAGCGAACTCATGGATTCTTGTTTCAATTCATCTTTGTCGAAATCGAAGAAGATATTTTCAAAAACAAATTCTTCCCCGGGACCTATCGGTGTCAGAGAAATTTCCAAGGACTCTTGATCTTTGAGATTATCTCTTTCTACATTATAAATTTTCGGAAGGTAACCTTCTTTTTCCACATATAGTCCTGAAAATGATTTGTCGGGATACAACATCATAAAATCTCCCGTCTTGCCATCCGAACGAAATTGATACATCGTACTGTCGTTGGCAAGACTTACCAAAGACAGCTTGGCGTCCACTGGCTCTCCTGTTTTGGAATTAAGCACCTTACCCTGGGTAACGATAAGCTTTTCTCCTAATGCAATTTCATCAGGAAATTTAAATCTATATAAGAATGATCTTTCTACTTTTCCCTCTGCATATGATGTTTCTGTATAATAGGCATAATCTCTCTGAGCCGTAATAAACAAGGAGAATTGATCTTGATGGTCATTAATAGGATAGCCTAAATTTTCAGGCTCGGTAAATTCTCCATCCACCACTCTGGACACAAATAGGTCCATACCACCAAAGCCCCTATGCCCATTGGAAGCAAAAAATAAAATTTCATTATTAAAGTAAATAAAAGGAGAAACCTCATCCTTAGGTGTGTTGACAGTAGATCCCAGGTTTTTTGCTTCAGCCCAAGAACCGTCATCATTTCTTACGCTGTACCAAATGTCATTTCCTCCAAAACCTCCACGCCTATTCGATGAAAAGAACAATATTCTGCCATCTGCAGAAAGTGAAGGCTGGGATTCCCACGAACGGGAATTGACATTTTTCCCCATATTGGAAGACCTTTGCCAGATGTTGTTAACTTTATAAGCGACATAAAGATCGCAACTCCCAAAGGAATCCGGAGCATCGCAGGAGGTGTAAATAAGAATGTTCCCATCAGCTGAGATCGTACAGGTACCCTCGTTATAATAGGTGTTGATATTCTCTGAAATACCTGCAGGCAGGGTCCAGCTTTCACCATCATCAGCCAAATAAGACACATAGATATCTTCTTTTTGGTTATCCTGAGTGCCATCTCTTTTGGTAAAAAGTATCTTACGGCTATCGGCGGTCAATACTGGGAAATACTGCAGTGTAAACTCATTGATTGGCTCTGGAAGTTTTTCTTTTTTGATGACGAGTTCCTTTTGAAGATTTTCGTTCAAAAAATCCATTTGCTCTTTGGTCTCCATGTAATTGGGAGACCTTTTGAACTCACTGGCCAGAATTAAATCTACATCCTGAAACTCCCGTAGTGCTTCCTGAAACTGACCTAGAGAAAGATAAATATGGGTTTTGAGCCATCCGAAGTCTCCTTTAACTTGATCAGAAGCTTTGGCAGCTCGTCTCTCACCTCTTTCCACTACTTCCAATGCCTCTTGAGATCGGCCTGAGGTCAAAAGAATCCTCCCCCATTTCACATATGATTCCAAAAAATTGGCTTCCCGGTTGATAGAAGCTTTATATTTTTCTATTGCCTCTGCATATTGACGCCTAAGGACAAGCTCATTTCCTTCCTCATGCATCTTGATAGCTCTGGAATCGATAATAGAATACTTCTGTCCGTAGCTTATCTGGACAACACAAATCAGAACCAAAGAAAGAAGAAGTACCCTCATGTTTATGGAATATCCATAAACTTATGCGTTTGGAGTGAAATTTTCCATTCCGGGTTGGATTTCACATATTCAATGATGCTCCCCAAGTACTGGGATGACTTACTCCACTCCGGCTGCAAGAGTTTATGGCAGCTTTTATTTACCAAATCTGCATGTTTTTCTGCAAAATCAAAGTCAGATTTATGAAAAATAACCACTTTTAACTCATTTGCATGCTCATAAATGCTCGAATGTGGTTTTTTAAACTTTTTGGGAGAAAAACAAACCCAATCAAATTGTCCTGAAAATGGGTGCGCACCTGAAGTTTCTATATTGATCGTAAAACCCTCTTTTTTCAATAAAGCCGTCAAGGGACCCAAATCATACATTAAAGGCTCACCACCAGTAATCACAACCATCCGGCCGGGGTATTCCAAGGCTTGATTGACAATTTCTTGAACGGAATGGATAGGCCATTTCTCGGCTTCCCATGACTCTTTCACGTCACACCACACACAGCCCACATCACATCCGCCAAGTCTTATAAAATAAGCAGGGGTGCCAGTATGCACCCCTTCTCCTTGGATGGTATAAAAGGCTTCCATTACTGGAAGCATCATTCCTTTGTCAACAGCTTCTTTCTTGTCCATATCAATTTTTGATAAAGCGGGTGATTGAACCGCTTGGGTATTTGATTTTTTAAAAGGACTGCAAAGCTAAGGGAATTTTAAGCAGTTGCAAAACTGAGGCAAATATCCCTCTATTTGATCTGAGATTTGATTTTATTGATATAGGCAACACTTTGCGGGATTTGTTCAACAGATCTGGTGGATTCATCTTCTATGACCAAATATTCCACTTTATGTTTTACCGCCAATTCAATAAGTGATTTGATGTCAATATCCCCTTCTCCCAAGACTACGTTCGTTTCTACATCACCTCTACCATCTTTCGAGCCCGGAGTCCCCTTTTTCCTGTCTTTCAAGTGTAAAAGTGGGTATAATTCAGGATTAGCTTTGAGGTAAGCTACGGGATCTCCTCCTCCCATCTGCACCCAGTAAACATCCATATTGAACTTGTAATTATTGGCGTTTTTGACCATTTCATCAAACAAAACTCCGGATCCGTGTGAGGTGAATTCGTAACCATGAGGATGGTACAAAAGTGTTATACCTTCTTTTTGCATTTCCGCACCTGCTTTATTGAATAATTCTATGGCTTCCTGGGTTTCTTTAATTGTGAAATTGCCATCACCTTGGTGAGGGATCCAAAAGCAGGTTGCATATTTGGCTCCATAGGCTTTCGCTTGATCAATAATTTTCTGAATATTGTTGTTTTTGAGTTCGTTGTAATCCGCACCAACGCCTATCACAGAAAGCCCCATTTCGGAAATCATTTTCTTGTATTCTTCCTGACTCATGCCATAAGTGCCTCCTCCTTCCAGGTACTTGATTCCCCAGTCTGCAACCAATTGGTGTGAACCTTTGACATCATCTTTGGTTTGGTTGCGGAGACTATACATTTGCAGGGCTATTTCCTGTGCCTGCAATTGGGCTGTAAATAAGAATGTGAGGCCCAGAACTAGTGTTATTATTCTTTTCATATGATTATAATTTCTTTCAATGGTCATAACTTGTCCCGTATCGGGATAGCCTGTCCCGACTTTCGGGAGAATCTTCGCATGGTTTTTAATCATCCCTGTGTGTGATCCCGTAGGTACGGGATCATGCCTGCCTGTCCAGTAGGCAGGCTCGATTTCATGGTTTAATTGGGTTTGATTTGGAATATTGTCAAAAAGATAAAGAATCCCTCTCATTTTTTTACCAGTGGAATATTTACTTTTTCAAAACTGATTTGGTCAATGAATTTACATAAATTGTATATCATCTGATCATATATGTGACTATAAAAGAAAATTGAAATACTTAACTGAACTCAGTAAAAAATGAAACATGTAGTAGTCGGCTGGAAAGAAGGTATTGAGGAATTTTTGAAAAAGAATTTCTCCTTTGCAGAGTATAAAATTGTAAAGCAAGACTCAAGGATATACTTTTAGCGAACCGTAAACAAATCATTATGAAAAGAATACTTAGTATTTTATTTTCTTTATTTATTCTTTCATCAAGCTTTGCTTGGGCTCAGGAAAAAAAGCCCTATGTCATATTGATTTCTTTGGATGGTTATAGGTATGATTATACCGAAAGATTTGCCCCGGAAAATATCTCAAAATTCATTCAGGAAGGTACTGCTGCACAATCCATGATCCCATCTTTTCCAAGCAAGACTTTCCCAAATCATTACACCATAGCCACGGGAATGAAGCCTGAAAACCACGGATTGGTCAACAACGCTTTTTATGAACCAGAAAAAGATCAAACTTATGTCATCAATGATAGGAGTATTGTCGAGGATGGTTACTGGTATGGAGGCACCCCGCTTTGGGTCTTGGCGGAGCAAAATGGAATCAGGGCAGCAAGCTATTTCTTTGTAGGCACAGAAGCTCCTGTTCAAGGGGTTCAGCCTTCTTATTATTACAATTATGATGGGACAATATCCAACTTAACAAGAATTTCCAAAGTGTTTGAATGGCTTGAATTGCCAGAAGATGAAAGACCCAGGCTGATTACATTGTATTTTTCTGACATGGATGATATCGGCCACAGGTATGGGCCGAACAATGACCTGGAGTTGAGAAAGAAAATCTCCAAACTTGACAGGGAGCTTGGAGCTTTATTTGAGGGTTTGAAAAGTTTTGATGAAGAAATCAATGTCATTATTGTATCAGACCATGGCATGAGTGAAGTTCCTAAGGAAAATTTACTTAACCTTGATGAAATCACAAAAAACACCAATGCGCGTGTGGTCAACAATGGCGCCATGGCACATCTTTACCTGGATAATCCATTGGAACTTGAAGAATTGTATCTTAAACTCAATTCAGTTGAAGGGCCCTTCAAAGTAGTAAAAGTTAAGGATGAAAATTATTATCAAAACACAGAAACTTACAGCAATAGGTTAGGCGATTTATTGATTCTACCCGATTTAGGTTTCTATTTAGCTACTACCTCAGATATGATCAAGTACCAAAACCGAGCAGCGATGTTCAAAACAAATGTTTTTGGGGAACATGGTTACAGTCCTAAGTACAAGGACATGCACGGCATTTTTTATGCAAATGGACCACAGATCAAAAAATCCCATAAAATATCTTCATTTGAGAACTTTCATGTCTACCCTTTGATTTGTAGTATACTTGGCCTTCCTATCCCTGAGAATATTGACGGGGAATTAGCAGTGCTCGAGAAAATTCTAAAAAATGTTGAAGATTAAAAAAGATATAGAGACCCGCGTGGATGTTAGCCATTTGGTAAGAAGCTTTTATACCCGAATACGCCAACATGAAGTGTTAGGACCAATTTTTAATACTGTAATTGATGACTGGGAGGTTCATTTGGAAAGACTAACTGATTTTTGGGAAATAGTTATCTTAAACTCGGGTCCAGGTGCCGGTAAATTCAATCCAGTTCCTGTTCATAAGGAAGTAGATAGATCCACAGGAAACAGTATTCAGCAGGCTCATTTTGGACATTGGCTTGAACTCTGGTTCAGTACCCTAGATACTTACTACATGGGGAAAAATACAGATTTCGCGAAAGAACATGCCCGTAGAATGGCACATATTTTATTTTTCAGGATTATGGAAGGTAGAATTGAAAAAAATTAGCGTAAATACTATTCACTAAACACCGATCAGTTTAAAATGATAATCTAAGTTTTCGTTTTTCTGAAGGCTGATTTCTTTCCTTAAGTGATACACGGCTTCAAGTAATTTGGCGTTACCTAAACTACCGGCATCTACCCCCTTGAACCCTATAGCGGATATCAATCGGCTAACAATCTTTTTCTCAGGTATATCCGGACCACAAAAGTATGTTTCTTTGACAAGCCCCATTGGATCCGAAACAGGATAGTCTAAGCCCAGATTATTGAAAGCTTTAAAAAGGTAGCCCTCTTCCATTGCTGTTTTCAACATTTCAGTGTTACAGGGCATATTCTCAGTATATGAAGCATTGGTGCAGTCTATGATGATTTTACCTTCCAAATCAGCTTCTTTAAGCTCTTCAGTCACACTGGCCAAGTATTCATTCTCACAACAAATCAATATAAATACCGACTCCTCGATCACTTTTTTATATGTAATGACTTTTCCCGGTGACATTTTGAGGATTTTCCATTCTATTCCTTTTGCTTCAAAATCCTCTCTTACTCCAAAACGCACAATATTCGCTCTGGAAGACAAAACATCTCCCAAGTATAGGGCTAGTCTTGTACCTCCTATAATTCCTATTTCCATTGATTCATAATTTAAAAGGTGTGGAAACTTGCTTTTGTTTGTGGATTGGGTGCTTAGGGTGAAGAGCAAAGTTCCAAATTTTATCACGGAATTTAATGTATATTTTTGATCAAAGCAAAATTTTGTTTGTTAAGTTATTGTAAACCAATTTTTTAAGAATAGAATACAAAAAAGTTACTTTTAAAACCTGTCTTCTAAATACTTAATTACCAGGTAGAAGAAGAGAGATTTAGTAGAATAGGACTACCATTGACAGATTTGTAGGGACAGTTACCCTGATTGCAGCGGAAGCCTGCCACGATGATTTGGGGGGGGGGGAATAGTTTAAAAGGTTGGAGATCCCCCGCAATTCTGCGGGACAGACTTTCACCTCCGGAAACTCCCGTTCAGTATGACGACCCCATCTGTCATTCCCTTTCTAGTAAATGTCAATTTTTATCACACATTTTAACATTTTCATCACCCAAAATTTCAAAAAATAAAATCCCTATGATTTTTAAATCTTATTTTAGGATTTTAGCCAGTGGACTTGTTTTCCTGTTTTTAAAGGCATGGTAACTACTTGCTGAGAACAAAATTAAAGCGAAAAACAACGCAGCATAGGCAACAAACACTTCCGATTCCCACTGCTTGAAAGCTATGGCTGAAAAAGCCCAAACGCCCACCAAAGCTACTTCCCTCATGTTTCTATTGAAGGTAAGAAAAAGATATATTCCGGTTGCAACCATTATAATGAAGCATGTCCAAAACACAGGGTTTGAAAGCAAATCAATACTGTAAAGGAGAACAGAAGTGTTTACCACAGAAGCCGCTACAATCCAGCCAGTATAAATACAAATGGGCCACCATACAAAAGCAATGATATCCAAAGGAGCATCCCAAATTTCAAGCCTTAATTTAACTACCAATACCATAAGGCAAAACAATAAAGCGAAAATTACCAACACTGATACCAACAGCATTTCGGAAGTCCAAACGACAATCCAAAGTCCATTGAGTACATTTGAAAGGCCAAACCAAATGGAGGAAGGCAGCAGTGATTTTTGATTTTGATTTCTGAAAAATGAAATCCACTGGTAGACAATAAAACCCAATAATAATAAATATATCAAGCCCCAGATAGAAAAGGCATATCCCGCCGGAGTGATCAAAACTTCATATCGGTTGCTGATTTCTCCAACTGAATTTCTTTCTCCAACTCCTGCACCATAAAGGTAATTCAAGTAAATCATTGCAGCATAACTGAATGTATTAAAAATCAACAGAATGATATTTTTCATGAACGACAGTTTTTGAGGTATATGAGAATTCAGGTAAGTTCAATCTTAAATTTGAATAAAACATAAACTTATAGCCAATATATATTCAGTCATAATTTATCAAGAAATGAATTAGAAATAATCGTCCTTTTTCTTAGATTAATAAAAACTTTTGTAATTATGAAAATAAACACCTGCTTCTCGGCTGCACTATTCTTATTTCTTTTTTTAGCGACTGGCAAAATATATAGCCAGTCCAATAATAGGGTACTTTTTGAAAATGTACGGGTTTTTGATGTAAAGTCAGGAAGCTTAACCGGATTAAGAAATGTACTTGTGGAAGGAAAAGAAATCAAAAGCATTTCGGCATCTTCAGAAGGTATGGAAGAAGCACTCATTATTGATGGAGGGGGTAAAACATTGATGCCGGGACTTATTGATGTGCATGTACATATGGCATTTGGAGCCTTGACCATGCGGGAAATGATGTCGCCCATGATGTCTGAAGGCCTTATTGCTGAAAAAGTAAGCGTAAATGCTGAAAAGATGCTATTACGGGGATTTACCTCGGTCAGAGATGCAGGAGGACCTATCTTTCCCGTGAAAAAGGGCATAGATGATGGTAAAATAACAGGTCCCAGAATTTGGCCATCAGGCGCTACCATCTCACAGACGGCGGGCCATGGAGACTTCAGGACTCCTGATGAAAAGTCAAGAAGATTTTTTGGAGAGCCCTCCCGTGCTGAAAGATTCAATGCCACATTTATAGCTGATGGAAGAGCTGAGGTCTTGACAGCTGTTCGGGAGAACTTACGTTTTGGAGCAAGTCAGATTAAATTGATGGCGGGAGGCGGTACTTCCTCAGCATACGACCCTGTTGATGTAACCCAATATACTTTTGACGAAATGCGGGCTGCCGTGGAGGCTGCGGAAGATTGGGGAACTTATGTCATGGTGCATGCCTATACACCGAGGGCCATTCGAAGAGCCATTGATGCAGGTGTTAAATGCATTGAACACGGACAGTTGTTAGATCAAAAGACTTTACGTTATGCTGCCAAAAAGAAAGTGTGGCTGAGTACGCAAATGCTGGTTGAAAACACCCCTAATATGGATCCTCAGAGAATTGAGAAGAGAAAACCTGTACTGGAGGGACAATCTAAAGTCTGGCCGATGGCAAAAAAACTTAAATTAAAATTGGCTTGGGGAACTGATTTTCTGTTCGAACCTGAGCTCAATGACAGACAAAACGAATTTATACTGAAGCTGCAACCATGGTTCAGCAATGCTGAAATCCTGAAAATGGTCACCCATGACAATGCGGAATTACTACAACTTTCAGGGTTGAGAAGTCCATACCAAGGTAAATTGGGAGTAGTGGAAGAAGGTGCCTTGGCAGATTTGATTTTGGTGGATGGAGATCCTTTGACTGACCTTTCCTTGATTGCCAATCCTGCAGAAAAGTTTGTGGTGATTATGAAGGATGGGAAAGTATATAAAAATATGATGGATTGATTCTGCTCATTTTGAAAAAGTTTTTGGTGGAAAAATACTTCATAATTTAGCTTTTAAGTTTCATAGTTGCAATTTTTGGCGAATGGTTCAAGTATTCAGGCTTGGACCAAAAACGTAACAGTCTTCAGACTGTACAAAAGCAGTCTGAAGACTGCCACTGAAATGGTCCAAGACTAAGTCTTAAACCACCCCCTACCCCCCTAATCAGTCGCATTCCAATACGCCATCCGCTCGCAACTCTCCACCTCTATGCTATAAAAGTCAAATTCCTGCGTTACTTTGCCTTTTATGAGGTAGATACCTTTGCCTTTGAAGGGATGCTTTTTGACCACAGGAGGAAAATGCACGGTATCTATCCAATCTCCCTCCCTATCTATAAAAGTCCCGAAATTCATCACATCACCCTTTACCGTGCGGGTATACTTGATGGTCACTAGATAACCGATGATTTGTACAGATTTACCTAGGCATTGTTTTAAATCCCTCGCTTTGATACTGGGCACAGTTTGGTCCTTGACCAAATGAAAAGGAGAATCCAAAGGAAATTCCAAAATATCGATCTGATCCACGATTTCCTGCCGGATATCCGCAGGTTCGAGTTCAGGAACCTGCAACTCGCGGAAACCAGCTTGCTTAAAGAGCTCATTACCCGTAGTGACTGTCTTTCGCTTGTTTAGGATAAAATGTGCCTCCCATAACAGTTCCTGTTTGCTTTTCCCGGTAAACCGGAAGCAGCCAATACGGATCAGGATCAATGCCTGCTCCAGACTGATATCCACCCTGCCAATAAAGTCGGAAAGTCCGAGGTAGTCCCCATTTGCCCTGCGCTCAGTGAGGATTTTTTCAACACTGATTTTTTCCAGAAACTTCATATGTACGAAACCGAGATAAACGGTTTTTCCTTTGATGTTGGTCAGGTAATCGCTTTCGTTGATATGGGGAGCTTGGATATCGGCCCCGTTCATCCGGAGTTCATGGATGTAAAATTCAGTATGGTAAAAGCCCCCGAAATTATTGATCACACCAACCATAAACTCCAAGGGAAAATAGGCTTTCAGATACAGGCTCTGATAACTCTCCACCGCAAAAGAAGCCGAATGACCCTTGGCAAAGGAGTAGCCGGCAAAACTCTCTATCTGATGCCAGACTTCGGTAGTGATCTTAGAGTCTCTTCCCAAGCGTTGGCAGTTACTGAAAAACTGATCTTTAACCCGCTGGAATTCATCTTTCGAGCGGGACTTCCCACTCATACCCCTGCGCAACACATCTGCTTCTGACAAACTGAGTTCCGCAAAGTAGTGAGCAACTTTAATCACATCTTCCTGGTAGACCATGATACCATAAGTCTCAGGCATAATTTCCATCATCACAGGATGGGCCTGCTTGCGTCTTTCGGGGTCTACATGTCGCAGGATATACTCCCGCATCATACCCGACCGGGCCACACCGGGACGGATAATGGAGCTTGCTGCCACAAGTTCCAGGTACTCATCCGCCTTCATTTTGGCAAGCAACATGCGCATAGCGGGAGATTCCACATAAAAAGCACCAATGGTATGTCCATCCCGCAGGTGTTCCTTGATTTTGGTGTCCTTTTTGAATTTTTCCACCTGCCTGATGTCCACCTTTACTCCCTGATTTTGGTAGATGATTTCAATGGCACTTTTGATATGCCCCAGGCCACGCTGAGAGAGAATATCAAACTTATGGAGACCAATATCCTCTGCAATATGCATATCAATATGAGCAAGTGGAAATCCTTTGGGGGGCATTTCTGTGGCTGTGTAATAGTGTATGGGCTTGTGGGAAATCAAGATACCACAGGCATGGATGGTCAGGTGGGAAGGCATGCCATGCAAGACCTGACTGTATTTGAGAATCAACTTTCCATATTGATCTGGAATGTACTCGGATTTACCTGCGTGGTAAATCAGGGATTCAATTTCTGTTTTGGGCAGTCCAAAAACCTTCCCGAGTTCCCGCAGCATGGAGTTGGCCTGAAAGGTACTATAGGAACCCAGTAAGGCCACATGTTCCTGTCCCTCTTTGTTGTATTTGTCAAAAATATATTGCGTCACCTCATCCCGATCCGTCCAACTGAAGTCAATATCAAAATCAGGAGGGTTCTCCCGGTAAAGATTGATAAAGCGCTCAAAGTAGAGGTCAAGTTCTACAGGGTCTACATCAGTAATCCCCAGACAGTATGCCACAATACTATTGGCCCCACTACCCCTGCCTACGTGGTAATAGTTTTTGTGCTGGGCAAAGTTGACAATGTCGTAATTTATCAGAAAGTAGGATACGAAACCTTTTTGCTGTATCAGTTCCAGTTCTTTTTCTATACGCTTGCTGATTTCAGGCGACAGATCAGGGTATCGGTTGATAGCACCCTTAAAGGTCTCCTGCCTCAGGAAATCATAATCTTCCCAATCTGAGCCCAAGACATCTCTTTTGTTTTTGACAGCCTGGAAATAAAAGGAGAACTGACAGGCTTCCAGGAGTTTTTGGGCATTATAAAGTAAGTAACTGTGCCCCTCACAGCGACCTACTATATCTGCGTAGCTGTAGAGCATGTCACTAACCTCTCCTTGTTCCTCCGGCTCGAGTTTGCTAAGCAGGGTATTCTTATCCACTGCCCGCAGCAAGCGGTGTGTATTGAACTCAAGTTTGGAGGAAAAGGTCACGGGCTGTAACAGTACCAGCTTGTCTTTGTGTCTGAACCATGGTGATTTAATAATGCGGTTGAGTTGATAAGAATGTACACCGATGAATTCATTTTCCCGGAGAATAAAAAACTTGGAAGGTAAAGGGTAAACTACGAAACTATTCTGGAATACAGGAGCCCTTTCTCCAAAAGGAATTCCCTTGGTCCGGTGATGGGAAAGGTGACGATTAAGTTCATAAAAACCTTCCTGATTTTTGGCTAAGCCTATATATTGTTGCCGCACACCATTGCGAAAATCTGTGCCGATCACGGGATGTATACCATTTTTCTGTGCTTCCCGGATAAAGGGGAAGACTCCAGACACTGAATTGATATCGGTAAGGGCAAGGGCATCAAGCTTTTTAGCCTTCGCTTCTGCAATCAATGATGCTACCGACATCGTGCCGTATTTGAAACTATAATAAGAATGGCAGTTTAGGTACATTGATATAAATGGATATAGACTTTGTGATATAAATAGAAATATGCCTCCCTACGGTCAGCGAACTAGGATTAATATAGAATATTTATAGCATATAGCTACGCTGAGAGATAAATTTGTTTATATTATTAACATTTATGTGTTTATAATTTAAACAATAAATCAACAACCAATCAAGTCCCTGAAGAAAATTGTCAGTAAAAGTTTTAGAACAGTTAGTAAAAGCGCAGCAGGGTAATTCCCCTAGCTGAAAAATAAATTCAATTGAAACGTTTGGAAGAAACTACCTCTCTTAAAAAGATTTTTCTAATCCCGATAAATACCAATAAAAGAATGCTGTAAGCAATAAAAAAGGGAATAATAAAATCTATCATCCCTAATGTGAGCATGACAGAAATAATCAATAATTGAAAGCCTAAGCCATAAATCGAAATGATCGACATAAACCAATTAGGGAAAGGAGCCGTCTTAACAGCATTTCTATCCAAATTAAAAATCGCCTTATCAAAAGCTCCATAGAGTATGTTGTAGGTATTGAATAGCCAATTGACTGTCCTCTGACTTTCCCCTGGCAATGCTGTTGGGCTCTTGTCTTCTATAATCTTACTGGTTTGCTCACCTCCTGCTGTATTATGCCTTAGGACCACATAATAATAATTATATAAGGTTCCCTGAAGTTGAACACTAACAAAGGCAACCAGCGTCGCTAAAATTGAGGAAGATGATACAGACCAAATTGTAATGAACAAAAGGAAATTGAGAACAATATCAAAGATAGAATCCAGGTATCGTCCTGTATAGGAAGGAGTTTTTTTCACTCTCGCCAGTTCTCCGTCAGCAGCATCCAAAATAGATTTTAGTATTAGGAAAAATCCTGCTGCAAAATAATACTCATTCAAAATTGCATAAATAGCAAAGATGCCACTGAGACCAAAAAGATAGGTCACCTGCACAGGAGTCAATTTGGTATGTTCGACTTGGCTGACAAAAGCTCTTGCAAATGGTCTCCCATAATCGGATACATCTATAAATTTCTTGTCAGAAGGTAATTTGGACATTAGGGATGAAGGAAATCATCCAAAGCCTTGCAAACTTTGGGTGATTTGGTTGTTTTAGAAATACGAATGGCAATATAACCTCAAGTTTCTGCTTATTGTTGTGTAGGATTTTTCTTTTTTTCGAAACTGCCTCTGGCTACTGTCTCGGATCACATGCTATGTTCAAAATATAAGAACCTGGAAAACATCATAATTAAGCAAATATCACAAGACCTTCAAGCGACTATTTTTTTGTTAAAAAGAAATCTTCCTTAGCTTTACTTTTAGCCTATGGAAATCTGGATCGAATACCTCAACAGCATTGTAGAATATGAAATAAGGTGGAATATTTTCAAAACCATCCTTATCATACTTATACTGTGGTTGATCAAAAAAGGGATCTATCACCTGATAGGTGTAGGTAAAGATGCAGACCTCAAAAGAATTTACCACTGGAGAAAGACCGCACAATACACCCTGGTGTTTATCGGTTTTCTTTTAATAGGGAATATATGGATCAGTAACTTTCAATCCATAACAACTTTTCTTGGTTTATTGTCAGCAGGTATCGCTATAGCTCTGAAGGATATTTTTGTGAATATCGCAGGCTGGCTTTTTATTTATTGGAGAAAACCCTTTGATGTAGGTGATCGGATTCAGATTGGTGAGCATAAAGGAGATGTTGTGGATTTAAGGCTTTTTCAGTTTTCACTCCTTGAGGTAGGTAACTGGGTTGATGCAGATCAAAGTACAGGAAGAATCTTGCATGTTCCCAATGGAAAAGTCTTTTCAGATGCACAAGCCAATTACAGTCAAGGCTTTGATTATATATGGAATGAACAAAACCTCTATGTAAGCCTGGACTCAAACCACAAAAAGGCTCAAAAAATCCTCAGGGAAATCATGAATGATTTGTTACAGGATGGATTTAAAAGTATTGAGAGGGCAATGATGAAAGCCCATAAGGAACACTTTATCCACTTCGGGCAGTTTACTCCGACTGTGTACAGCAAAATCCATGAAAGAGGTATACAACTATCGTTACGGTATCTTTGCCATCCAAGAAAAAGGAGGGTGCTGGAACACCAGATTACTGAAGCTATTTTAGAAAAATTCAAAGCAGAAAGTGACATCAGGATTGTTTACCCTATCACTTCAGTGTATTTGGACAAGGGAATTGATTCATAAAAAAGCCCCCGAAACCTAAGTTTCAAGGGGCCCCGCTGAGGGAAATCTCTCTCCCTCCTGTTAACCTGCGTTCTCTTCATTTGGATATGTCAGTGTCCTGCATACTGGCAGCTTACGTTAGGGTTGAAAGGGAAATACATACCTGAAGGGTTTGCTTTCCATAACCATACATGCAATTGGTAATGGGGTAATGAAGGTCCGCCACGATCCGGCTGGAACCTCATTACAGGCTCATCATTTTCGTCTAAAACAGGAAACCCTTCCGCATCCAATACTGGGACCATTTTGCCCCAACGGTGATTATCGAAAGGAACATCTCCCAACATTGGCGGATCCAACTCATCTACATCCCCTTCAAAAAGAGGCGTGGACGGAATTATGTACTCCACACCTACAAGCTTGAGCCTACCATTCTTCTGAGGTTCATATAAAAGGACGGAGGGAGCCAAAGGATCAAACCCAGCCATGACCAACGCAAAATTGGGTGCATGATGGCCCATTCCCCCTAGTTCAGGATGCTGTACACAATGGTCTAGCATATAGCCATCAGCAACAGCAGCATCAAAATCATGGTACTTGACAGTCGCTTGTCGTATTTGGGCTAGCAGCCTATTTTGGTTTGAAGGATTTTGTCTTAAAAACTCCGCTATCTCATCATTTTCCAAGAGGAAAACACCATCACTCAACTCCTCTGAACTCTCTGAAAGTGAAGGAGATTGTTCGTTGATATTCTCAGTCATACAGGCTGACCATATCAACATCACTGCAATCGATGCAGCAAACCTTATAGAATCATTCATTATTTTTCTCATGTTTTTGGCAATTGATGTTAAATTATTTATTTGAAAAATCGTAATTAAGCTGTTCACTACAGCTGATAATGCTCCTGCAAGTACTTGTAGAGCATACCGAAGTCCAAAACCCATTTTCTCTCAACGGGAACAATCAATTACATGAGGCCTGCATGTGGTTACAAATTCCGTTTTTTTTAAAACTTGAAATTTGATAAGCTAAAATTGAAAAATAAAACACCTTGATGCTTCACCCTTATGGGTGATTTTAAGAAAAATTGAAAAATCATTCTATTTCCAACATTACCAGTATGGTTTCAAGGGACATTCCCCCAGGGTTGAGACCCAACTCACCTTCCGGTACTGCAATCCCAAGCTCATTAAAATAACTTTTCCAAATCGAAAATAACTCTCCTGTATCAGGATCATTGATTTAAATTTAGATTACCATAAAAAAGAATATCAAGGCTACTCCCAGTACCAAAATCATTTTTTTGGCTTTCTCTTTTGTCTTATCAGTGATTTTTCTTTTCCTCATGACCATCACTGCTATACTTAAGCCAAAAAGTTGTAATGCTATCCCGACTCCGTTCAAGGGGCCCATCGGTGCTTCCAGTAAATTGAGATTGAGGTTGATCAGCGCCAATAAACACAATGCTATTCCGGTAATTCCAAAAATAAAGGACCGTTGCAATAGTAGGCCCTCATCCTTATTCATCCAATTCATACTTATTTGATTTTACTTTTTCTCTCTTCAAAATATTTTTCCATTTCCTTTAAGCCCAGCGCATTAAAAGTCATTTCTCTTGTCAACCCTCCTTTTCTGCCTGCAATCACACCATATCGCATATCAGCATATCCTTCCATTTCGTGAGCATCAGGATTGATGGCTAATTTGACTCCTTTTTCGAGCGCATACTGAATCCACCTCCAATCCAAGTCAAGGCGCCAAGGGTTTGCATTGATTTCGATCACCACATGATTGCCCGCACAGGCATCGATGATTACTTTGTGATCCACAGGGTACCCTTCTCTTCTCAGAAGTAACCTGCCTGTAGGATGCCCCAATATAGTAGTGTAGGGGTTTTCAATAGCTTTAAGGAGTCTGGCGGTAGCTTTTTTTCGATCCATACTCAATCCTGAATGGATGGAAGCCACAATAAAATCAAAACTCGCTAACACTTCTTTGGGGTAATCCAGACTGCCATCAGTTAATATATCACTTTCAATTCCTTTGAAAACCCTGAATGGAGCAAGTTCTTTGTTGAGTCTATCAATCTCCTCTTGCTGCTTATACACCTTATCAATATCCAATCCGCCTGCATAAGAGGCTGTCCTGCTATGGTCTGAAATACCTAAATACTCATACCCCTGTTCTTTACAGAATTCTGCCATCTGACGCAATGTATGCTTGCCGTCACTATAGGTAGAGTGGTTGTGTAAAATCCCCTTCAGGTCATCTTCCTGTATAAGTTTATCAAATCCTCCGTTTTTGCTCAAGTCGAATTCTATAAAACCTTCCCTCAATTCTTCAGGTACCCAAGACAATCCTGCTTTCTCGTATATTTCTTCTTCCCGAACAGCATCCTGTGTTTCCCTGATAATCGCTGCCATAGTTTTATTCTCCATTACCGGATAAAGCAAATGAGCTTTGCTCCCTGTTCTCAGTAATTTTTCGCTTATAAAATTCTTGTCTTCGGACAAATGAATCAGAAGCTGTACCTCAGGGTCCTTGAGCTTTCCTCTCCACTTAAATGGACTGGATGTTTTCAGGTCTTTTTCCAGGATTTCAACGTTATCCAATCCAGCCATTACATCTTGATGGTTTTCGGAAGAGATCAGCCATTCTACAGTTTCAATGATCTCCATTTTCCTGGCAAAATCTCCCACCGCTACGATTTTCTTTACCCCTTTTACTTCAGCTAGCTTTCGGCCGAGGCTCTCCATACTTTCCTCTATATCCGCAAAGAGCCATTTACCCATATTGGCAGCCCTGAACTCCAATGCCTGTATGATACTTTCCTGTGTCTTCTCACCAAAACCCTTGATTTTAGCGACCTGACCCGCTTGGCATGCTTCTAAGAGTTCGTGTGTGGAAGTAATATCCATTTGCTCCCAAAGTACTTTGACTTTTTTAGGTCCCAGACCTTTGATTTCCAAAACCTCAAGAATACCCATTGGCGTTTTGTCCAAGAGCTCATCTAAGTATGCACTGCTTCCTGTCGTGTAAAAAGAATATATTACCTCGGCTATGCTTTTGCCAACTCCGCTGATTTTCTGAAGCTCTTCTATGCTTTTATCCACGATGGAAACATCTTCTCCTCGCTCTACGGCATTGACTGCAGATTGGTAGCTTCTGATTTTGAAAGTATTCTCATCATGAAGCTCCATAAGCTTGATAATGAGTTTGAGTTGGCGTATTATGCTTTTTTGATCCAAAACTTTAGGGAATTAGGTTACTGTTAAGGACAAATGTCATCAATAATTGTTTCAAATTAAAATCCTAAAACTTATCTTATGCCTGACATAAAAACACTGAAAATATGAAATTGAGCCTGCCTACCAGACAGGCAGGGATTCCATAGCCTGCCCCGATCCATCAGGGTGACCTTATAAAAACAAATTATAATCATATGAAATCGAGCATGATCCCGTACCTACGGGATCACACACTGGGATGATTGTAAACCATGCGAAGATTCCATATGACCATTGAAAGAAATTATAATCATATGAAATATTGGCTTGTCAAATCCGAACCGGAGGAATTCAGTTACCAAGACCTGCAAGAGACCAAAGATACTGTTTGGGATGGCGTCCGAAACTATCAAGCGCGAAACTACTTGAAAGAGATGGAATTAGGGGATCTTGTCTTATATTATCACTCTGGAAAAGAAAAAGCGATTGTTGGCTTAGCGAAAGTTACCGAAGAATCATTCCTCGATGCGAAAGACAAAGAAGGAAAGGGCTGGGTCGCCGTCCGCATTATGGCTAAGAAATTATTCAAACAACAACTTAGACTTGACCAGATCAAGATGGATCCAAAGCTTGGTGACATGCTCCTATTAAAACAATCCCGGCTATCCGTAATGCCGGTAGAAAAGCACGAATTCGACCATATTATCAATTCTACTTCATGAAATCCATAGTACTCATTTTAGGTTTTCTTTTATTTCAACAGTCTCTACAGGCTCAGGTAATGTTTGTAGAAAGGTTTGAATTTGAATCCAAGTATCAGGAAAAAGATTTTATGGTCATGAATAGACCTGGTGGCTTGATCGCCTTTCGGTCCCAACCTGAAAGGGGCTTCAACCTCCGCACTAGACTCCAATTGATTCTGACAGACTTTCAATTGGAAGTGGAGCGTTTTTCTGAAGTTTTGATCAAAGATAATTTTGACTTGGCAGGTTATGATTTAGACGGTGATTATTTTTACGCCCTTTTCCAAAAAGGCAGCAGCGCCACCTCCGATAGATATGCACTAGAGATAAATCTCAAAACTGAAGAAGTAAATGAAATTCTCTTAGAGTATGTCCATGCCATGGATTTACAGGAATTTTTTGTACTCAATAGAAAAGCTGTGTTTTTAGGCATTTCCGAGATGAGGCCTCTTGTCCAGATCTTGAATATTGAGAACAATGACTTATTCACTGTTCAGGGTGTATACTCCAAGGATACCAATGTTCTTCAAATCAGAAAAGATACGGAGCTGGGCTTAATAGATGTACTTCTCAGCAAAAGAGACCGATTAAAAGATAAACAATTGACCGTGTTTAGTTTTGACGATGAAGGCAATAAAATCCGAGAGGTCAATATCTCAAACCCAAATCCGAGAGAAAATGAGTTCACAGAAGGTCTTCTTACTCCTTATTTTGAATACCAGCAGAGTATCCTCGGTACTTACGGAAAGAAAAGGCGGGAAGCTTACCTCGGATTATATATTACTGATATCAATCAATTTGGGGAATATGAAACCAAGTTTTACACCATGGAGGATTTTCCAAATTTCTATAGCTACCTGCCTGAAAAACAACAGGAAAGAAAATTAAGGAGCTTGGAAAGAACGCTTAGGAAGGGCAAAACACCCTATATCACTGATGTTTTGTCAACAAGAGAAATCGTTCCCATGGAAGATGGTTTCCTATTACATAATGATCATTTCATTGCCACCAATCCCAGGTATATCCCTCGTGATGGTATGTATGCAAATGATGCTTATAGATTCTTCCCAAACAGAACACTTTTTCATGGCCCTGTGAGTGGATACCACTATAATCCCATGTTTTATTCCCCAAGGCACCCCTACTCCAATTGGCAACAGAATGGCTCATATAAATTTCTATCTTCTTACTTCATCTTTATCGACAGGGAGGGGCGGGTAATATGGGACAATGCCTTCAATCTCGAAAACAAGACGGTGGACTATCCCGGTAAATTTGGAGAAATTGCTTATGACGGACAAAAACTGCATTACCTGTATTTGGATTGGGGAAAACTCAAAATGAGTTATATGAAAAATGCAGAGGTAATATTTGAAAATATCCCATTTGATTTTGAGTTGATCAATGAAAGTGAACGAATACGCGATACCCAAGAACAAAGTCTCAGCCTGAGTTGGTGGTATGGTGACTATTTTCTGTTATCCGGCAAGCAGAAAATCCGGTTTCTGAACGACCAAAACAGAGAAGAGACAAGGGATGTGTTTTTTATGACTAAAATAAAAGTTGATGGAGACCTTTACGTTCCTGATGAAGATTGAACATATTTACAATTAGTTTTTCGGTAAATCAGCTATGTGAATCTTCAGCTTACTTCCAACTTCTTCAATTATGTTTATATTTGCATCCAAAGCAAAGCCATGCAAAAAAGACTTGTACTGGATCAACAGCAAATCGCCATCATCCTCAAGCGCTTCTGCCATCAGTTGATCGAAAATCATGACAACTTCGAGAATACTGTATTTTTAGGCCTCCAACCTAGAGGGCCAATTGTATTGGACAAAATCGTTGATTTGATCCAGGAAATCTCCGGCCAGGAAGTTCCTTATGGCTACCTGGATGCTACTTTTCATCGGGATGATTTCAGAAGAAGGGACCTCCCACTCAAAGCAAACGAGACAAAGGTTAATTTCCTCATTGAGGGCAAAAAGGTGATTCTAATCGATGATGTGCTTTACAAAGGGAGATCTGTGAGAGCTGCTCTTGATGCCATGATTGCTTTTGGAAGACCACAAAAAGTTGAACTCATGGTTCTGGTAGACAGGAAATATACCAGAGATTACCCCATCATGCCAGATTATTGTGGGGTCAAAGTTAATACCTTGGAAAGCCAGTACGTCTCTGTAGAATGGGTAGAGAACGGATTTGAAAAAGACTCCATTTGGATCACTGAAAAAGTATAAAGCCTACTATGTCACAACTCAGCAGCAGACACCTACTAGGAATAAAAGACATCACAGCAGAAGACATTCAGCTGATCTTCGAGACGGCAGACAATTTCAAAGAAGTCCTCAACAGACCTATCAAAAAAGTCCCTTCACTACGTGATATTACCATTGCCAATATATTTTTTGAAAATTCAACCCGTACAAAGCTATCCTTTGAACTGGCGGAAAAAAGACTTTCAGCTGATGTTGTCAACTTTTCATCCAGCAACAGTTCGGTGAAGAAAGGTGAAACCCTGATTGATACCGTAAACAACATCTTATCCATGAAGGTGGATATGGTAGTCATGAGACACAGCAGCCCCGGGGCGCCCCACTTTCTTTCCAGAAATATCAAAGCCAATATTGTTAACGCAGGAGATGGGACACATGAACACCCTACCCAGGCACTATTAGATGCCTTTTCCATCCGAGAAAAACTTGGCGATGTGGCGGGGAAAAAGGTCGCTATCATTGGAGACATATTGCATTCCAGGGTGGCATTGTCCAATATATTCTGTCTTCAAAAGTTAGGAGCTGAGGTGATGGTTTGTGGACCGATCACCTTACTCCCCAAGCACATCGCTTCACTTGGAGTCAAAATAGAATATGATATTCAAAAAGCATTGGAATGGTGCGATGTAGCCAATATTCTTAGGATTCAACTTGAGCGTCAACAAATTAAGTATTTCCCCTCGCTACGTGAATACTCCCTTTTCTACGGAGTAAACAAAAAAATGCTTGACCGTCTTGATAAGGAAATAGTCATCATGCACCCAGGCCCCATCAACAGAGGTGTAGAATTGAATTCAGATGTCGCAGACTCAGAACACTCTATTATTTTGCACCAGGTCGAAAATGGAGTAGCGATAAGAATGGCAGTCTTGTATCTTTTAGCTGGGGTGAGATAAAAAAACAGAGATTAAAAAAGGGCTACCGAAATGGCAGCCCTTAATTTTTATAAAATGTATTGTGAAAGGTCTCTGTTTTTGACAAGAGAACTAAGTCTTTCATCCACCATTTCTTTAGTGATCATGATCTTAGAATTGGCCTCTATGGTATCAGGGACATCAAAGAGGAAATCATTAAGTAGATGACTCATCACTGTATGAAGTCTTCTGGCCCCAATGTTTTCTACTTCCTCGTTAATCTTAAATGCCAATTTCGCAATCTCCCGTATTGACTCATCATTATACTCTAAATGGACCTGCTCTGCTCCAAATAAAGCCTGATACTGTTTGGTCAATGCGTTTTTTGGTTCCTTCAAAATCCTATAAAAATCGTCTTCTGTCAGACTGCTCAACTCTACCCTGATTGGGAACCTACCCTGAAGTTCTGGAATGAGGTCAGATGGCTTACTTACATGAAATGCACCCGCAGCAATAAATAATACGTGGTCCGTATTGATGATGCCATACTTGGTGTTGACAGCACTTCCTTCTACTATAGGCAAGAGATCTCTTTGAACACCTTCTCTACTGACATCAGGTCCTCCACTTCCTTTACCACTTTTGGAAGCGATCTTATCAATCTCATCTATGAAAATAATCCCGTTATTCTCCGCCAACCAGATGGCTTCCTCTTTTACTTCATCAAAATCTATAAGCTTGGAGGCTTCTTCTTCCATCAAAACTTTCCTAGCCTCAGCAATGGTTAACTTCCTTTTCTTTGTCTTTTTAGGCATCATACCGGAAATCATATCCTGAATCCCAGACATGGCTGCGTCGTCCATCATACCATTGCCTATCATCCCTATTCCTACAGGAGGACTTTGCTTTACATTAATTTCAATTTTCCTGTCTTCCAACTCCCCATTTTTGAGCTTTTCACGAAACCTGTCTCTTGTTCTTTCATTGAGTTCATCTTCCGATGCACTTTCAGGATTGAAGTCAGGGTTGGTTTGACCTGGAGAAGTTCTCAAAAACCCCGGAGACTTCACAGGTGGAATCAAAATATCCAATATTGCTTCATCAACAGCTTCTGCAGCTTTCTCTTTTACCTGCTCATTTTTATTTTCTCTCACCAAATGAACTGCCTGCTCTACCAGGTCTCTGACCATACTTTCCACATCTCGTCCCACATATCCAACTTCGGTAAATTTGGATGCTTCCACTTTTGTAAAAGGTGCATTGGCTATTTTGGCAAGCCTTCTGGCAATTTCAGTTTTACCTACGCCGGTCGAGCCTATCATCAGGATATTGTTGGGTACGATATCTTTTTGAATATCGGTTTTTACATTCAACCTTCTGATCCTGTTTCTTAAGGCTATGGCTACATTTCTCTTGGCATCATTTTGCCCAATAATATATTTGTCAAGCTCACCCACTATTTGTCGGGGCGTTAAATGATTGATGTCGTTTCTCATAATTTTTTTTAACGATTAAAACGTTCTCCACTCGTTGATTGCGGTCGATATTCCAAAAACATTGGAACCTCCCGGTATATTGTAAAACATCCTTGCGTAGGATAGTTCGAATTTTTTCACTCTAAATGCAAATCCACCTGAAAACCCGGCTGCTCCGGCACCTGCTGCAGTTTCAAACTCCTTTCGGATAAGATGGTTGTACCCAAGCCGAAGTATTAATTGCTCACTTGCCAGAATTTCCACTCCAAAGACTGCTCTTCTAAATAACTTATCAGCCATTCCAACTTCCAAAGCCCCTCTTGATGGGTTCGGAATAAAGAAATCCACTTCTCTATTTTGAAGGTTACGTAGGCTTAAATGAAACCTAAACGGAGCGTATTCCGGTTTGAAGCTGCCTCCTAATCTTAGATCAGATGGCATTTGCAGGCTTTGGTTTTCCAGGTAAGTACTCAAACCAAACCCTACATTTCGGGCATTGATTCCCAATATCAGATCCAGTTCAGGATGGTGATAATTGACTCCAAAGTCAAAAACCACAGCATAAGCCTGATAGCTTTCCAGCACTGAACCCAATAATTTCACATTGCCACCATACCTAAATACTTCGGTACCCTCACTGTATCCCAAAACCAGAGCAAACTCATTGGCACCAAACTCACCCGTAGGCATTCCAATAGGATCAAAACCTTCAAACCTGCCGTAATCCATATATTGCAACCCGATTCCCCATATTCCCCGAAAAGGGCCTTCAAAGGTATAGCCTACTGTTGCCGCTTGGATTCCACCAGGAAAATTCAAGTAATGGAATGATGGCGTTTGAAGTACAGTACTATCCAGAAGTGCTGGATTGGAAAGAAACATCAAGGGGTCTTTTCCCGCAGTGATATTGACCCCACCCAAAGCAGCTAATTTTGCCTGGGAAGGATTATCGATAAAATTAAAAGCAGCATTACCGGTTTGAGCAAGCAGATCTGATGTGCAAAACACTATGATTCCGAAACAAAAAGCTGCGGAAAAATAAATTTTTCTGACTTCATTTCTGACAGACCGCTCCAATAGGGATTGAATTAATTCACAAGATTTTCTGAATTACTTTCTTTGGGGAAAGTGAATTGCATAGCATTTTCAACCTTAGATTTAAGCAAAGCTATATCCAATACCTCTTCGACCTTGTCTACAAAATGGAAGTTCACTCCTTTCAAGTATTCTTCATCGATTTCTTCAATATCCCTTTTATTTCGCTCACAAAGGATGATTTCTTTGATACCAGAACGCTTAGCTGCAAGGATTTTCTCCTTGATACCACCCACAGGCATTACTTTACCTCTAAGTGTGATTTCGCCGGTCATGGCAATTTTTGATTTCACTTTCCTTTGGGTAAAAAGCGAAGCCATGGCGGTCAGCATAGTGATTCCAGCCGAAGGACCGTCCTTGGGAACTGCTCCTGCAGGGACGTGTACGTGCAGGTCATAGTAGTCAAAAACCCTATAATCTATACCCAATTGATCTGATTTTGACTTGAGATACGAAAGTGCAGTCACTGCTGACTCTTTCATCACATCTCCCAGCTGACCAGAAAGCGTCAATTTACCTTTACCCCTACTCATAGATGTCTCTATAAATAAGATCTCTCCGCCCACAGATGTCCAGGCCAAGCCGGTAACCACTCCTGCCACACTGTTGTCCTGATATATTTCCTTATCAAAAATCTCGCTTCCAAGTATTTTCCTTACCGTTTGTGCTGTAATCTTTTTACTGTACTCCTCCTCCATTGCTATGGACTTGGCAATATTTCTAATGACCTTACCTATAACCCTCTCCAAGCTCCTGACACCGGATTCCCTGGTATAATGTTCTATGATTTTCACCAAAGCAGCTTTATCAAAAACGATATCTTTAGCCTTCAATCCATGTTCTTTTCTTTGCTTTGGAACCAGGTGTTTTTTGGCTATTTCAAGCTTCTCTTCCATGGTATATCCAGTCACTTCAATGATTTCCATCCTATCCCTTAAAGCTGGCTGAATGGAGTCCAATGAATTGGCAGTAGCAATGAACAATACTTTAGAAAGATCATATTCTACCTCTAGGTAATTGTCGGTGAAAGTACTGTTTTGTTCAGGGTCCAATACTTCCAAAAATGCAGAAGACGGGTCTCCTCTAAAATCAGAGCTCAACTTATCGATTTCGTCAAGAACGTAAACAGGATTAGAGGTCTTGATCTTTTTCATGTTCTGTATGATCTTGCCAGGCATAGCGCCCACATAGGTTTTCCTATGCCCACGGATTTCCGCTTCATCATGAACCCCTCCAAGTGACATTCTCACATACTTTCTACCCAAAGCTTTGGCTATGGATTTTCCAAGGGAAGTTTTACCCACCCCAGGAGGGCCATATAGGCAAAGAATGGGACCTTTAAGGTCATTCTTGAGTTTTAGCACAGCCAGGTATTCTATAATTCGCTCTTTGACTTTCTCTAATCCATGGTGATCTTTATCCAAAATCACTTTGGCTCTTTTCAAATCAAAATTGTCTTTGGTTAGCTCATTCCATGGAAGATCAACCAATGTCTCGGCATAGTTGAGTGCAATGGGATACTCCGCCGCGGATGGGTTGATCCTTAGAATTTTATCCAGTTCTTTGTTAAAATGCTTAGATACCTCTGCCGGCCAGTTCTTCTTCAAGCCTTTGGCGCGTAACTCTTCAACTTCTTTTTCTGGGCCTTCTTCACCAAGTTCGGTTTGAAGCACTTTCATCTGCTGCCTGAGGAAATAATCCCTTTGCTGCTGATCAATATCAGTATGTACTTTTTTCTGGATTTCAGATTTCAATTCCAACATCTGTATATCCTTCATCATAAATTCCAGCAATAGCGTAGCACGCTCTACTCCGTCATTGATTTCAAGGAGTTTCTGCTTCGCTTCTACTGGGGCATTGATGTTGGAGGATAGGAAATGGGTCAGAAATGGCGTGCTGTCAATATTATCAAGGGCTACCTGTGCTTCCCTGGGTATTTCGGGATTCAGAAGAAGGATTTTCGCTGCTGCATCTTTAAGAGACTCCTCTAGCGCCTTGATTTTTTTATTGTTTTTGGGAAAATTCTCTTCCAGGTAGTTCACCTTAGCCACAAAGTAGGGATCCTCACTAATAGCTTCTGCTATTTCGAATCTTTTTTTGCCCTGAATGATAATGGTAGTGTTTCCGTCAGGCAGTACAATCATCTTGATGATTTTGGCTACAGTACCCACATGATATATATCCTCCCAAGAAGGATCGTCATTCTGTGGATTTATCTGCGCGCAAACTCCTATCATTTTATCACCTTTCTGGGCTTTTTTGACAAGTCGGATCGAACGCTGTCTTCCCACAGTAATAGGGATTACCACACCCGGAAATAAAACAGTGTTTCTTACGGATAAAATAGGAATTTCATCTGCGAAATTTTCTACCTGATTGATCGAGTCCTCCTCGTCATCTGTGATGAGCTGAATAAGATCTCCCTCTCCTGCAAATTCCCCTACCATAAGTGATTGATATAAATGATTTTCAAAATTGTTCATATAAAGACAATATGACAGTCTAGCTGTCACAATTTATTAAAATAAAGAAGAACCCTCAAAATACGAAGGTTCTCCCTATAAATTCAATGTATATGCCACAATCTTAAAATGAACAAAATGGCAGACAGCATTTATCTTTTAAGAGCCCGATTGAGCATATTCCATTTACTATTTCGAATTTATAACGTGAAATTTTTTGGATTTGAATATTGAAAAAAGGATCAAATCCTGAATATAATATATACCTCATTATGAATATAAATCCTACCATCAATCCCTACACACTGCAAAGGGTGAAGCCCCTGATTGAGCGCATTCCCATCCACAAAAACTTGTGAGAGGTAGATTAAAAATAATCCAAATCTATTCATAGTTCTCAGTAATAATGAAAGTCAGATAATAGTATAAAAAATATGGGTGAAGCCACCAAAGCCCACCCATATATAATCATTTGATTTCAAATGAATTAATTTTAATTATCCCGTGAAAATCTTCAATATATCATTCCCAATTGCGAATACCATAAGTGCCAACAATAGGACCATTCCCACTTTTTGGGCATTTTCAAGGAACCTGTCTGAGGGTGCCTGACCGGAAATCATTTCGTAAAGCAGGAACATCACATGACCGCCATCAAGGGCTGGTATTGGCAACAAGTTCATGAAGGCCAAGATCATGGAAATCAAACCTGTAATACTCCAGAATTTAACCCAATCCCAGCGGCTGCCGTAAATTTTCGCCATACCAATTGGGCCACTGACATTTTTGGCAGAAACTTCACCTGTAAACATTTTACCCAATGCTTTCGCATTGATTATGACAACTCCAAAAGCCCTTTCAGTCCCTTTTACCATGGATTCACCAATGGTGAATCGCTGGGTTACCAATTCTAGGTTTTGGTTTAGAAAACCAATAGTCCCGTCATCAGATACCGCAATAGTCTTCTCTATTTCTTGATTATCTCTTTGTACAAGAAATGAAGCCTCCTTTCCTTTAAAATCAGAAAGCGTCTTCTGCAATTCGTCAATGTAGCTTACCCTCTGGTCATTGACTGCCAAAATTCTATCTCCAGATTGAAGGCCTGCATTCTCAGCAGGACTTTCAGGAGCTACTTCGTATATTTTAACAGGGTGTCTGATGTCAATAAACTGACCCATGCTCTGCTCGTCAGAAAAAGAATTGATGAACCCTCTTGGTATTTCCAACTGTAAGGTCTCATCTCCCCTTTGAACAGTGTAGTATCCACCGCTGCTAAGCAGAGCTTCTCCTCCTGATAATTCTCCTAAGCTTTTGTAAGGTTCCCCATTGATATCAAGCACCTTGTCCCCATCTTGAAAACCGATCATTTTGCCAATATCATAAGCAACAATACCATGCTCAACTACCTGATCTCTAGAATAGTAAGTTTCGCCTTTTTGATAAACCAGAACTACAAAGATGATTATCCCGGTGATGACATTGACGATAATTCCTCCTAACATCACGATCAAGCGCTGCCAAGCTGGTTTTGCCCTGAATTCATATGGTTGAGGTTCATTGGAAAGCTGTTCGGTATCCATGGATTCATCCACCATTCCGGTAATCTTGACAAATCCTCCCAAAGGGATTGCCCCAATGGAATATTCTGTTTCACCCCATTTGAAACCAGCAATCTTTGGTGGAAATCCAATTGAAAATTTTTCTACCCTCATGCCAAACATTTTGGCAGTGAGGAGGTGGCCAAGCTCATGTAAGCCGACCAAAATTGATAATCCCAGAAGAAGCTGGGCCACCATGATTAATGTATCCATTATACTTTACTCTTTATTAATTGCTGTGTAATAATTCTGGACTGTTTGTCAGTCTCTTTGTAATCGTCTAAAGACGGTTTTCTGATAAAGGTAGCTTTTTCAAGCGTTTCTCCTATCAGATCAGACATTTCCAGAAAGCCAACCTCGTCGTTCAAAAATGCTGCCACTGCGATTTCATTGGCTGCATTGAGAATACATGGGGCATTTCCTCCTTTTTCCAAAGCATAGTAAGCAAGCTTGAGATTCCTGAAGGTTTCTGAATCCGGTGCCTCAAAAGTAAGGTTCGGATATTTGGCAAAGTCAAATCTTGGAAAATCAGCTTTTAGTCTATCTGGGTAACTCAGGGCAAACTGAATAGGAATACGCATATCTGGTAAACCAAGTTGTGCTTTGATCGATCCATCTTCAAATTGAACCAAAGAATGAATGATGGATTGGGGGTGAACAACTACCTCTATTTGGTTTTTCTCAACACCAAATAGCCATTTAGCCTCTATCACTTCCAGACCTTTATTCATAAGAGATGCGGAGTCAATCGTAATCTTGGCACCCATGTCCCAGTTGGGGTGCTTTAGCGCCTGTTCTTTGGTAACACTTTCTAGAAAAGCCTTTGATTTTCCTCTGAAAGGGCCTCCTGAAGCCGTTAGGATAAGTTTTTCAATAGGATTATGAAACTCTCCTACAAGACACTGAAAAATAGCAGAATGTTCGGAATCCACCGGATAAATATTAACTCCTTTGGCCCTGGCCATACTGGTGATCAATTCCCCGGCCACTACAAGCGTTTCTTTATTTGCCAAAGCGATATGCTTGCCCGACTCAATCGCATGTATGGTTGGTAATAAACCAGAATAACCTACAAGTGCAGTCAAGACCACATCAATAGTGTCCATCTCCACCACTTGAGCCAAGGCTTTTTGTCCAGCGTATACCTTGATGTCTAAGGGAGTCAAAGCATCTTTGACTTTTTCGTAAAGAAGCTCATTGGCAATAACCACACAATTGGGCACAAATTCGAGCGCTTGCTGAATCAGTAAGTCTGCATTATTTTGGGCCGTGAGCACCTCTACTTCAAATTTATCCTTGTATGACCTGATCACTTCAAGGGTCTGGGTTCCGATGCTTCCCGTAGAGCCAAGGATGGCTACGTGTTTTTTTTCTGACATGAAATCAATTTTGAATCAAAGACCAAATTTTGGTCGGTATTTTCAATCTGACAAAATTACAAGGTTCATGGAGTTTTCCTGCTTATTTTTCAGTCTTTTTGAAATAGGGTAGATTTGGTATATTAATAGTTGTTAAATCCCACCTTTTGGTAAGGTAAAAGTATTAACCCCAAACAGAACAATTCGTTATGAAGTACATGTTGAAAAATCTAAAATTTGTGTTAGTAGCTTTTTGTGCAGGCCTTGCTGGAGCTTGGTCCTACCAGCAATTTGTTTCCGAAGAAGAAAAACCTACCATTGACTGGTATCAGGCAGCGGAAGAAAAACCCAGGTACAATGTGAATTTTGAAAGCCCACAGCCAAACAGCCTCGAAAACCCTGTGTCCTTCGTAAGTGCTTCCGAAAAAAGCACTCCCTCTGTGGTTTTCATCAAAAACTTTTCAGGTACTGATCAAAGAAGATATAGCATTTTCGACTATTTCTTTGGCTCAGGACCTACTCAAAGGGTAAGTACAGGTTCCGGTGTTATAATCAGCCAAGATGGCTACATCATCACCAACAACCATGTGATTGATAGGGCGGAAACCATAGAGGTGGTCCATCAAAGAAGGACTTATCCTGCCAAACTCATAGGAACAGACAAAAACACAGATATAGCTGTTTTAAAAATAGAAGCCAACAACATGCCTGCAATCAAACAGGGAAGCAGTAGGGATTTAAGAATTGGAGAATGGGTATTGGCTGTAGGAAATCCATTTAATCTCACATCTACAGTCACCGCTGGGATTGTGTCGGCCAAGGAAAGACAAATCAATATCCTAGGTGGTGAGTTTCCTCTTGAATCATTTATCCAAACTGACGCTCCTATCAACCCAGGGAACTCCGGGGGTGCGTTGGTCAATATCAATGGTGAATTGGTTGGTATCAACACTGCCATACTTTCCAGAACCGGGTCCTACACGGGCTATGGCTTTGCTGTACCTGTAGATATTGCCGTCAAAATTGCCAATGACCTTATTGAATATGGTGAAGTTCAAAAGGCTATTCCGGGTTTAGATGTAGTGGAGATAACACCTGAACTGGCCGAAGAAATGAAACTTGATGACCTTAATGGTGTCATCGTCACCCATGTCATTCGGAATGGAGCATCTGACAAGGCTGGATTACAGCGGAATGACGTCATAACCAGAATAGAAGGAAGCACCATTACAGGAAAAGGAAGCTTCGAGGAAGCACTTTCTTACCACTATCCTGGAGATAAAATAAGTGTGGAATATACCAGAAACAATGAAAGAAAAAGAGCTTCTGTGACACTACAAAACTTAGAAGGTGGGACTGGCATTTTAAAAAGAGAGTTTTTCTCTTCAAGCATCCTTGGGGCAAGATTGGAAGCTGTTAATGCTATTGAAAGAGACCGGTTAGGAATCAACCACGGTATAAAAATCACAGGAATGACCAGAGGTTATTTGAGAGAATTAGGTTTGAACAACGGGTTTATCATTACTCAAATTAACGGAGAGCCGGCTACCAATCCCGAAAGGGCTGGGAAATTCCTAGAGGACTTCAGTGGTAGACTCAGACTGGAAGGAGTTACACCGAATGGACAGACATTTATGCAATCATACAATATCAGGTAATTGAAATAGGAATTAAAAATCGAATTGTCTAAACCATCAAAAAATGGTAACTTAAAAAATAAATTAAAAACCAATGAAAGCCCCTGAATTAACCTGCGAAAAGTGTTTTGAAGATTTCAAAGATTCTCTGGAAGAGCTGGGTCAACTGGTGAGTGAAAGTGAGAAACACCCTTTGACTGAATCCCACGAAAAAAGACTCATCCGCTCATTTGAGGATACTCACGAACTTGCGTTAAATACAATAGGTGAATTTTTCAAAAAACAGGGGCGTCCACCTTTCACCGGTTCCAGGGATGCCACTGTGGAAGCTTTCAATGAAGACCTGATTGATGATGGAAAGGGTTGGATGGACATGATTATTGATCGGATCAAATATAACCCTTTATATCCCGAGGAATTTGACCATATTTTTCTTTCCAATATTAAAAAGAAATATTACCGCTTACTCCTTAATTTTGAAAGGAAAATGAAAGAGAAAATCGATTGAACTTAATGAATATTGAAAAACACCTAAGCCAGCATGCTCCAAAAACATGCTGGCTTTTATTTTTCCAATATTTTATTTCGAATAAGAAAAAAATCAAAAAATATTCAGAGTCATTGTAGCGCATGAATGAAAGTTGACGTCTTGAGGTTGTTCTACAATTCTTCTTCTTTCTAAACTTTGCTGGCTATGAAAACAATGCAAAAACCTCACATCAGATGGTCCTTGTGCTACTCCTTGGCAATTATGTTTTTCCTGACCCTGCCCTCCTGTCACGATGAAGTAAAAAGCAGCTACACTTTCAGGACAATGGTTCCGGTATTTTTGGATATGAATGCGGTAAGGGAAGCAGACATCATCATAGAACCTGCTAAACCTCTCGATAGCCCTGGGAAAATCTACATTTTTGAAGACTTCCTTTTTATCAATGAACCCCAGAAGGGCATACATATCCTGGACAATACTGATCCTTCTTCCCCAAGCAATGTGAACTTCATCAATATCCCAGGCAATGTAGACCTTGCTATCAACTCAAACTTTCTTTATGCCGACAGTTATGTAGATTTATTAGTTTTTGACATCAGCAACATCAGAAATATCAATTTGGTAGAAAGGGTAGAGGATGTATTTGAACACATGTACTCAGATATGAGCAGATCGACAATCCTGACTTTTAAAGATACTGTGATGACTTCTGACTCAGAATTTATGTGGGGATGGCAGGGCAGACCGGGAATGTGGATGGCCATGGATGCAGCTGCTTCAACTAGAAATTCGGCCTCTCAAAGCTATGGACAAGGTGGATCCATGGCAAGGTTTACCTTACAGAGTAGCCATTTGTATGCTGTGGATGATTATAGCTTGAGGGTTTTTGATGTCCTAGAGGCTGATAATCCTAAACATCTTAAGAATATCAATCTGGGATGGGGAATCGAAACCATATTCCCTTTTCAGGAGAAACTGTTTATCGGATCCACCACAGGCATGTTTATCTATGATGCCAGTAATCCATCGGATCCACAGAGGATGTCAGTCTATGAGCACATTACCGCATGTGATCCTGTAGTTGTCAATGAAGAATTTGCATTCGTCACCTTAAGGTCAGGTCCGATGTGCCGGTTTGGAGTGGACGAACTCCATGTCCTGGACATTCAAAACCTCTACGCTCCAAAACTGGTCAAGGCCTATCCTATGCTCAATCCCCATGGGCTTTCTCTTTTTGAAAACTATCTTTATCTGGCAGAAGGAAAACATGGACTCAAAAGCTTCAATGTATCTGATGTCAGGGCCATTGATGCCAATCAGTTGGAATTTTTGAAAAATATGAAATCCGTAGATATCATTGCGGGACCCAAATCCCTGATTGTAATAGGTGCAGATGGAGTCTGTCAGTTTGATTACAGTAATCCTGCCCAGCTTAATAAACTGAGCTGTGTACAAGTCAAGAATCCAGTTATCGTGTAAATCATGAGATTTATTCACCTTACTTTCTGCTTATTGCTCTTTTTGTCGGGGGGACTTTTGGCTCAGCAAGGCAGTTTTTTCAGTCATACAGAAATGGGGCCATCCTTCGGCCAGGTCAAGACCTGGAACGAGGAGCTGGAAACAAGAATAAACTTTTCCTTTCAGACACTTAATGGAGTACATATCCATGATAAACATGCCTTAGGAGTTTTGCTTGGAATGGACACCTATCCGGGTTTTGCTTTAGTACCTATTGCCTTTGGATGGAGAGGCACAGGAAATATCAATAGCAAACCGAAGTTCCTTTACGGAATGGATTTGGGATATGCCTCAGCATTTTTAGAAAAAAGGGTTCAGGACAATTTCAGTGAACAATGGTATGAAGGAGGGCTGATGATCAGCCCCAATATAGGCTGGAGGATCAGAAGCAAGTCAGGCAAAAGAGACTACACCTTTTCTCTGGCTTACAGGAGGCAGCACGCTTACTTTTTTGAAGGTGTCAGAGGTGAAGGTCCACCGCTTCCTGGATTACCACCGGGATTTTCGTCCATCAGAGAGGAATCCTATATTTTCAATAACCTGATTTTTAGACTTGGGGTTTTTAT
>NZ_REBN01000221.1 GCF_007692705.1 Mongoliibacter sp.
TTAATAAAACACATTCACTTATTTAAGTTATTAGTTTTAATTTAATCAAATATATAGCCATGATAAAGTTACCTCAATTTAATCTTTTAACAGGGATTGGAATATCCTTACTCCTAATGATGTTTACATCCCATGGGTTTGCACAGAGCAATAATCCCGGACCTAGAATAGGGATTAAGGGTGGCGCCAATTTATCCCAATTCTTCGTAGACCAACCTACCGTGGAGGATGAAAACATGAAAGTAGGGCTTCACTTCGGAATTTTCACTAAGATACCTGTAACCAACTTTTTAGCCTTCCAGCCGGAGTTGCTTTACACAAATGTAGGCTCTAAAATTTCTTACGGCGGAAGTACAGTAGGAAGTGTATTAGGAATCAGGGAAGGACAGGTAAGGTATAATTTGAATTACATTCAGCTACCCCTTGCGATGGCCATTAATTTAGGACCTTTAAACATCCATGCCGGCCCCTACGTATCGTACCTGGTTTCCGCAAATGTTAAAAACCTTAGAACTTCTGATCTTACCACAATAAGTACCATTGAATTGAACAATGATGATTTTAATTCAATGGATTATGGTTTATTGGCAGGGGTAGGTTTTGATATAAGCAATGTTACAATTGGAGCAAGATACAATTATGGTTTGCGACAAGTGGGCAAAGAAGGAATGGCACGTAACCTTACCAATAATTCCAGAAATGCTGTAGCCCAGTTATATATTGGATTTGGATTTTAATTGCTGTTTCCGGACTCAGGAATAGTCTATTAGCCCTAAAACTAAATGCAACTGCCTCGTATTAAATACTGGGCAGTTGCATTGAAGTTATTGTTCCGTCCTCGGCACTAATTATTATTATTGAGATGTTTTCTTTAGAAATATAATTTATGCCATTGCTTTTTTCTGAATCCAATTGGGTAGTATCAATTGTCCTAAAATGATGAAAGATTGAGGCCTCATAATTTCCAGGAATAAACTTGGTAATCTGGCCATTCTTCATTGCAAAATGTTTTATCCAATAATTGACCTGAACTTTGTCCTCATTGGGGTATTCAGCCTGAATGAGGCGGATTTTTTTCTGGGATTGATAATACTTACCATGGTAATATTCATGGGTCATCAATGAAACACTGTAGGCAGGTTTCTTGAAAAACCCTTTCTTCTCTGTTTCACGCACTACAAATATGGCAAAGTCCTCTGGCTGGTAATTATTTAAAGCTTCGATATCTTTTTCCTGATCATCAATAGTTAAGGTGATTTTTTTGGTTTTTTTCCATTCATCGTAAACTTCCTGTTTGATGATCTTTTTTTCCGGAGGCGTTTCATAAAGAATGCTGGTTCTTACTTTCGGATAGGCTTTTTGAAGTTCCACTAATTTTTCAAAGGTCAAATCATCAAAAAACGGAAACTCTGTAACCTTATATTTTTCGTCCTCATCCAAGGCCAGGTAGGCTTTTCGGAGTGAAGTCAGGTCTAATTGATTCAAATTCAAATAAAATGGATTATCCTCTTGAAATGCCTTAGCAAGGATTTGCTCATAGTCATTAGGTGCTCCAAAAGGAACCGCTTCAAATGACTGGCTTGCAGACAAGGAAATCAATAAGAATCCCACAAGAACAGCAGAGATAGATTTGAGCAATTTGGTTTTAAACCTTGAGCTGGATTTTCCCATCATGATTAACCTGTTTTTGGTGGAGGAAAAATTAAATGGACTGCTAATCGATAGGTCTACTTCCTGGCTTGCTACTTTATTGAAGAGTAGCCATTGGTAGGCGGTTTTGTTCTGGAATCTGGAATTTACCGCTGCATCTGCCAAGAATTCATGATTCAGTTGGATGGCATTTTTATAGAGAAAGTATAAGGGGTTGAACCAAAAGACAATCTTCATTAACTCCACTAACAATATATCCCAAGTATGCTTTTGCCGGATATGGGCCAATTCATGATAAAGGATTTCTTCCTCAATCCGCTTATTTTGATATGCTTCTTTTTCCAGAAACAGAAAATTCAAAAAGGTAAAAGGAAGGGTTTTTTGCTCCAATAAAATGTAGGTAAAGTCTTTTTCTCTGATGTTTGGATTTTCTCTGATCAAGCTGATCAGTTGCCTAAGTTGAACTATAAATCTGAGTAGAAAGAATGTTAAACCAAAGAGGTAAATGCCCAGAAAAAATTTGAACCAATTGAAAGTATCATTTACCTGGATTGGTTCGGAGTCTGCTTTTTCAAGATGTTCCGAGACAATAATCTCAGCTGAAAGGGTTTTAGCCTTGTTTTCTGATTTTTCTTCAGATAGCATCAATGTTTTCTCAGGGAATAAACTTTCCTTGATTGGCATATCAAATGGCATCTGAAGGAAAGGAACTATCAGAGAAAAACAGATTGCAAAAATCAGATAAAACCTGTTGAACCGAAACATGCTTTCTTTGACCAAGAAAAAGCGGTAAAAAGCATAACAAATGGCCAATGAGATGGTAGCCTTTATGATAAATGCGATCATGGCTTTTGAGATTTAAGTTGTTCTTCAATTATTTTTTTTAGCGCTTCCAACTCTTGGTTATCCAATGCGGTCTCTTTGGCGAAAAAAGAGGCAAAAGCTGCTGGTGAATCATTAAAAAAATCTTTGATCATAACATTAACCTTTTTGGAGAAGTAATCATTCTTATCCACCAAAGGAAAGTATTCTCTGGAGTTTCCATACAACTCAAAAGCGATAGCCCCTTTTTCCTGCAACCTTTTTAATAAGGTGGCAACCGTTGTACTCGCTGGTTTGGGTTCGGGATAAGTTTCCAAGATGTCCTTCATAAAGGCTCTTCCTTTTTCCCAAATCAGATTCATAAGTTGCTCTTCAGCATTTGAAAGATTCATATTCTAGTGTTATAGACATTGTTCTACAAATATAGAACAGTAATATTATTTTCAAAAATTTTCACCTGTGAATTTTTAATCTTTAGTTCAAAAAATTAAAAGCTATATGCAGCTTGCCGCTGGTTGGAAATCAAATTTATCTTATAAATCAAGTAGTGCTTTTCTAGTAAATAACACATCTTCAAAATAGCTAAAAATTTAAATTCTGATAAAGCTGATATTCATAAAATATGGTATTAAAATTGACAAGTAATCTCTGTCAATTGTTTGGATAAAAAATGATCAAGACAATTTGAAAACCTTCATGAAAAACCTCCTTAAAACTTGCTTTGGTGTTTTTTTCGCACTCTTCATGGGTGCTCAGGGAATTATGCTCCAGCATGTTTCTGAAGAAGCCTTTGTTTTAAATAACCAAATAAAGGAGTCATCTGAATTAGGAGAGGTTTTTATAGGAGATTATACCAAATCTTTGCCTATTATTTTGAAGACAGAGATTCATCTTGTTCCTCAAAATACCCATTTCCAATCCCTTTCCCATGATTTTGTAGCCGGTTTTCAAGCACAGCAAATTCATTTTGAAACTTCAATCAAAAACAAAATCAGCCTGTCAAGGCTTGTGGATTTGATTTTTGATATCAGGGTTTTGAAATTTCCCTCCCACTTTTTCTGGTAAAAGCTGAAATGATTCATTCCTAAGCAAATGCTTGGGAACTCAGGTATTCCCGATTGAGGGATGTCACCCTTTAAAAAATCATTTCAACGGCATTAGTTTGCCACAACACATTTCCAGACCATGTTTGACATAGATATCATTACCTTGGCTATTTCAGCGGTAGCCATGATAGCCTTTGCGCTGCCTTTTTACTTTGCAAGCCGGAAGATCAACAAGAAAAAAGCCCTTGCTTTAAAGCAAATAGAGGATTTTATCCAATCCCAAAACCTGACAATTCAAATCCGGGATATTTGGAGAAATCAATATTTTATTGGTTTAGACACAGTAAAGGGAGTTTTGGTGTATTGTGAACACCTCGACAATTCCTCTCCTGTACTGATAGACCTTAAGAAAATAAATCAAGTGGCTATTGAAGAGGCGGCACATGTGGTGGGTAATATGACCAATTCCCATAAAGTGCTGGACAAACTTACTCTGTCGATGACCGATGAACACAACCGGAAAATACAGGGTCTTGAGTTTTATGATGGTGATAAATATTCTGACTTGAATGGTGAGGCAGTTCTGATCAAAAAATGGGAACTGTTGATCCGAGAACAGGCGATGAGTCATAAAAGCAAATTGCAGACTGCATAGTACAATTCAGGGGCTCAATTTGAGCTCCTTAATTTAAGTTTCCCTCTTTCGGTGAAAGATAGCCTTAGATAATATAAACACTTAAATAATCTTTTAAGACCATATACAGCAATGGAAATTTTCCTATTATCTGAAACTTGGATTGCCTTGACCACTTTGACATTTTTGGAGGTGGTGCTGGGCATAGACAACATTATATTTATATCGATCATCTCCAATAAACTTCCGCACTCCCAGCAGGAAAAGGCCCGGATCATTGGGCTTGTATTTGCCATGGTTTTTCGGGTAGGCTTGCTTTTGGGTATCACCTATATCATCAAATTCAATGAGCCATTGTTTTCGGTATTCGGCTTTGAACCCAGTGGGAAAGACTTGATTTTGATAGGAGGAGGCTTGTTTTTGCTCTTCAAGTCCACCCTTGAGATATCTCACAAAATGGAAGGTAAAGCAGAAGAAATCAAGGCAAATGCTACAAAGAACATAGCCAAAGTGATTTTTCAAATCATCTTGTTGGATGCTGTGTTCTCCTTTGACAGTATTTTGACCGCCATAGGACTAGTGGATGAAGTGATCCTAATGATCATTGCGGTTGTCATTTCCATGAGTATCATGATTGCCTTTGCCGGCAAGATCAGTAATTTCATCAATAAGCATCCAGCCCTACAGATTCTTGCACTGTCCTTTTTGATACTGATAGGCTTTATGCTACTCGTAGAAGGATTTCATGTTGAAGTGCCAAAAGGCTATATCTATTTTGCTGTGTTTTTCTCCTTAACCGTAGAAATTATCAATATGCGCATGAGGAAAAATTCAGAGGGAAGAAAAGTCAAACTCAATCCGAGATTGAAGAAGGTTGGGTGAGGAATGCCTACCTACAAGTGCAGCAATACCCCTCCAAGACCACCATATCTAAATTGATCATTTTATCGGAGATGGTTTTAAGGTATTCTTGTGGCAGGGTAGGCAGGGACTCTACTTTTTGACAGGATTTACAGCGGAATTGGGTAGTATTGACCTCATCGCTTTTTTTATTTTGAAGCGAATAAAGGGTGTTTCCGTCCGAACAGGGAATTTTGTTGATCAGCTGTTTTTCGGTTAGAAGTGTCAGGGTGCGGTAAACGGTGGTACGATCCATTTGAGCAAATAACTCCTTACTCATCGTACAAAGGGAAAATGCCTTTCCCTCTTCTGCCAATTTGCTGAGGACAGCAACCCGGTTTTTATTGGGTCTTATTCCCTTTTCTTTCAGCATCAATTCATATTTATCCATTTCCTTTACATTTTTTTCTTAGTAATCTGTGAAAGTATCCTTTCCAGGCCTTTTCTTTCTATATCCCTGCCAATAAAGACCAGGAAGTATTTTTGGGACTCGATAGGAGACTGGGAAGTAAAGGTGACTTTATTGCCTGTAGATTGTAAGAGGACGGGATTTTCTTCCCCTTCTAATTTTACAAAACCTTTGATTCGGTATACTTGATGGTAATGCAGGTATAATGTCACTGAAAGTGCAGCATACAACTGGTCCCTGTCAAAAGCCTCTGGAACGGCTATGGCAATGCTTTTCATCCTGTGTCCAGCCGTGGTTTCGATACTTCCAAACTGATCTATTTTAGAAAAATTGGACATGGTGGACTTAGGGATATTATTGACATCAAACTGGCCGTTTACAATGGATTCAATCCCAGCAAAAGGATTGAGGGATTTTAATTTTGCCTCCAGTTCTGATATGTATTTAGACTGTACAAGGTCAGATTTGTTGATCAGTATCCTGTCGGCTGCGATGACCTGACGGTACATTTCAGGAACCTCTTTTATCCTGTCTTCAAAATTCTCCGCATCCACCAAGCAGATGACCTGGGTGAGGTCAAAAAATTTCATGACATCATCTCTTTTAAAAACAGAGGCCAACATCCCAGCATCAGCTACTCCAGATGCTTCTATGTAAAGACAGTCAGGTTGCCGCTCGGCTTTAATCAACTGGGTCAATACTTCTATCAATTCGGCATCGAGTGAACAGCAGATACAGCCATTATTCAATTCAAAAAGTTGGTTGTAATTTTTTTGGACTAAAGTGCTATCCACCGAAACTTTACCGAACTCATTTTCTATGACAAAATTCAGTTTATCCTTTTCACTGGCCAGAATGTTGTTGAGCAGGGTCGTTTTTCCAGAGCCCAAAAAACCTGTGAGGATGACAACTTTGATTTTTTCCGGTTTTTGCATTTATTATTTTGATTTGGGAATATAACCTGCATGTCAGCGACATTCCTGATTATAGCTGGGATTATATTTTGAAATGATATTCATTGATACTAGGTTGATAATAGGATATTTGTCTACCAAATGCCATGAATTAACCTGATTTTCTCTTGCTATTTGTATCAGGTTGGAAATTCATTTTGGGTAAAATTATACAATACAATTCAAAATATGCAACGGTGTTGCATATATTTGATTCTGAAGGAAGCAATTGTGCTTCTGGGACGAGTAAGCCCCTAAATCAAAAAAATAAAATTGAAAGAATAATCACTGAAATGGATAAAATTAAAATAGGAATACTTACCTGTTCGGATCGTGCTTCGGCCAATATTTATGAGGACATATCAGGAAAAGAGATCATTAAATTTTTGGAAGAGGTCTTGTCAAATGAGTGGGAACCGGTTTACAAAATTGTACCTGACGAAAAAGAGCTTATAGCATCCTGCTTGAGGGAGATGGCAGAAAAAGATCAGTGTGCGCTGATTGTAACTACCGGTGGTACAGGACCTGCATCAAGGGATGTTACTCCCGAAGCTACAGAACAGGTCTGTCAAAAGATGCTCCCCGGTTTTGGGGAGTTGATGAGGCAAATAAGCCTGCAATATGTGCCCACTGCGATTCTTTCCAGGCAAACTGCTGGGATTTTGGGAACATCCTTGATTGTCAATTTACCTGGTAAACCTTCAGCTATCAGACAGTGTTTGGAGGCTGTTTTTCCTGCTGTTCCATATTGCATTGACTTGATAGAAGGTCCTTTTTTGGAATGTAAAGAGGGAATTGTGAAGGTTTTTAGGCCAAAGAAGTAGGGGATAACCTACTTCTTCTTAGGAGTAGGTTTATATCAGACAAGAGGAATTTGAATGATAAACTCTGTGCCTTTCCCTTCTGAGCTTTCCACACTAATCTCCCCGCCATGCGCCTTTATGATATCATAACTCAAACTCAATCCCAATCCTGTGCCTTGCCCTGCTGGCTTGGTGGTGAAGAAAGGCTGGAAGATCTTGTCTCTGATGGCTTCGGGAATACCGGGTCCATTATCGGAAATTGAGATTTGGATTTTGTCGCCGAGGTTTTTGGTGGAGACGGTGACAAATGGCTTGAAACCCTCCAAGGGTTTCAAACCCTTGGAGGGTTCGTTTGTGGCCTGAAAGGCATTAATGACAATATTCAATAGCACCTTACCGATATCGGAACGGACAATCTCGATTTTGGGAAGGGAGGAATCGAAGTCTGTGATCAGTTGGATTTCGCCATCTTTGTTCTTGGCCTTAAAACCCTGATAAGCCAGGTTCAGGTATTCTTTGGCTAAAGTATTCAGGTTGGTCAGTTCTTTCTCGCCAGAACCGGATTTGCTGTGTTCCAGCATGCCTTTGACAATGGCATCGGCACGTTTTCCATGGTGCTGAATCTTTTCCAGATTTTGCTTGATATCCTCCAAAATCTCATCCTCCATCTCGTCATTTTCATCTCGCATCCCACCTTTTGCTTCTCGTCTCTCGCTTCTCGCCTCTCGAATCTCCTCCACCAGCTCCGCACTCACCTCACTGAAGTTATTCACAAAATTCAACGGATTCTGGATCTCATGGGCAATGCCGGCGGTAAGTTCTCCGAGTGAAGCCATTTTTTCCGATTGGATCAGTTGGGCTTGGGTGGATTTAAGTTTGTGATAAGCCTTTTCAATTTCCTTTGCCTGGGCGAGTTCTTTTTCTCTTGCCCGCTCTCTTTCTTTGGCTAGCAAGCGCTCTGACTGAAATTTGACAATGCCAAAAATAATCAAGGCGAGAATCATGAAATAAATCAAATACGCCCACCAAGTAGCATACCATGGGGGAAGTACGGTAAAGGCAAAAACAGCTTCTTCACTGATTTTGCCTACAGCATTTTGTGCCCTTACCCTAAATCTATATTTTGCTGGAGGCAGGTTGGTGTATTCTTTGACTTTGTTATCATTCCAGTCCACCCAATCCGGGTCAAAACCCTCTAGAAAAGTCTGGTATTTGGTTTTCTTTTCTTCCTCAAAATAGGGTGCGGCAAACTCAAAGCGATAGGAATTATCCTTCAGCCTTATTGCTTCCAGACCTTGGTCTCTTCCATATCGGATCAGCTCAAGGGTATCTGTTTTGGTTTCTATCCTTCGGAGCAGCGTAAAGAACGGCTTTTCTGTACTGACCTCTTTTTTAGGATCATATCGGATTAAACCTTCGCTTGATACAAACCACATACTACTGTCTGCATCTAAAAAATTGTTAGATGGCAAGTATTGACCCATAGAACCCTGATTTGAATTTTTTTCGTAAGTTCCATCAGGGTTTTGGATTAGAAGAATAGGCTCGTTACTTTTTGTACCTACCCAAACCCTTTTTAAAGGGTCTTCTATTATTCCTATAATGTTAGCTTCGATTTGATCAAACTCTGTAGCTTTTATAAATTCGCCATCAGCCTTTGAAAACCTTTGAAGCCCGGAGTAAGATTGAGCGTAGATTTCTCCATTGACAGCTGATATCCATCCAGAGCCATTTTCTATCTGAAAACTTTTGACTTTATAAGCATTCAGATCCGTTCCGCCAAGGTTATTTTCTTGTTTACTGACTTGAAAGGTAAAACCACTACGTGTACCCGCCCAAAGCTCTCCCTCCCTGTTTTCTCTCAAGTAGTAAATATCACGATCCACGCCCTCAATTTCGCCAAGATATTCCCAGGGAACTTCGGGTAACAATCCCCGGCTATAAACAGCTACACCTGATCCGTGCCCTACATAGAGGATATTGGGATTATTTTTTTGAATAAAAAGAACATTTGGAAAACTTCTATTTTTTGGGTTTTCAAGAGGTATGATTTTACCTGCTCTTAAAATCTGGAATTGATTTCCCGGAATAATCAAGTCCTCTCCGTCTTTTAAAAGATCTAATAATTGTCCTGTATTGGTTCCTGGAGCAGGTTGGAATGTCTTTTCCTTTTCATTGAATTTCAAGAGACCATTGGTAGTTCCTACAAACAAATCATCACCGATTTTTTCAATTGCATTGACTGAAGAACTTATTCCAATTTCCTCTCCATACAGCAATGCAGGAGTATTGATTTCCACTCGGGCCATTCCTTTATCTGTGGTCAACCACAACCCTCCCGAAAGATCTTCATAGGCACTAATTACATTATCAGCCTGAAGTCCATTAGACTTGTTGATAGTCCTGATGACTTCCCCTATGGAATTCATAATAAGGAATCCTCCTCCGAGTAAAGACAAGGCATAATCCCCATTATCCAGTAATTCTCCCTTGTACAATTGTGACCCTCCTTTTAGGTAGGGATCAACTTGGGAAGGAAACTTTTGCAATAGCTCCCCATCCCATAAATAAAATCCTGCATTGATATGGCCCAGTAAATATTGTTTGCTATTGTCATTTCCATATGGAAGCATTACCGTTAACCTTTCTCTTCCCAAGGCTTCTGTGCCGGGTATCAAGACAATATCCTCCCCTTTCAACTTATACAGCCCCTTTTCGATCTGATGAATAAAAAGTGTATCATCCAACAGGAAAGAATACATAAAGGCTGTTTCCGCTTTCCAGTTTTTCAATGACTTTAGTTCAAGGTCTAAACTTAACTCCAACCTGAGAATTTTATCTCTTGCCTGTAGGTAGATATAATTATCCTTTAATTGGATCGTCCAGATTGTTCCAAGGGGAAGGTATTCTTCGGGGATAAGATGAAGAAAAGAAACCGGCTGCGTTTCACCCTTAGCATCCCTCTCCAAATATCCATATGCATCAGTTCCTGCATAGAAAATCCTTCCTTTTTTATCCTTAGCCAAATAACGTACATGGTTTCTACTATCATTCTCCCCAAAGACATTTCTCCAGTTTACCCCGTCATATTCTATCAGACCGTTTGAGGTTCCAAAATACATCAGCCCATCCTCACTCTGAATGGCTGACCATACCTGGTAAGCCCCCTTATATTTCTCAGGGAGGTAAGTGCTGATGGGAAGTCTTCCTGCCTCCTCCAAAGCTGATTGGGCGGAGAGGAACCCGGGGATGGTGATCCACAGAAAAGTGAAAAGAAGCGAAATTGTGTTTTTGATGGTATGCATAGTCTTTGTTTTTTAATCAGATGGGTAGGGTAATGGTGAAGGTGGTGCCTATTCCCCGTCCGACCGGGTCATCCGGGCGGGCTTTTTCGGATTCCACACTAATCTCCCCACCATGCGCCTTCACGATATCATAACTCAAACTCAATCCCAATCCTGTTCCCTGACCGGTGGGTTTGGTGGTAAAGAAAGGTTGGAAGATTTTGTCTTTGATTTCAGGAGGAATACCGGAACCGTTGTCTTTGATAGAGATTTGTATTTTGTCGCCGAGGTTTTTGGTGGAGACGGTGACAAATGGCTTGAAACCCTCCA
>NZ_REBN01000223.1 GCF_007692705.1 Mongoliibacter sp.
TAAAAGAATTGGGTTAACATTCCTGTAAGCATTCGAAAGGAATAACGCACTCTAACATCACCTTGGATCCAGCGGGCGGTTCAGAGTAAATATAAAATCAGTATCTTTATGAAGTTAGGAGTAGGTTGGCAGGGAACGTCTATGAATGCCCGCCGTCTCCAAGCTGAATCACGGTGTGATATTAAATAATCAACAAAAATCGATATGATGAAAATATATACTACTAATATAAAAAATATCGCTTTCCTGATTTTAATTTCTGCAGTTTCGAGTTATAAATTATTAGCACAGACAAATTCTTCACCGACTATCAATAAGCAGCAATCTCATGTTTTAAAATCTACAATCAATGGGCATACCTATAATTTGAATATATCGTTGCCCCAGAACTATTCAATAAATGATACAACACATTATCCTATTTTTTTAATTTTAGACGGAAATTTCAGTTTCCCAATCGCTCACGCATCTAGAACAATTATGGATATGTTTGGAGAACTGGAAAATATAATTATTGTGGGAATTGGCTACGAATGGGAGGAATCTTTTATACCTTGGCAGACAGATAGATGGACAGACTTTACACCTACCAAAGATTCAATCACCGATGAAAACCCTGTCTTTAGAGAAACATTTGAATTGCCTAGTGGTTCATTGGTATCGGGCGGTGCTGCAACTTTTTTTGATGTGATCAAAAACGAAATTATCCCATTTGTTGATAAAGAATATAAAACAACCACAGACAGAGGTATATCTGGCCATTCAATGGGTGGGCTATTTGTAAGCTATTGCCTTCTATCTAACCCTGGTTTTTTTTCAAAATATGGAATAAACAGCCCATCTTTATGGTGGGACAACAAAGTAATGTTTGACATTGAGAAATCATATTCAGAAAACCAGACAGAATTATCCGCAAAGGTTTTTATGTCAGTAGGTGGTTTAGAGGCCAAATCAATGGTACTTGCGATAAATGAATTTACTGATACGCTTAGGAGCAAGAATTATAACGGTTTACATCTTACAACTCATGTTTTCGAAAACGAGACGCATACATCTGTAATAGCTGCAATGATAAACAGAACATTAAAAATACTTTATAGTCCTGAAAAATAGTTCGAGTAAAGATACACTACACTCAACAGCACCTACCCAAAAGTGGCGGTTCAGTGGTTAAATATGCCTGCCGGCCAAGCTTGCCCGCTAAGGCAGGACAAGTCGTAGTTCTATCAAAGTTTCCCGCTATGGCGGAACGAGTTATGCTTGATTGACAGTGAAGTGTTGCGAAATCACCACCTTCGGGTAGCTGAACCACGTTGTAAATAAATATAAATATGAAAAATAATCTTTATTTAATTGGACTCATTGCATTTATTAGTTGTTCAGACAACACACAAAAAAATACAAGTGCTCCTTCAATTATTGAATTAGCGGATTCGTATTACGAAAGGACTTTAGAAACATTCCCAGAACGGGCCTATTATGTAGATATTGAACTAACTGAACATAATGGAATTACCTCTAATGAATTAGCAGAAGTATCTCGGTGGGAAAAATATCAAGACAGTCTGTATATTGAACTGTCTAAATTGGAAGTCGATCAAATTTCAGAACAGAAGGATAGAATTACCTATTGGTTGTTAAAGGAAGAACTTGAGGCGAATATCGGTTTACGAATTTGCAAACGGAATCTTTGGAATGTAAATCATTTAAATGGATGGCAATCGCAATGGGTTAGATTGGTGGAATTTCAGCCCGTGGGTAGCGCAAAGCTTCGTAGCCAAGCTTTTGAGCGGTGGAACAAATTACCGGCATTTGTAGATACCGAAATAGGTAATTTAAAAAAAGGAATTGAAGAAGGATATACGATGCCAAAGGAAATAGTTGATCTTGTGATTGCGCAACTTCAAGTATTACAGGACTACAGTATTGAAAAATCGCCATTCATGTCGCCTGCCATAAGAGATGAAGACCCTAAATTTAAAGAAGATTGGGAAGCCTTAGTGAAGCAAACCATTCTGCCAAGTCTTTCAAAATACCAAGATTATTTGGTATCAGAATATCTGGCGAATGCAAGAGATAAAGTTGCCGTTACGGCACTGCCTAATGGGGGTGATTGTTATCAAGCTTATATCAGAGCAATGACCACCACGAACAAGTCTGCCGAAGAACTATTTCAATTGGGTCAAAAAATTGTGAACGAAAACAAAGCAGCTGTTTCTAAAATTGGTTTTGAAGTTTATGAAACAGACGATTTTTCTGAAATCATAAAACGACTGAATAACGATCCCTCCAATAATTTTAGTTCAGCTGAAGAGATTTTAGCCGTCAACACAAAACTGCTTTCAAAGGCCAAAACTGAATCTGAAAAGTGGTTTGCTGTTCTACCATCTACAGAAGTTATTATAAAACCCTATGAAGCCCACGAATCTGGTGCGGGAAGTTATGAACCTGCCACAGAAGACAAGCCCGCTTATTACAGAATCAACTTAAAAAACCCAACCCAACAAAAAAGGAGCGATAATGAAATACTTGCATTTCACGAGGCATATCCCGGTCATCATCTTCAAGTAGGCATAGCAAAAGATATTAAAGGGCTACATCCTGTTTCCAAGTTTATTAAACTGGCGAGTTATGATGAAGGCTGGGCAAGATATGGCGAACAATTATCAGAAGAAATGGGATTGTATGAAAGTAAATTATCCCTTATAGGAAGACGCGCCTGGCCAGCTAGAGGTTTTATGTTTGATACTGGATTACACACAAAAGGTTGGTCTAAAGAACAAGTGATCAGCTTGGTGATGGAATCTGGATATAGCGAAGATATAGCATTAATGCTATACCAAAGAAGTATTGTCTGGCCTGCACAATTGATCTCTTATGATGCTGGTGGGGAGGAGATAAAAGCACTACGTAAAATGGCAGAAGAAAATTTGGGTGAAAAGTTCAACATAAAGCAGTTTCATTCTAAAATATTAGAAAATGGTTCTATCCCTTTAAGTGCTTTAAGATACAACATAAATGAATGGGTTAACGAAAAGAAAAATTAACTAAATATAACAACAGGCATTTGGCAAAAAAGCGGGTTCAGTGGTTAATTGAACATTCTGCCTCGTATCAACTTTTGTACTGGGTTGACAGTTTAGTGCTTCGAAATACGCATCTTCGCCAATCGCCAAAACGTTATAAAATTATTATTTCACATTTGAATTTGACACAAAAAAAGTGGTTCCCATTTGAGAACCACTTTTTCTTTTTTTATCTGAAATTCATATTATTTTAGGTCAAACCTGTCCAAACTCATCACTTTATCCCAGGCTGCTACAAAATCCCTCACGAATTTTTCCTTGCTATCTGAACTGCCATAAACCTCGGAAATACCCCTCAACTCGGAATTTGATCCAAAAATAAGATCTACTCTCGTACCAGTCCATTTCGGCTCGCCAGTTTTGCGATCGCTGCCCACAAATACATTGTTTGAATCATTTGTTGCCCTCCAAGTAGTGTTCAAGTCGAGTAAATTAACAAAATAATCATTGGTCAATTTGCCAGGAGTTTTGGTAAATATCCCATGTTTTGATCCATCGAAATTTGCTCCTAAGACACGCATTCCACCTACCAACACTGTCATTTCAGGTGCCGTCAAGGTCATCAACTGTGCTTTATCTACGAGAAGGTCTTCCGCCTTTACGGGACAATTTGCCATTATATAGTTGCGGAATCCGTCAGCTCTTGGCCTTAGAAATTCCCAAGAATCCACTTCTGTCTGATCCTGAGAAGCATCCATTCTCCCTGGTTTAAATGGCACACTTACATTAAAACCTGCATCCTTGGCTGCTTTCTCTACAGCTGCGCATCCACCCAAGACAATCAGATCAGCGATGGAGATTTTTTTATTCCCTCCGGCATTACTGTTGAATTCTTCCTGAATACTCTCGAGTTTATCCAATACCCTCTCCAAAAGCTCAGGATTGTTGGCTTCCCAGTTTTTGGCGGGTTCTAAGCGGATATGTGCCCCATTGGCTCCCCCACGTTTATCAGAATTTCTATACGTCGAAGCAGAAGCCCAAGCGGTCAAGACCAGCTCAGACACACTTAATCCCGAAGCAAGGATATTTTCCTTCAATCCTTGGAGATCAGATTCATCTGCCAACTCATGGTTTACGGCAGGAATTGGATCTTGCCATATCAAATCTTCTTCAGGCACCTCAGGTCCCAAATAAAGAGACTTTGGACCCATATCCCTGTGAATAAGTTTAAACCATGCTTTTGCAAATGCATCCGCCAATTCATCTGGATTTTCATAAAAATGTCTCGATACCTTTTCATAATCGGGATCTTCCTTCAAGGCAATATCTGTGGTCAACATGAAAGGTGCATGCTTTTTATTTGGATCGTGTGCATCAGGCACTGTACCTGCACCCCCACCATCTTTTGGCCTCCACTGATGAGCACCTGCTGGGCTTTTGTAAAGTTCCCATTCAAAACCAAAAAGGTTCTCAAAGTAATTATTGCTCCATTTGGTAGGTGAAGTAGTCCAAGCACCTTCCAATCCTGAAGTAATGGTATCTTCGGAGTGTCCTTTGCCAAAGGAATTTTTCCAGCCCATGCTCATTTCTTCAATAGAAGCCCCTGCCGGCTCGCGACTGACATATTTCCCAGGGTCAGCAGCGCCATGGGTTTTACCAAATGTGTGACCACCAGCAATCAAAGCTACTGTTTCGTAATCATTCATGGCCATTCTGCCAAAAGTCTCACGAATATCTTTTGCTGCTGCCAATGGATCTGGTTTTCCATTGGGCCCTTCAGGGTTTACGTAAATCAAGCCCATTTGAACAGCACCCAAAGGATTCTCCAGCTCCCTATCATCAGTATATCTTTTGTCTCCGAGCCATTCTGTCTCAGACCCCCAATACACATCCTCCTCAGGCTCCCAGATATCTTCTCGTCCTCCACCAAAACCGAAGGTCTTCAGACCCATGGATTCCAGTGCTACGTTACCGGCTAGAATCATCAAGTCGGCCCAGGAAAGTTTATTGCCGTACTTCTGCTTTACTGGCCATAGCAGTAATCTGGCTTTATCCAGGTTAGCATTGTCAGGCCAGCTGTTCAAAGGGGCAAATCTTTGTGAGCCGGTACCTCCACCACCTCTTCCATCAGTTACTCTATAGGTACCTGCACTATGCCAGGCCATTCTGATGATAAAAGGTCCATAATGCCCATAGTCTGCAGGCCACCAATCTTGGGAAGTAGTCAGGACTTTTTCTATTTCAGCCTTCACTTCGGTCAAATCCAAGGAATTGAAAGCTTCAGCATAATTAAAATCCGGATCCATAGGATTGGATTTGCTTGAATGCTGTCTGAGTATATTCAACTTGAGCTGATTAGGCCACCAGTCGTGATTGTTTGGCCCTCCGCCGGCTACTTGCTTCATTTCTCCGTTATGAAACGGGCACTTGCTGATATCTCCTTCAGCTGAGCCATTACCACTACTATTCATATTGTAGCTTGTCGGACCATTGGGGTTTAAATCTTTTTCTGCCATAATAAATAATTAGGTTAGTTTATTGTTAGTATTAATTTTCAATTAAAGTCAAAAGATAATGCTTATCATTATTAAAAACCAATAGATAAAAACTATGGGTATTACATTCTTTCAATCCCTTTAAACTACCAAAAATTACTAATTATTAAAAGTGAAAATCAGAGATTAAGGATGTTCAGCATTTGAAAAAGAAAATACAAATCTTACGAAAATAAGCTCAGAAGAGACATTTCTTTCTTTTAACGAATTCTATACGCTATTTTGCGGTTTAGTAATTAGCTTAATCCAAAAGGCCTGGTAAAAGGACTTTTCACTTTGAAAAAATGAAACAGCACCAACTCAAGATATATAACACCTTAAGTAGAAAAAAAGAGGTTTTTGAAGCCTTAAACCCACCCTTTGTAGGAATGTACGTTTGTGGACCTACGGTCTACGGAGATGCTCACTTAGGACATGGGAGGCCAGCTATCACCTTTGACACAGTAAACAGATACCTAAAGCACCTTGGCTACAGGGTACGGTATGTGCGAAACATAACTGATGTAGGACATCTTACCGGTGACGCTGATGAAGGTGAAGACAAAATTGCGAAAAAAGCCAAATTGGAACAATTGGAACCAATGGAGGTAGCGCAGCAATATACCGACAGCTATCATAGAGACATGGATTTGCTCAATACCTACAAACCAAACATAGAGCCAAGAGCTACAGGCCATATACCCGAACAGATTTCCTTGGTGCAGGCAATTCTTAATGAAGGCTTGGCTTACGAAATCAATGGTTCAGTTTACTTCGATGTATTGAAATACAATGAACAAAAACAATACGGTAAGCTTTCGGGAAGGGTATTGGATGATTTGATGAGTGGAAGCAGAGAATTGGATGGTCAAGGTGAAAAACGAAATGCCGTTGATTTTGCACTTTGGAAAAATGCAGCCCCTGAACACCTAATGAAATGGGAGTCACCATGGGGAATCGGTTTTCCAGGCTGGCACTTAGAGTGTACAGCTATGTCTTCCAAATATCTTGGAAAGCACTTCGATATACATGGAGGGGGTATGGATTTGATGTTTCCACACCACGAATGTGAAATTGCTCAAGGTAACGCTTGCAATCATCAAGATCCGGCCAAATATTGGATGCACAATAACATGATCACCATCAACGGACAAAAGATGGGGAAATCATTGGGGAATTTCATCACTCTTCAAGAATTATTTACCGGTAAACACAAACTATTGGATCAGGCCTACAGTCCAATGACCATTCGGTATTTTATCCTTACCGCGCATTATCGCTCGACCTTGGATTTTTCCAATGAGGCCTTGAGAGCTGCGCAAAAAGGATATAAAAAAATCATCAATGGTCTTAGAACCTGTAAGAAACTGGTTTTTTTGGAAGATGAAAATATTGTTCTTGATGAAAATCAAATCAATCAAATTAAATCGAGTATCCAACAGGCTTACAGTTCCATGGATGATGATTTCAATACGGCACAGGCTATAGGCCATTTATTCAACTTATTGAAAAAAATCAACTCTCTGCATACCGGCCAACTACATCCTAGCCAACTAGGACAGGAAACCTTCAATCTTCTTATAGAAACCTATAGGGTATTTATTACAGAAATTCTGGGCCTTGAGGAGGAGAAAACAAATAATCAAGAAGCTTTATTAGAAGCCCTACTTCAAGTCTACTCGGAAGCAAAGACTGCCCGCAATTACAATAAGGTAGATGAAATAAGGGCAGCATTAAAAGGTCTGGGCATAGTAGTAAAAGATATGAAAGATAAAATTGATTGGGCATATGAAGAATAGACACTATTTAGTTTTTGTTGGACTATTATTCATTTGGTCATGCGGAACTGAAAAAACGTCAGAAACCAGCCAAGAGCCTATAGTATATAAGGAAGTCCCCGAATTTTCAGCTGATTCAGCATATGCTTACATACAAAAGCAAGTAGATTTCGGGCCAAGAGTTCCCAACACACAAGGGCATAGAGACACGAGAGATTGGCTGATCCAGAAATTGGAATCTTTTGGACTCCAAGTGCAGACACAGGATTTTCAGGCGACTACTTATGACGGCTTAAAATGGGATTTATCCAATATCATAGCATCTTACAAACCTGAAGCTTCCAAAAGAATTCTTCTGGCAGCGCACTGGGATACAAGAAGAATTGCAGACAAGGATACTGAAAGAATTGATGAACCAATAGATGGTGCTAATGATGGAGGTTCAGGAGTTGGAGTATTACTTGAGATAGCAAGAATCATTACGTCAGATCAAAATCAGCCTGATGTCGGAATTGATTTTATTCTTTTTGATGGAGAGGATGACGGTGAGCCTGAGTTTTCAAATATCCGAAATTCGAATCAGATCTGGTGGTGCCTAGGCTCTCAGCATTGGTCAAAAAATAAACATCAGAGCGGATATAATGCTTACTATGGAATATTGGTAGACTTGGTAGGTGCCAAAGGAGCAAGGTTTTACAAAGAAGGCTACTCTAGGCAATATGCCAAAAACATTGTGAATAAAGTATGGAATTTCGCTTCAGAATTGGGATATTCAGACTTCTTTGTCATGAGAGATGCTCCGGAGATCATTGATGATCACGTATTTGTCAATAGAAATGCAGGCATCCCGATGATCAATATTGTCGAATTCTCTCCTGATTACGGCTTTGGCCATTACCACCACACCCATGCCGATAATATGGATCTGATTGATAAAAGATCTTTGAAAGCAGTGGGACAAACGGTATTGTTCACCATTTACCAAGAATAAATTTCTATAAACCATAAAATCATGAAAAAGGGCCATCAGGTAACCATGAAGGAAATTGCCAAAAAACTGGGTGTTTCCGTCTCCACAGTATCCAGGGCATTGAAGGATTCTCCTGAATTGCACCCGGACACCAAAAAGAGAATTGTGGAAATGGCCACAAGCATGAATTACCAATACAACCTACTTGCACAAAGTCTACGGATAAGTAAGAGTAAGGTCTTAGGGGTAATAGTGCCCGAACTGACTTCACACTTCTTCTCCAGTAATATCAGCGGCATTCAGGATACAGCCTATAAGAGGGGCTACAATATCATGATCTGTCAATCTAACGAATCCTTTGAACAGGAGAAAGCTAATTTAAGAACGCTAGTTTCTTCCCAGGTTGATGGACTATTGATATCCCTTAGTCGGGAAACCAAGTCATATGAACACCTTCAGGAATTGTATGACAGGGAAATCCCTTTTATCATGTTTGACAGGGTAACTGAGGAGATTCCAGTTTCTAAAGTGACCGTAGATGATGCACATGGTGCTTATTTAGTGGTCAACCACCTACTCAAACAAGGCTGTAAAAAAATAGCTTATTTCTCAGGCCCAACGGATTTATATATCAGTAAAAAAAGAAAGGAAGGTTACCTTGAGGCTTTGGCTGAGTACGGTATTTCTGAAAAAGAAAGTAGGGTTTATTTTACTGACCTTACTACTGAAATGAACAGAAAAGTAACCTTGGATATGCTTAAGGAGAATGATCGGCCTGATGCGATTTTTGCTATGATTGATCCACTCGCAATAGATATCATGATTACACTGAAGGAAGAAGGAGTCAAAATCCCTGAAGATATTGCACTTGCAGGATTTACCAACAACCCTACTTCTGCAGTTGTAGAGCCTTCATTGACTACAGTATCCCAGCCAGGCTATGAGATGGGACAGATTGCGACCAACCACCTCTTAGACCAACTTGATGAAACTGTCTCTGATGATCCGCAGTCTTTTGTACTCTTAACCACTCTGGTAGAAAGAAATTCCTCGAAGAAAAACAATCCTTCCTGAAGTTACGATTGAACCCTCAAAAACCTATGAAATCGAGCATGATCCCGTACCTACGGGATCACACAAGGGATGACCCCGATAGCTATCGGGGTGGCGAGATTCCATAGCCTGCCCCGATCCATCGGGGTAATTTCTGAAAAACAAATTATAAACACATGAAACCATTATTGACCAGTCAACCTTTTGGTGTATTACCAAATGGTGTAGAGATTACCATTTTTACCATTTCAATCCCCGATAAAATATCGTTTTCAGTAATGAATTACGGAGCCACTTGGACCCACCTTTTTATTCCAGATAAAAATGGGATGATGGAAGATGTCCTGCTTGGCTTTGATACGCTAGATGGTTTCCTTCAGAAGGATTATTTGAACAATTATTGTTACCTAGGGGCCACAGTAGGCCGTATCGCTGGCAGGGCTACAGATAACAAATTCTCCTTGGACAGTAAAACTTTCAATCTTCCTCCAAACCAAGGAAATACCCACCTTCATGGTGGTATTGAGGGATGGGATAAAAAAGTATGGGAGTTTGAAACGAATCAAACTGATACAGCTGCCTCTGTTACATTCTCATATAAAAGCCCTGACGGAGAGGAGAATTATCCTGGAACTGTAGACATTCAGGTTACTTATAAGCTGGATTTGACGGGGAAATTGACTATAAGTTATGCTGCTACATCAGATTCAAAAACAGTTCTCAACCCCACCAACCATTTCTACATTAATTTGAGTGGAGATTTTCAAACCAGCATAGAAGACCACATATTCCAGGTGAATGCAGACAAATTCCTTCCAATGAATGAAAAAAGCCTTCCTACAGGCGAACTTCAATCGGTTAAGGACACAGTCTTCGATTTTAACACTCCAAAAAAAATCAGTGCAACTTTAGCGTCAAAAGACAAGCAAATCAATCTCGCCGGGGGAATTGATCATTGCTTTGTTTTAAATGATGAACAAGAATCCGCTATTCTGACTGATACAAAAAGTGGCCGGAGATTGAAATTGCTTACTACTTCCCCAGGCTTACAGGTATACACAGGAAACTACCTGAATGGTTCGTTTAAGGGTAAAAAGGATATTTCTTTTGGAAAAAGATCTGCCATTTGTCTGGAAGCTCAGTATTTTCCTGACAGCCATAACCAAGAACATTTTCCAAGCATTGTGCTTGATAAGGGAGAGGTTTTTGAGTCCAGTACTTCATTTCTTTTTGACATCATGCCATGAAAAACCTGATCGAAGAAAAATTTAAAGCCCTTTTCGACAAAACTCCATTATTGGTATATTCTCCTGGCAGGATCAACCTCATCGGAGAACATACAGATTATAACGAAGGCTTTGTAATGCCCGCCGCTATCGACAAAAAAATGATAGTTGGCATTGCAAAGAACGATAGCAGCCAGGCAAGAGTTTATTCCTTGGATTTTGACGAAGAATT
>NZ_REBN01000162.1 GCF_007692705.1 Mongoliibacter sp.
CTTTCAGCCTCAAATACCAAATTTCCTTTGTGATACAGTTTCTTAAGAGGGGATAACCTCGCTACTGCCTCGGCTGAACAGGAGGCATCCACCAAATTGAAACTGGCTTCATCTCCTTCTTTTGGCCAAACTTGTTTGCCGTCCTTATCCAATGGAGTGATTCCTTTGGTACCAATCCCTAATGACCTGGAAAGGCCAAACTCATGGTTATAGCGGTAAAGTTCGGCCATGGTCTTGGCTTTGTCCATCATACTGCCCGTACCAAAAGGCTGCCAATGATCAGTGACGCAGTCGGTACCTGCCATGACTGGTATGCCATATTCCATCAGCTTAGGGATGGGCATTACGTTGTATCCAATCGGAACAGTGGTAGTAATGCCTATCTGAGCTTCTGCGAGGGCTTCGCAGGTAGCCTCTAAAGTATTCTCATCCAAGGCACCGAGAATAAAACAGTGGCTGAGGTAGGTGTTTCCCTTGAGTATAGGGTTTTCGTTGACCTTCGCAATCAAATATTGCACTGTTTGCAGACCTGACTCACCTGTTTCATGCAAGTGTATATCAAGCCCCTTACCATAATCCAGGGCCAATTGAACAGTAAAATCCATGGTCTTTTCAATATTTCCATCAATGGAAAAAGGGTCCACCCCACCGATAAAATCAATATCCATGCTTGCCGCTTCCTTCATCAAGTCCTGAGATCCTGAATAAAAGACGCCATGCTGGGGAAAGGCAACCAGTTCTGCTCCAAAACCCGACTCTTTTACCTCCAGTGCTTTCTGTAGATTCTTCAAAGAATCCAGTTGAGAAGTAGGCTCTATATTGACATGACTCCTCGCAAAGTCAGTCCCTTTGGACTGTAGCAATTCGACCAGCTTTTTGGCCCGCTCTGTTGAGTGTGGCAATAGGGTAGGAATGACTTCCTTCTCATGTTCGATAAGTTCTTTTACAGTACGGAATTTACTTTCCCTGGCTTTCCATGCTCCACCATAGTAGGTTTTGTCCAAGTGGATATGCATGTCTTTCATGGCTGGCAGCATCAGCAATCCTTGCGCATCAATGGCATCTGCAGCTGGATTATTGGGAAGAATTTTACTTATTTTTCCATCTTCCACCTCTATGGTAAATAGCCCGGTCTCAGTGGCAATCACCTCTATCTCATCCCTTATAAATGCAGTTTCTAAGCGGACATTTTTAAAAGTGTTTTGGGCAAATGGCGTATTGCTAAAAGGAAGGTTTAGCTTGTGGCCAAACCCAATGGATGGAGCGATCAAACCAGCACCTGTAAGTGCTAAAGTTTGGGAGAGGAAATTTCTCCTGTTGAGCTGTTTGTCTGACATGGTTTATTGTTTATGCTCAAAATTAAGTATTGGAATATAAATCAACTGATAAAATTCTTAACCATAAACAAATCTATCGAATTCCTCCTATTTGACAAAAATCTATTCAGACAGGTGGTTTGGGATGAAAAAGAAAAAGCCCCGGATAAATTCCGAGGCTTTCCGATGAAGATTTTATTTCAAGACACCGAAATCAAGAAAAAGGGTATTTACCTTTCTCAATCATGAAATCTGCGATCTCTCTTCTCAGTTCTTTGGTATTGACCAAGTCTGCTTTTGTCCAACGCTTAAGCCCCATCAACATCACCTTTTGCTCATCTCCTTTGGCGAAAGATGCAATGGCTTCTTTGGCTGCGGATTGGATGATTTCTGCTGCTTCAAATAAGTATACCCTAGACATGGCAATCTGCTGCTTGCATGCCTCTTCTCCTTTGATAGAAACCAATTTCTCAGTTCTCAAAATAGCAGATTCAGCTGCGTAGATTTCGATCATCACATCGGCAAGGTTCATCATGATTTCCTGTTCGGAATCAATTTTATCCTGCAAGGCCATGGCGGCCTTACCACCTACCATCAGGAATACTTTCTTCAGGTTTTTGATTACTTCTTTTTCAGCTGCAAAAAGCTCTGAAGTATCAATACTTTCGAAACTCGGTACCGAAGTCAATTCATTTCCAATTGCCATGGCCGGTCCGAAAAGATCAATTTCTCCTTTCATCGCACGCTTGAGCAACATGCCTACCATCAACATACGGTTGATTTCGTTGGTACCCTCATATATTCTGGAGATACGGGCATCTCTGTATGCCCTTTCCATTGGTGCATCGGCAGAATAACCCATACCGCCGTAAACCTGCACACCTTGATCTACTACATAATCCAAAACCTCCGAGCCATGTACCTTGGCAATGGCCGCCTCAATAGCAAACTGCTCCAGGGCTTTCAGTTTGGCTTCAGCATCTGTCAGTCCTTCTGAGGATATGGCTTCCATCCTGTCTTCAATGTCCTGACCAGCACGGTAACAAAGGGATTCACAGGCATAAATCTTAACAGCCATTTCAGCCAGCTTTTGCTTTACCGCGCCAAATGTACCAATGGATACACCAAACTGCTTTCTTTCGGTTGCGTATTTTACGGCGTAAGAAGCTACCGTTCTACATCCTCCCAAAACGCCCGCACCCAATTTGATTCGGCCGATGTTGAGGATATTCACAGCGATTTTAAATCCATTCTGTCTATCAGAAAGCATGTTTTCCACCGGAACCTTACAGTCATTGAAAAAGACCTGACGGGTTGAAGAACCTTTTATACCCATCTTTTTCTCTTCTTCATTCATCGTCAAGCCTCCAAAACCCTTTTCGACAATAAACGCCGTCAGGTTTTTATCATCTTCTATCTTGGCAAAGACTATAAAGATATCTGCAAAACCAGCATTGGAAATCCACATCTTCTGTCCATTGATGATATAATGCTTACCATCATCTGTCAATACCGCTTTGGTTTTACCACTGTTGGCATCAGAACCTGCATCAGGCTCGGTTAGGCAGTAGCATGCCGCCCATTCACCTGTAGCCAGTTTTGGAAGGTACTTGGCTTTTTGTTCTTCGTTTCCATAATACAAAATAGGCAAAGTACCAATGCCTGTATGGGCACCATAAGTGGTAGAAAAGGATCCGGCAGCTCCTATGATATCTGCGATGAGCATAGAAGTATTGAAACTCATTCCCATACCACCGAATTCTTCAGGCACCGAGATACCCAACAGACCTAGATCACCGGCCTTTTTAAAAATAGAAGGTACTAGTTCCGGGTTTTTCATACTATCGATTTCCTCGATTTTGGGATGGATCTCCGTATCGATAAAATCCTGGCAGGCCTGTGCCATCATTTTTTGTTCTTCGGAAAACTCTTCAAATATGAAGATATCCTGGGCTGCTGTTTCCTTGATAAGGAACTCACCGCCATTGATTGAATTTTTTGTTACTGTTGACATGATGATAAGATTAAAGATGCAAGAGACAAGAAACCGTCTTGAAACACATCACTTAGCTATTTATTTATTGTTTTGAAAAGAATCCTGTAAAAGACACAAACCTGTTTCATGAGGATCAACATGTCTTGTTTCTTGATTCTTTATTCTTGATTCTTATTTAAGCAATTCAAATACCCCTGCTACTCCCTGTCCACCACCTACACAAGCGGTGACCATTCCGTACTTTTTGTTTTGTCTTCGGAGTTCGTCGAAGAGTTGTACAGAAAGCTTGGCTCCGGTACATCCGAGTGGGTGTCCAAGTGCGACAGCTCCTCCGTTGACATTGACTTTATCGATATCCATGTCTAGGGATTTGATGACGGCCAAAGCTTGTACTGCGAAGGCCTCGTTCAATTCGATCAGGTCAATTTTGTCCAAGGTCAATCCAGCTTGTTTCAGCGCTTTCGGCACTGCTTCTTTGGGACCAATACCCATGATGCGAGGTTCTACACCTGCAACTGAGTATGACATCATCCTAGCTATTGGTTCGAGGTTGAGTTCTTTTACCATTCTTTCTGACATTACCACTACGAAAGCGGCACCGTCAGACGTTTGGGAAGAGTTTCCTGCCGTTACCTGTCCACCTTGCCTAAAGGCCGGTCTAAGGTTAGCCAAGGCCTCCATGGAGGTTCCCTGTCTAGGACCTTCGTCTGTGTCTACCGTATATTTTCTGGTTTTCCTTTTTCCATTGTCATCCAGGTAGGTTTCTTCTACTTCCACCGGAACAATTTGGTCTTTGAATTTTCCTTCTTTGATCGCAGCCAAGGCACGGTCATGGGACCTTACTGAGAACTGATCTGCATCTTCTCTAGTGATGTCATATTCTTTGGCCAATTCTTCAGCCGTCAGACCCATACTCAAGTAGTAGTCTGGGTTTTCAGAGGCGATCTTCCAGTTGAGGGCAGTTTTATAACCCATCATGGGTAACAGGGACATGGATTCTGTACCACCGGCGATGATACAATCAGCCATTCCAGCCTTGATTTTTCCTACTGCCAGGGCAATCGCTTCAACACCTGACCCGCAATACCTGTTGATGATAAATCCAGGGTTGTCTACGCCAAGGGCTAGGAGTGATATCATCCTACCCATTTGCATGCCTTGTTCTGCTTCAGGGATGGCATTTCCTACAATAAGGTCATCTACCATTTTATTCTCCAAGCCTGGTGTATTGGCCACGAGGTGTTTGATCACATCAGCAGCCAAGTCGTCAGGTCGGTAAAATCTAAAGCCACCTTTCTTGGCCTTTCCTACCGCTGATCTATATCCGTTTACTATATAAGCTTCCATTTTTTTATTTCTTTTAAGTGTTATTTTGGTTTTAAACTTCTTGCTTGAATCACTGTTAGAAGCGAGAAGCTAGATCCGAGAGACGAGACAGTTTAACGTCTTCAGTATGGGTTTGCTTCTAGAGATGATTTGAAACCGATAATCATTTTTTGGATTTCATCTAACTCTTTGTTTAATGAATCAAAGCTTTCCTGATTTAATAAACCTATTCTTGAAGCGATAATTGTTTGAGTTTCCAACTCAAAACTCTCTCCCAAGCTAATGTCCAAACAGTTTGTCATTGCTTTAGAGGAGCTTCTAGCAGAGCCTTCAGCAATGTTTGAAGGAATAGAAACACTTGATCTTCTCATTTGAGAGGTTAAACCAAATTTTTCTTCTACAGGAAAAGAGTTCGTTATCTGATAAACATTTACTGCCAAATCCACCGCTTTATTCCAAACTTTCAGATTTTTAAAATTATGTCTCAATTTCATAACAAAAGATTTTGTTTAATTAACACCTATTTTACAGTTTCTATCTACCTTCTCGCTTCTCGCTTCTCGTCTCTCGCTTCTCGTTTCTCGCTTCTAATTCCTCAACGGTTTACCTTTAAACAGAATGCTATGGATTCTTTCAAGGGTTTTTTTCTCACCTGTCAAACTTAGGAAAGCTTCGCGTTCAAGATCCAGCAGGTATTGCTCACTTACCAATGTAGGAGCAGAGAGGTCTCCGCCTGACATTACCCAAGCCAGTTTTCTCGCAATCTTGGCATCGTGCTCTGAAATATATTTTCCATACGACATCCCTGTGATGCCTGCTTCAAACAAGGCCAGGGAAGTTTTTCCCAATACTTTGATATCTGTACGCTCGGTAGGCTGTGAATAGCCTGCTTCGTAAAGAGATAAGACTTTTGCTTTTGCTTCAGCCAATTGCCTGTTTCTGTTCAGTGTGATGGAGTCTTTAACCTGCAAGTAGCCTAGTCCTCTTGCTTCTTCTGCAGAGGTGGACACCTTGGCAGTAGCGATATTCATAAAATATTCCTGCAACCTGTTCAATTCTACATCACCTTCTTTGGTTTCATGTGAAAATCTAAGTGTCATCTCTTTTGTACCACCACCGGCTGGAATCAATCCCACACCAAACTCTACCAAGCCCATATACAATTCAGCATGAGCCTGTACCGCATCTGCATGAAGGGACAGTTCACAACCGCCTCCTAAAGCCATATTGTGTGGTGCTACCACTACAGGTACTGAGGAATACCTGGCACGCATCATGGTTTTCTGGAAACCTGCTATCATCAGATTGATTTCATCATATTCCTGATCCCCGGCAAACATAAATAGCATAGCCAAATTGGCCCCTGCAGAAAAGTTGGCCCCTTCATTACCTATGACTAGTCCTTTGTAGGATTTCTCTGCCATGGCTATGGCTGTGTTGATTCCTTCAATAACTTCTTGCCCTAAGGCATTCATTTTTGTGTGGAATTCCAATCCGATCACATCGTCCCCCATATAGTATATGGATGAACCTGCATTGCCCCAAAGTTTTTTGTCTGCTGCTTTGAGCGTTTCCAAAATGACAAAATCCTCTGCCCCTGGAATAGGTTTGTAGCTTTGGGAAGGTATATCGTAATACATACGTTGACCTCCTTCTACCTTATAAAAACTTCCGATTCCATTCTTGATCATTTCATGGACCCAAGGAGCAGCTTTTTCTCCTGCAGCTTCCATTTTCTCGACGGTCTCTTTCACACCCAGTATATCCCAAGTTTCGAAAGGACCATATTCCCAACCAAATCCAGCTGAAACGGCCTGATCTATTCTGTACAATTCGTCGGAAATTTCAGGAATACGGTGTGAGCAATATTTGAACAGGTCATAGAAAGATGCCCTATAGAACTCACCTGCCCTATCGTCAAAATTCACCAAAAACTTGATTCTCTTTTTTAGGTCATCAATATCCTTGGATGCTTCCAAAGCTTTGAATTTTGGTTTTTCTACATCTTTATATTCGTAGGTATCAAAATCAAGTTCCTTAAGCTCTTTACGTCCATCTTTATGACGGATCATTTTGAAATAGCCCTGTCCAGTCTTATCTCCCCACCATTTGTTTTCATATAGTTTTTCAACAATGGTAGGAAGTTTAAATTTTTCCCGTGACTCGTCATGCTCCAAAGTCTTGTAAAGGTTGTTGGCCACGTTGACTGTGGTATCCAAACCAACCACATCCATGGTCCGGAAAGTCGCAGATTTGGCTCTACCAATAAGAGTACCGGTAAGTTTATCAACTTCAGATACCCCAAGGCCCATTTTTTCTATTGTATGCATTCCGGAGATAATGGCATAGACGCCAATCCTATTTGCAATAAAAGCTGGTGTATCCTTACAAAGAACAGTTTCTTTACCCAAGAACTTATCTCCATACTCCATCAAGAAATCAATGTTGGCAGGGTCTGATTTGGGTCCTGGAATTATTTCCAACAACTTCAAATACCTTGGAGGATTGAAAAAGTGGGTTCCTGCAAAATTAACCTGGAAATCTTCCGATCTTCCATCGCACATCAGGTGCATAGGTATTCCGGAAGTGTTGGAGGTTATCAAAGTTCCTGGCTTCCTGTGCTTTTCTACTTTTTCAAAAAGTGATTGCTTGATATCAAGTCTTTCCACAATGACTTCAAGTACCCAATCGTAGTCTTTGATCTTTGGAAGGTCGTCGTCAAAATTACCGGTAGTTATACGGTCCACATATGCCTTGTCATACAGAGATGAAGGCTTTGATTTCAAGGTGTTTTGTAAAGCATCGTTTACAATCCTATTCCTCACCGTCTTATCTGAGAGGCTAAGACCTTTTTTCTCTTCCTGTTCTGTCAGTTCCTTGGGAACGATATCGAGCATCAAAACCTGCACACCAATATTGGCAAAATGACAGGCTATTCTCGATCCCATTACTCCTGAACCTAAAATGGCTACTTTTTTAATGGTTCTTTTCATTTGTTTATTGTTTTTTAATAGTCCTATAATGCTTCATATGTTTGACAACCTTTTGAATGGTAATGTCTTTAGCATATTTGGCCTTATAGAATTTTTGGTTTAGAGTTCGTAGACTTTTTTATTGTCGTACGGCGTTGGGTTTAATGTTTCTGAATTGATTAAATCTATTACTTGATTGATTTTCTGGAATACAGAAAAAAACAAGTCTAACTCTTCTTCGCTGACATGTTCTCTTACCAATACGTTAAAATTCTTAATCGTTTTAACAGAGATTTCTTTTTTCTTTTTTCCCTCTTCGGTGAGGAATATTCTCACTGATCTCTTGTCAATCGGATCAGGCTTCTTGAATATCAGCCCTTTTTCTTCCATATTCTTGAGCATCCTGGTGAGACTTCTGGCTTCCAAACCCATCATAGGAGCAATTTTAGTGGCAGGAGTACCTTCCTTGGAATTGATATTGATCAATACAAATCCAATGGAGGTAGTAAAATCCTGTTGTGCTGCTTTTTGGTTATACATCCTTGAAATTGCATGCCAGGCACTCTTAATATGGTAGTCTACTGTTTCTTCGCGCTTCATAAGCAAATTAATGTGAGACTAATTTACAAAAAATATTGTATGCATGCATACTAAATTGAAAAAAAGTTATGCATGCATAAGAAATATAACACTTATGATTAGGCAATAAAAAAAACTATATTCTGATTTTAGTCAAAATATAGTTTTTTATAAGTAGTTTATTTTATAAAAACTGATATTATCGAAATTAGTTTCTAATATTAAATATCTATAAATCAGGCATAAAGGGCTTCGATTTCCTTCGCATATTTCTGATGTATGACTTTTCGCTTCAATTTCATGGTTGGAGTCAGTTCACCAGTGTCTACATTCCATTGGTCTTTGAGTATTTTAAACTTTTTAACCTGCTCCCATTTACCAAAATATTTATTCAGGATATCAATTTCTTTCTGAAATTTATCAACGATTTCAGGTTTGCTCAGCATTTCGTCATCTGTGGTGTAAGGAATATCTTTATGCTTACACCAGTCCTGCAATCCGGTAATACTAGGAACAATGAGTGCAGAGGGATAATTTTTATTTTCTCCTACTATAACAATCTGCTCTATGAGGGTGGACTCCTTAAATTTATTTTCCATAGGCTGTGGGGCAATGTATTTGCCACCGGAAGTTTTGAACATTTCCTTTTTCCTGTCTGTAATCTTCAGGAAATGACCTTCGTGAATTTCACCAATGTCTCCTGTATGAAACCAATCGCCTTCATCAATTACCTCAGCAGTGAGTTCAGGCTGTTTGTAATATCCCTGCATGATATTCGGACCTTTGACCAAAATTTCTCCATCCTCGGCAATTTTGACTTCTACATCTTTTACTATTTTGCCTACCATACCTATCCTGATATCTTCAAGGTTACATATTGAAGCAGATATTACTGGAGAGGTTTCTGTTAAGCCATATCCTTCACATACTGGTATCTGAGCAGCCCAAAATACCCTTGCCAACCTTGGTTGCAAAGCAGAGGCGCCAGAATTAATTTGCATGATATTTCCTCCCAGTGCTTCCCTCCATTTACTAAAGATGATCTTATTCGCCAACATCAATTGGAAATTATACCACCAACCTTGGTTTTTATTAGGTTCGTATTTTAGCCCGAGATTCAATGCCCAAAAAAACAAGGATTTTTTTATTCCTGTAAGTTCATATCCTTTTGATACAATCTTGTCATACACCTTTTCCAATAACCGGGGAACCGTGTTGAATAGGTGTGGTTGAATTTCCTTTAGGTTATCCCCTATAGATTCCATACTCTCTGCATAATAAATGGAAATGCCCATATACATAAAGCAAAAGGAACCTGTTCTTTCATAAATATGACATAATGGAAGAAAACTCAAGGCAGAGGACAAACCCTTTTCTACAATAACCCTATCTTCAATAGCAAAAACATTGTGAATTACATTTGCATGGCTTAGCATCACGCCTTTAGGCCTTCCTGTAGTGCCTGAAGTGTAGATAATGGTAAAAATATCGTTTGTCTGAATGGCTTCCTTTTTCTCTTCCAAAATGGCCAAATCACCAGTCTCCCCTGAAGACAAGAACTCTTCCCAATTTTCGCAACCTTCTATCCTGTCAAAAGAAAATATTTTAATTTCAGTACCTTCAGATGCCACTAAAGCTTTTTGGTATATTTCTTCATCTCCTACAAATACTTGTTTGACCTCTGCATGTTCAAAGATATACTTGTAATCCTCTGCTGAGATGGTCGGATACATGGGAACTGAAATTGCACCAATCTGTTGCAGTGCCAAATCTACGAAGTTCCATTCAGGCCTGTTGTTGGAAATAATAGCAACTTTATCATCTTTATTGATGCCGGAAGCTAAAAAAGCCAAACCAAGATTGTCTACTATTTTTTTTACTTCCCTTGAAGAATAGGTCTTCCATTCTCCTTCAAGCTTTTGCGCTAATGCAACATCTTTATCATATGTCGCTATTTGATAATTGATGATTTCAAATAATCTGGTGATGGTCATATTGAGTTATGGGTTAGGACAGATTTCAAATTATGAAAAAGGTCCCATTAATCCAATTTCAATTTTTTTGGAAGGTTATCCACCTCCTATTTATTTCTAAATGGTTATTTAATTAAAAGAAATTATGGTCTCTATTATAGTGTGGATTTGTTGATAAGATTTTAAGTTTTTTTAGTCCACATTTTTAAAAGCTATCTATTATACCTTATTCACTTTTTATCCACAGTATATTAGATTGTAATCGTTTGATCTTCTGCTATATGTTTGATCAGTTTTTTATTTTGTGGTTAACTCGGTTTTTACCAAAAGTTAAGAACTTTCTGTTGACGGGTTTGTTGATAAGGGTGGATGAATGAGGACTTATCCCCAGGGTAAGTATTTGTTTTGTCTTTCTAAATATGAAATGATGATAAGTCACCTATTGTACCCAAGTTTTCCCCACTAATCCACATATTAATAGTCAGTTGTCTACACTGTTTTCTGTCATGATTTCCTCCAACAATTCTCTGATATGTGCATCAATTTCTGTTTTTAGATATTCCTTTTCTTCTTCAGGTAGTTTAGGAATTTGTATTATGCCTAAAGGCTTTGTTGGCTGAATAACTACCTCCAATGTCCATCCTCCTCTTACTGTAGTCTCTTTATTGTTATTGTCATTGGGATTTTCAAGGTAGTAGACCCTCTCAGCTTGTCTGTTTTCCAACATGTTATGTGTATCCCATCTTCTATTTAAATTAGTATCTACAATTGCCCTTATCAAATAAGTTGCAGGTTCTATGTTTGTGAATATGGCTACATTGTTATCAGTAAGGTATTGTTCAGCGATTATTTCTTCTTTTTTACTGAGAATCTGTATAATTAATGGCAATTCATCTGTGTTGACTGTTACTTTAATTTCTTCTGCCAGAGTTTCTTTTTTCAATTTCCGAAAAGAGCTCTCCTTTTTATCCTTATTAAATTGGTTTTCTATATCTATAAAGGTGCTGTCGCCTGCATAAACAATAAAATTTTCAATACTTATGCTATCTGGTACTGGCCATTCTAAAACTATTCTTGTTCTGATAAGACTGTCTTTATATGATAGCCACTCTTCTTTTACGGGTACTATTGAAGCTGAATCATATTTGATCAATAATGAATCATAATTTATTGTATTGACTGGTTTATTAAATTTGAATTCAGCCCGTAGTTTTTCTATAAAATTCTTCTGTCCCTCTATGCTTGTTTCAAGTGCTTCTTTTCTTCTTTCGCTCTCTTCAAATTTTGCATAAATCAGAGTATCTATTTTAAAACCTACAGAATCCACCAAATTTAATGTTATTGGAAGACTATCATTTTCCATTGGCGGATGATAGAATCGTAGTGTGTTTTCATTTCTTCTCAAGTATAAACTGTCGTTTAGACCATCGGCTTCAACCTTGATTTCTAAAGGATACTTGCTTAAAACCACGTCAAAATTGCTTCCAGGAGATGTAGTTCTATTGATTTTAAATTCTGATATGTTGGATTTATTGAGATAAAATTGTACCCCTGATATGTCTTCGTCTATTTTTATAGTATCACCTAAAAATGAATATGCCTCTGATTTTTCCTCTACTTTTAAGGAGTTATTGTCGTCGTGCCAAGCATAAGCCAGGTAATCTCCTGCTTTGATATTGGTTAATTTGAAGTTTCCTGCAGTATCTGCTGCTCCAATATAGTATGGAGGTGCAGTAAGGATATTTGTTGTATCCTCCATAGTATATAATCCTATTAGGACATCTTTGATTTTCTTTTCTTTTTGGGGAAAGGTATATGCAACGTTACCAGAAAAAGTTAAGCTGTCGATTTCAGGTCCAGTGGAAAATACCAGTTTAAGATTTTCAGGAACATTGCCTTCTGTGATATCGGAAATTGATTTTTGAAAATTGAATACATAAGTAGTACTGTCCTCAAGTTCTTGGTTGAGTTTGATGGTAACTTTATTTTTCAGCGCTGTTACCTCCATCTCATCTTTATTAATTCTTGGCGTGATGATGATTCCTTTGTTGGGGTTTTCTACTTTTACATATTCGCTGAAGATGAGTTCTATTTCCCTTGGTTTGGTATTTAAAGATTCATTTTCAGGAGTAATAGATAATAATTTTGGTGGTTCTTCATCTTTAGGTCCTCCCATAGGGGTACTTTGTTGAGCACAAGAAAAAAGTGCAATAAATATATAAATGGATAATATTTGTATTATATATTTCATTTTTTCTTTAAAACGTATAATAAGCTTGAGTAATTACTTTCATTTTTCTTAGCCCAATGATTGGATTTTATACCTTTTAATATTCCTTTGGAGAGATTGAATAACGATATTTTTGAGGGATGTGTATATTTTTCTGATAAGATAGATACATAATAACTATCGAAATACATTGGAAGTATCTTTTCTATTTTGAAGTTGAATTCATCCGCAAAAAATTGTAAAGAGTCTTGGTTGAAATGATACAAATGTCTTGGCACGTCCCATGCTGCCCAGAATTTTTTATAATGTTTGGCATCCCATGAATTAATGTTTGGTACTGCTATGATCAGGCTACCTGAATCCTCAAGTAAATTATGTATTTTTTTTGCTGTCTTTCTTAGCTTATGAATATGTTCGAGAACATGAAATAGCGTAATAACTGTAAACTTTTTACCCTTTTTGATGTCCAATAAACTTTCATAAATTTTAATATCTTTTTCTAGCAATATATTTCTTGCTTCTGGGTTAGGTTCTATTCCAAAGGTTTTCCAACCATCTTTTTTTGCTGCTTCTAAAAAATGACCTGTACCAGCGCCAATATCCAATATTTTCTTTTTGTTTGGCTGTTCCTGATTGATAAGTTTTAATTTTTCATTTAAGGTTATTTTTCTTACTTGTTTGTATAAGAAATTGACAAGGTTATTTGCTTCATTCTTGTGGGAGATATAATCTTCCGATTGGTAATAATCTTGTATGTGTTTTTCTTTAGGTCTTGGATTGGTAAATACCAAATGACATTTACTGCATTGGCACAATAAAAATTCTTCCTGACTTATGGAAAGATCTTTTAACTGTAAATGATTAAGAAAAAGCCCACTTTTACAAAGTGGGCATTTATTTAACCTTTCCTGTTTGCTCATCACCTACCCAAATAGACGGTTAATATTGATAAATCAGCCGGCGATACACCACTAATCCGTGAAGCTTGACCTAATGTCTCAGGTCTAATTTTCTGTAATTTCTGTTTTCCCTCAGCAGAAAGAGCAGGTATACTCAAATAGTCGAAAGCTAATGGTATTTTGTAATCCTCCATATTATTGAGTTTTTCAACCATTTGCTGTTCTTTGATGATATAGCTTTCATATTTTATTTGGATCTCAGCTTGTTCTAATGCCTCTTTGCTATATTTTGATAAATATAGTCTTGTATCAGGATCTAACTCCATTACCTTTTTTAGGCCCATCTGAGGTCTTTTAAGCAACTTCTCTATAGTAATTTTCTCCCTGATTGTAGCAGTTTCAAACTCTTCAAGTCCTTCATTTATTTGATCGGGGGAAAGTCGCTTTTGCTTTAAATCATTTATGAGGGTTGCTGTATCGTTCTTTTTATCAAGTACTTTTTCCAGTCTTCTGTCGTCTGCTAATCCGATTTTATGACCTAATTGTGTTAGACGTAAGTCAGCATTATCTTGTCGTAGTAATAGTCTGAACTCAGCTCTAGAAGTAAACATTCTATAGGGTTCTTCAGTGCCTTTATTTATCAGGTCATCTATCAAGACGCCGATATAAGCATCAGATCTTTTCAATAGAAAAGGTTCCTCTTCCTTCACTTTCAATGCTGCATTAATACCTGCTACCAATCCCTGCGAAGCAGCTTCTTCATATCCTGTAGTACCATTTATCTGTCCTGCGAAATACAGATTTTCTACAAGTTGTGTTTCTAAGGTTAATTTTAGCTGTGTTGGTGGGAAAAAATCATATTCTATAGCATATCCTGGTCTAAACATTTTTGCATTTTCAAAACCTGCTATTTTTCTCATTGCAGCGTACTGCACATCCTCTGGAAGTGAAGTTGAAAATCCATTTACGTATATTTCTACTGTATTCCAGCCTTCAGGTTCTACGAATATCTGATGTCTTTCTCTTTCTGCAAATCTGTTGATTTTGTCTTCAATAGAAGGGCAGTATCTGGGTCCTAATCCTTGTATGCGCCCATTAAACATAGGTGAACGGTCAAAACCTGTTTCCAAGGTACTGTGGACCTCTTTATTTGTGTATGTTATCCAACAAGGCCTTTGATGTGTGAGTGTGTTTGTTTCATCGGAAAAGGAGAATTTTTCTGGGTTTTCATCTCCGTGTTGAATCTCCATTTTGGTGTAATCCAGTGATCTTCCATCAACTCTTGGCGGTGTCCCTGTTTTCATCCTTCCGGATTCGAACCCTAAACTTTGCAGTTGTTCTGTTATCCCTTTAGCTGCTGCCTCCCCTGTTCTACCACCTCCGAATTGCTTTTCTCCTATATGAATAAGACCGTTTAAAAATGTACCGTTTGTCAAAACAACCGATTTTGCTTTGATTTCTATACCGATACTTGTTTTTATACCTGTTACTCTCTGATCTTTTACAACAATACCTGTTACCATTTCCTGCCAGAAATCTACATTTGGGTTACTCTCCAATGCCAATCGCCATTCTTCAGCAAATCTCATTCTGTCATTTTGTGATCTTGGAGACCACATAGCAGGCCCTTTTGATCTATTGAGCATCCTGAATTGAATCATAGATTTGTCAGATATTATTCCTGACATACCTCCCAAAGCATCAATTTCCCTAACAATTTGACCTTTTGCCACACCACCCATAGCTGGATTACATGACATTTGAGCAATATTGTTCATATTCATAGTACAAAGCAAAACTTTTGCACCAATCTTAGCAGCAGCATTTGCAGCCTCGCAGCCTGCATGTCCCGCCCCCACTACAATCACATCATATTCTGGAAACATACATTTCTATTTAAATTGTTTCACGTGAAACAGTGATTATTAATTCATATAGTTTCACGTGGAACAGTTGTTATTCAAACATTTCAATGGCTTTATTTTCCATCAAACGCATTGTGTTTTTTTCTTCTTTTGTTTTGTCTCTATAACCCATCAGGTGTAATAGTCCGTGGCTCAATACACGTTTTAGTTCTGCGTCGAATTCTATTTTAGAATTTACTGCATTGTCTTTGATCCTTTCTATACTTACAAATATATCCCCTTCTATTTCTGTTTTTTTCTCAGAATTATCAAAAGTAATGATATCTGTGTAAGTGTCGTGTTTTAGATATTCTAAATTAATATTGTATAGGTACTCATCTGTACAGAATATATAATTCAGATCTTTTATAGAAAAGCCTTCTGATGTTGCAATATTTCTTAACCAGGACTTAAATCTATTTTTAGGTTTTAAATCAAAACGAATATCTTCTTGAAAAAAGAGAATGGCCATTTTACATGTAAAATGTTAGTATTGTTTTTCTTCCTTCATCTTCAAACTTTACTTCGTCTGAAAGATGCTTGATGATATAGATTCCTCTGCCTCCAGCCTTTTCTAGATTTTCGGGAGATGTTGGGTCTTCTAGATTTTCAGAATCAAATCCTTTGCCTTGATCTGTTATGGTAAACATAATTTCATTGTCACCCAAGGCTAGTTCTAATTCTACTTTTTTAGTACTATCCATATTATTGCCATGAATGATAGCATTGGTTACACATTCTGTTACAGAAATCATGATGTTTCCATATATATCCTCATCAATAGTGTACTTTTCTTTAGCATTATCAATAAAGCTTTCTATAATTTTGATATTCTCCATCAGAGATGGAATTGAAATTTTAATAGATTTCATAGACTATATATGGATAATTACATTATTAATTTCATTTAACATCTAGTTGTAACACTATTGGGCAATGATCTGAATGGTGTACATCTGCCAATATTTTTGCGTTTTTCATTTTACTTTCAAATGGTGCACTTACCATATGGTAATCTATTCGCCACCCAAGGTTTTTGGCTCTAGCCCCTGCCCTGTAGCTCCACCAAGTATATTGATGAGGTTCAGGGTTGAATTTTCTAAAGCTGTCAACAAAGCCGGAATCTGTGAATTTATCCATCCATGTTCTTTCTTCAGGTAAAAATCCTGATGAATTTTTATTAGATACAGGATTATGGATATCTATAGGTTTATGACAGATATTATAATCTCCGCTTAAAATCAAATTAGGTATTTTTTGGCTTAAATCCTGAGTGAAGCCATAAATATCATCAAGAAATTGATATTTAAAATCTTGTCTAATATCTCCGGTAGTTCCTGATGGAAAGTAAGATGAAATAAAAGAAAACTGATCGAAGTCAACCCTTATCATTCGTCCTTCATCATCATATGCAGGCATATCCATTCCATATACCACATGATTTGGTTTGACTTTACTTAATATGGCCACTCCGCTATATCCTTTTTTGACTGCTGGGTACCAATATACATGGTATCCAAGATCTGTAAATATGGAAGTGTCTATCTGATTCTCCATCGCTTTTACTTCCTGTAAGCCAATGATGTCTGGATTTTCTTGTGTTAACCAATCAACAAAGCCTTTGTTGATGGCTGCCCTGATTCCATTGACATTATAGGATACGATTTTCATGTAGATAGGATGGTTTTTGTTGAATGTATTTATTTGATTTCAATCTGGTATTCTTGTTCGAAATATTCCAGCACCTGTATTTTTAATAATTTTTCCTGTTCAAGAATGTCAAAATGGGGAAGTTTTTTGATGAGTTTCCAGTGTGGCCAACCTTCTTGGTCTATATAGTCCAATTCATAAAATTCAGCCAAACTTAAAACTTTACAAATTGCAATATGCATCAGGTCTTGCTTCTGTTCCTTGGAGAAATTTTTGTTTCCTTGACCAAGTTCCTGCACGCCTATTAAGAATAGGACGGCATTGAGGTCTTTAGGTTTTTTCCCAATTACCTCTTCCAAGCCTTGCAGTAACTTGCCCCACCTTTTTTCAAGATCAAGATCTTTTTTAAACATTCTTATTTCCTTCTTTTTCCAGAATTTCCCAGTATTCTGCAGCCCTTCTTAGATGGGGAATCACAATAGACCCACCTATAATAGTAGCAATGGAGAATACTTCAAATACCTCTTTTTTGTCTAAGCCGGACTCATAACATTTACCTAAGTGGTACTTGATGCAATCATCACACCTTAGCACCATGGAACACGCTAGCCCAATCATTTCCTTGCTTTTGATGTCTAAAGCACCTTCAGCATAGGTGTTGGTATCAAGGTTAAAAAACCTTTTGATAACTTTGTTGTCAGAAGCCATGATTTTTTCATTCATTTCGCTTCTGTAGGTATTGAACTCTTCTATTAAATTCATTAAATTATGAGTAGTTAATTTTAACCTGCAAATATAGCAGGTATTTTACTGTCCTTCAGTTATTAAAACCCTTTTTGATATGCATCTGCCTCTTTTTGATGACTTTTTAGCATTGGTTTTTCCTAAAACCTGCTGCCTTTGTAAAAGGAGCTTGTTTGAGTTTGAAGATCAGCTCTGTAAGCCCTGCATTTCAAAGCTTCCTGTTGCAAACTATCATCTCCGACCTCAGAATAATGACCTTGTTACAAAGATTCTTGGTTTGACCAAACCCAATTTGGTAATGTCTTTTTTACGGTTTACCAAAAAAGGTCACAGCCAAAAGCTGCTGCACCAACTCAAGTACAGGAATAAGCCTGAAATCGGTATAGAGCTGGGAAGAATCTATGGTCAGCTACTCAAAACTGCGGGTTTTCAGGATAACTGGGATCAGATCACTCCAGTTCCTCTACACAGCACAAAATTTAAAAGAAGGGGCTATAACCAAAGTGAGCAATTTGCTTTAGGTCTTCATACAAGCCTTAAGGTTCCTGTAGTTTTGTCTATCAATAGAAGAGTTTTTACCGAAACGCAGACTCAAAAATCACGAATGGAAAGATTACAAAACGTAGAGGGGGTTTTTGAAGTGGTGGAAAGTAGCTTGATAAGTGGAAAGCGCATATTAATTGTCGATGATGTCATGACCACAGGAGCTACCTTGATTTCCTGCGCAAATTTGTTGTTGGAAAATGGTGCCCAAACCGTTGATATGGCTGTCATTGCTGCAGGAAAGAATTGATATACAATTGGTTATCCTCTTTACAGTTTTGATTAATAGATGGAATTTATGGGGTAAAAAAACCTTTCGTCATATTTAACCCACAGAATCCTAAGGTTTTGCCTAATTTTCTTTTTGATTTTTATGAGCAGAATTATGGAGCATATTAATGACAGAAGGGAGTTTTTGAAGAAATCAGCAGCTTTAGCAGCTTCATTAAGCATTAGTGGAACATCGTCTTTATTGGCATCTGATGTCAAACCTAAAAATAAGTTACCTCAATGGAGAGGCTTCAACCTGCTGGATTTTTTTAATCCCGAGGCAGACAAAGGCAGGAAGAATCCTGAAAAGTATTTTCAGTGGATGTCAGATTGGGGCTTTGACTTTGTAAGGGTTCCCATTTCTTACCCTTCCTACCTCAGTTTTGATCGTTCAAGACCTATCCTAGCAGAGGAAACTTTAAACTTCGATGAAAACAGGTTGCAAGAAATTGATGCCCTGGTAGATTTGGCGCATAAGTATGGCTTGCATGTAAGTCTCAACCTTCACCGAGCTCCCGGTTTTTGTATCAATGCTGGATTTATAGAACCATTTAACCTTTGGAAAGATAAAGATGCCTTAGATGCGTTTTGTGCCCACTGGGAAATGTGGTCGAAAAGGTACAAAAACATTTCTTCTAAGAAGTTGAGTTTCGATTTGGTGAACGAACCCTATATGCGTGAAGATGTAAATGATCAGCTTTCACCGGGAGGACCTGTTCCTGTTGATGATTATTACCGGGTAGCAAAGGCTGCTGTAGCAGCAATCAAGTCTGTCAATAACAAAAGGCTTGTGATAGCTAATGGAAACAGTGGTGGTGGCGTTGCGGTACCCGAATTGGCTGATTTGGATCTTCACCAAAGTTGCAGAGGCTACCACCCCATGTTGATTTCACATTATAAGGCACCATGGGTATTCAAAGATATAGACAATTTACCGATCCCTTCCTGGCCTGGAGAAATCAATGGTAAAGTTTACGATAAATCGAGTATGGAGGAATATTATCAGCCTTGGTTTGATTTACTTAAAAAAGGTGTAGGTGTACACTGTGGTGAATGTGGAGCTTATAATAAAACACCACATAATGTGTTTTTGGCATGGTTTGAGGCTGTTTTAGATGTCTTGCATGCACATGGAATTGGATATGGTATATGGGAATTTTCAGGTGCTTTCGGCATACTTAATTCCGGACGCGAGGATATTCAATATGAAGATTGGTATGGTGAAAAGCTGGATAGAAAATACCTGACTTTATTACAGAAATACCATTGATTACCAACTGCCGCCTGCACCGCCGCCACCAAAAGATCCACCGCCGAATCCCCCAAAACCGCCTCCTCCGAAGGATCCTTTTCCTGAGGAAAAATCTCCAAATTTGCCGCGGCTTCCTCCTTTTAGCATGTTGGCTAGCATGATCGTGGTAAAAAGGTCTACATTGCCACCGCGGCCTCCCATGTGGTTGTCGTTGTCTTTTTTATTTTTAATCATAGGAAGGATGACAAAAAGGAATATGATGATTAGAAAAAAAACCAAAGCTCCTCCTCCTTCTCCTGAGGAAGTGACTTTTTCGGCCTTATATTCTCCTGAGGCAAGTTTAAAAATCATGTCTGTTGCCTTGTCTAAACCTGTATAATAATCCTCCATTCTAAAGTTGGGGACAATTAATTGGTTTACAATTCTTTTTGCCAAGGCATCCGGCAAAACACCTTCCATGCCATAACCCGTTGCTATGAATACTTTACGGTCCTCCATAGCAGCCAAAATCAACACTCCATTATCCAGGTCTTTTTGGCCTATTCCCCATTTGTCACCCAATTGAAAAGTATAATCGCTGATGTCGTAGGGCCCTACTGATTTGACCATGACTATGGTAACCTGAGTAGAGGTGCTGTCATTGTAAGCCCTTAGCTTCTTTTCCAAATTAGACAGGTGCTGTGGACTAAGGGAGTTGGAAAAATCATTCACCAATCTTGGAGGGTTGGGAATTTCGGGAAAGTCTGATTGTGCGAATCCTTGCGACAGAAAAACAAAAAAGAATATTAGCAATAGGTGTTTTGGCTTCATATTATTTATCCAAAGGATATTTCATCGGGTAACTCATTGATGTCCCCTTTTCTTTCATAAGGAAAATGCGCTTGCAGGGCTTTACCACTCATTTCAATGCCTAGGCTAAGTCCTTTTGTAAATTCCCCTTTCTTAAAATGAGCAAGCATTTCATTTTTGATTTCTTCCCAGAAATTAGCAGGAACTACGGCATTGATGCCTCTATCACCCAAGATGGCAAATTTGTGGTCTTCAACAGCCAAGTAAAACAATACAGCATTCCGCTCTTTTGTCTTATGCATTTTGAGGACTTCAAAAACCTCAGCAGCCCTGTCCATTACATCTTCTGCGCAATGGTTTTCAATATGAACTTGGATTTCTCCTGAGGTTTTCATTTCTGCTGCTTTGATAGCGGCAATGATCTGTGACCTATCTGACGTTGAAAATAATTTTTCTGGCATAATACTTAAAATTCTACACTGGGAGCTGTTTCTGCACCCTGTGCTGCTTCAAAGTAGCCTTTTCTTTCAAATCCGTACCAACCTGCAAACATGTTGTTAGGAAATGTACGGAGGTTTGAATTATATGACTGCACGGATTGATTGAAGTTTCTTCTTGCTACTGCTATTCTATTTTCTGTGCCTTCCAATTGAGCTTGAAGTTCTAGGAAGCTCTGATTGGCTTTCAGGTCGGGATATCTTTCCACAGAGACTAAAAGCCTGCTTAAAGAACCGCTTAACTGATCTTGTGCTTCCTGAAACCTTGATATGTTTTCAGGTGTCAGATCATCTGCAGTAAGATTGATAGATGTGGCCTTTGCCCTGGCTTCGACTACCTGAGTAAGGGTTTGCTGTTCAAAATCAGCGTAACCTCTGACTGTATTGACCAGGTTGGGGATCAAATCAGCCCTTCTCTGGTATTGTGTTTCCACCTCTGCCCATTGACCACTTATGGTCTCTTCATTTTGCACAAATATATTGTAGACACCAACTGCCTTGGTATATACAAACAAGGCAATCAGACCGATTACCAGAATAGGAATCCAAGCTTTTTTCATATGATTATACTTTATAAACCTTGTGTATTACGGGAGTTGAAATTTGAAAGTTCAACAAAACTTTCATTAATTATTTTCATTTAACACCTCAAAGGTAGGAATCTTTAGGTTTCGAAGGAAAATTTTAAAAGTTGTTCCTTTGCCTACCTCGCTTTCTATGGTAAGGTTGCCATCATGGGCACGTATTTGTTCCCTGACGAGGTATAGTCCCAAGCCTTTTCCCTCTACATGAGAATGAAATCTTTGATACAAGCCAAAAAGCCTATCTCCGTACCTTTCTAAGTCTATTCCGATACCATTGTCGCTATATTGCAAAACGGTAAATTCATTTTCTTTCCAAGTTTTAATCCTTATTTCCGGATCTCTGTCAGGGTGTTTATATTTCAATGAGTTAGTTGTAAGGTTGATCAAGAAATTTTCCAGGTGAGAGTAGATGTAATTGATCTTTTTTACCTCTGAAAAATCTTTAATTATGAATGCATTGGCTTCAGAAATCTGTTTGGCCAGACTTTTTTCTACATTTCTTAAAATCTTACCAAATGCTATATTTTCTATTTTTGGCAGCTTATTTTTTTTGATCGACACCACTTCAATAAGGTCTTGGAGGGTGCTGTGAAGGATATTTGTAGATATTTTTAAGTTCTGTATGACTTCTTCATTATCAGGGTTGGCCGGAGAAGTAGCATCATACAGGTCTAATAAAGAAGAAATGTTGACGATTGGAGCTCTCAGGTTATGGGAGATAATGTATGCGAATCTTTGAAGTTCCTCATTTTGGGATTTCAAGTCCCGTATCAGTTGTTCTCTTTCCTCTTCAGCATGCTTTGTTTCTGTTATGTTTTGCGTAAAAAGTAGAATTCTATCTATTTCGCCGGAATTGTTTTTTAAAGGGACAGCACTCTTCAGGTAATATTGATTGTCTATGACGACTTCAAACATGACGGATTCTCCCTGAAGTACTTTGTCCAACTGAAGTCTCACTTCGTTTACGATATAGCTTTCATATTTAGCCAAATGCGGTGTGCCAATCAGCTTTTTAGGATCGATTCCTTTATTGTGGTATTCTTTTCCATCTGTATGGATATAAATCAGGTTTTTGTCCAATACTTCAATGGTCCCTTTTGGGAAATTTTCAGCTATGCTCCTGAATAACTGCTCAGAGACGATAAGCTTGTGTTCATAATTCAACCTTTTAAGTTCAGCTCCTATACGGTCAGATAGTATACTGAGCAGTCCAGCTAACCTTTGGCTATACGGTTTTGGTTTTTCATCCATAATAACCAAAATACCCAGCCTGTTTCCGCTAAGGTCAATTATTGGGACGCCCAGATAGGTAGAGATGTTCATTTCGAGAAGCATCAGATCCTCATTGAAATCTTTAAAGGCATCTTTTTGAATGATTAGGGGTTCATTCCTATTGAGACATTCTTTACAAGGGGTGTTCTCAAGATTATAATTGAAGTTTTTTTCTTTTTTCCCATTTCTTGTGTAAGAAAGGACTTCTGCCTCCTGACCATTGTCTTTAATTTCTGCAATGAAACAATGATTCATATCAAGCTTCTCCGAAAGGAGTAGGGTAAGTTGTTCAAAATACTCTTGTCCACTATATTTAGAGGTGTTCTCCGTAAGTTGGGAAACGGTATTACTTACGAATTCCTGCTCACTGATATCTTCTAAAATGGCCTGATAATATTTGCCTTTTTCGATTTCTTTGGCATTGACTCTCAAGTGGAAAAGTTTTTGATTGAATGCGCTGATATAAGGACCCTCGTAAAAGCCATAGCCTTCTGAGATGCTTTTTTGATAGGCATTTTTGATTGGGTTATCTCCCACAAGTTCAAAAATGTTTTTCCCTAAAAGTATACTCGAATTTTGGAGGTCTATTTTTTCAACAAAGCTTTTGTTTGCATCAAGAATATTCCCTTTTTGGTCATATTGGAGCGTAGGAAGGGGATTTTCTTCAAATAAAGTCTTATAGCGATTTAAGTGAACAGAAGACTCTTTTTCTTTTTGTCTGGTATATGTAAAGTCCACGAAGAAACCTGCCCATATGGAATCACTTTTATATTTTCTTAATCTATCGGAAGTACCATAGATCCATTTTGTCTCCCCATCGGGAAGAATAATTCTAAAATAAGCTTCAAATTTGGTGTCATTAAGATAAGCATTGCGGTCAGCTTGGTATACTAAATCTTTGTCTTCAGGATGAATCAAACGATCAATCAGGTCTTCATCTTCTAGAATATCTTCAGGCTTTAGCCCCATAAGACTTTTGGATCCATCAGAGACAAAAAGAAACTTGTGCGTATAGTTTGGGAATGCCTGTAGTAGGTACACCATTCCGGGTACAACACCTGTCAGTTCATCCAGTACTGACTTGTTTTTCATCAAGTCTTTTTCAATGTCTTTCAATGCTGTGATATCCGTAATGATACCTAAAATAAGCTCTTCACTGCCTTTCCCATTTTCAAATCTCCGTACTTCATCCTGCACGAAGACATAATGTCCCCCTTTGTGCAAAACCCGATAATTAAGCTTTGAATTTTCAGCATAATTGACTTTGTAACTGTGCCTATCATCAGGGTGAATCAATTTTTTCCAATCTTCTCCAGTAAAATCCTCAAAAAATGAATTAGGATACCCTAAAATCTCTTCAGTTTTTCCTGTCCAATTGACTTTATCTGTAGTTGGGTTATAATCATAATATAAAAGACCTTTTTCCTTCTTTTTTGGATTTGGCGAAGAAGGTCGGTTGGCATTAAATGATTTAAAAAACTCCAATTGGATCAACTCAACATTGCCACCAAGAATCTGCCTGGTGAGGTATAGGTGTCTTGGAAATATTTCTAAAAAGGGTGTGTCAGAATTTTTAATAAATTTTTTTATCGCAGATTTGGGTATAAAATCAAACGTTTGATAGACAAACAAGACCCATTCTTCAACAGTTTTTAATTGATGGTCATTTAAGTCTCCAGGGATTACTTCTTGGTTTTTTTTCTGAATCAGCCAAGAGTATTTGATGCTGTTTTTCCATTCTGAAGGAGAAATCAGTGCATTGACCAAATAGGATTGATCTTCCTGTGCAATTACATAACCTTCTATTTCTACAAACTGGAATGTACTTTTGTTGGTAAGTATAGGACAATAAATTTTGTCTCCGTTTCCCAGCCTTTTATAAAAATTCTCAAAAATTTCCATAGGAAGTGTAGGGAAAAGTGCTTGAAAAAACGATTCTTCATAAAATTTATCACCCTCTTCAAGTATTTTTTTGATTTCTGAGGAGATATACAAAAGTTCATATTTTCCCTCCTTGTACCTCTTCAGGGTAAGCAAAATATTTTGAAAAAAGAAGGCGTTTTTTGTGGTCATTTGACAATTTGTAAAAGTGAAGCCTTATGTTTTAACAATTTGCAATAGTTGGCAGATTGCATTATCAAATATAGCAATTCAATAGCAAAAATTTGATTTTGATCAATAAAGTAAACTTTATTTCTCAAATTCACAAAGTGGTAAATTGCACCTAATGAATGAGTTATTTAGCCTCCTACCTGTAAATCTTACGTGAATCCCAGTAGGTTGTTGTACTAGTGAAATACTTATCTGCCTGAATCAGATAATGCCTTTTATTCAATGCCAATAAGATTTTTTCAAATATGGGTAACCTCAGCCTTCTCGAAAAAATGTCATCCATTATGGGGTTTTTAGATCTGTCTTTCTAACTCAAAAACAACATCCAATAGCTCAAAATCTTCTGGGTTTTCACTTCGGAATCTTTTGAGTGAGATTTTTATCTCCCTTCCAGCTTCCGATCTGAAAAGTTTTACGATATCGGAAAGTTCCCAGAAATCAGCTGGAATTCCATTGATACTCATTATTTCATCTCCTACCCTGACGCCCGCCTCATAAGCAGGAGAGCCTTCTCTTACGCTATTGGCGATATACCTGACATCCTCCGTAGGCATCATTCGTGGAATAATACCACTCATATCATAATCAAATGGCACACTGAATTTATTCCCTTTCTTAAAAAGCATTCGTTCTCGCCTGTAGTCAAGGATAAGTTTGGTTTTCCCCAATAATTCTGAGCCGAGGCTTCCCTGTCTTCCACTTTCTTGGATGACGTAACTAAATTCGGTTTCTTCCGGATAAGAAGTAATCACATCCTTAAACTTGAGCCCCCCCAAATTGGTGGATTTGGTACGTCCTATGAAACCAAACAAATCTCCTCCCAATGATCGTCCCAAATCCGACTTTATAGTCTGTGGTGGCAGTTGTATGACATCGGATGTTTCTCTATTGAGCAATAGTCCATGATTGGCTCCAAGGTCTATAAGTAATTTGGCATCAAAGTCCTCGCCACCTATTTGCCTCACTTTTCCATTTATATAGGGTTTACCGTTTTCTATGGACAAAGGGATTTTTCTAAAGCCAAAAGGTCTCCATTTCAGAGCGTCTGATCTGTAAAATGTGATGATATTTTTATCATAATCTATTCTTATTGGATTGTATTTGAAAAACTCATATCCCAAGACCCCGAATACAGGTATACCTATTACCGCTTCTAATTCAAAAAAATCTGAATCCAAGACCAGGACAGTCTGTAATGTACCTTCGATTGGACCTAAATCCAGGTGGTTGCTCGGAGAGACATTAGCTGTAAGAACGGTTTTGCCATCTGCCCCCATCAGGTTAAGCTTTCGGGTATAGTTCAGTTCAAGTTGCTCACCAATAGTCTTACTAAATAAAATATTGGTCTTTACCCCGGTATCAATAAGAAAATTTATCGGTGGGCTGTCATTGATCGAAACAGGTACAATGATCAAATTATTGGAGGCCATAAAAGGAAGCTCAGTCTTTCTTGCGTCTTTTTTGACATAAAAACCTGGAACCTGAGCCATAATGGACAAGAGGAACAAAATATTGAATATAAAACCGTACGAAAGCGATTTAATAAACATGTACACGAGTTAAAATGGGTTAGGTAATTAAGATAAGTATTTTTTTCTACTATATATCTATACTGCTATCAAGGTTACTTGTTAGGAAAAACAAGTAAAATTTTAAATTTCAGCCAATTCCAAACTTTCATCTTGCTTGAAACAATGATTTTTTTGAATAAATCTAAAAAATCCTGCATCTTTAATTTTTAGAAAATATAAGCATGGCCGAGAAATCAGTGGTAGAAAAAGCAAAAAAAATTTTTGAGAACTTTCTGAATCGTCAGGGAAGCAGGAAAACCCCTGAAAGGTTTTCTGTGATTGATGAATTATACGGGTTACCCCAAGATGAGCATATCGATGTTGAAGGCCTCTTTCTACTGATGCGTAATAAAGGTTATACGATTAGCCGTGCTACTATTTATAATACCCTTGACCTTTTGGTAGAATGTGGACTTGCCGTCAAACATCAGTTCAAAGACAAGGTTGCGCTGTATGAGCAGGCATTGACATATAAGCATCATGACCACCATGTATGTAACCAATGCCGTAAAATCCGCGAATTCTCAGATGACAGGCTTTCTTTGATCAAAGAGGCCATGGGTAGGGAATTTCAATCTGCTATCAGTAGCCACTCTCTTGTATTATATGGTGACTGTCAGATTGAAGATTGTGATAACCTTCGTATTATTTAATGTTAAATATTTTTTTGTAAATAGGCTTTCTGTACAAAAACTGAAGATAAAGCGCTGGATATAGCAAAGCCGTCATCAATGCATTGGGTCCTTCATATTCTATCTCATCTTTGATTTCAGCACCCTCTTTAGATTTCACGATCCTATGTTTGTGTTTCCATTTTCCCAAGAAAAATGGCAGTTTTATTCCTTCATCTACAAAATAAAATTCTGATTCGTTTGTATGGTCATCTGTGATTTCAGAAATCCACTTTTGCTTGAAAAATATAAAATTAAGCTCTAGGCTTACCAAATCTCCTTTAGAGGAACCATCAAAGCGAATCAATTTCACAGGGGGAAATGGAGGGCTGAGTTTTTTGAAAAGGCTTTCATTGAAACCTTCTTTCACAGAAAGGTAATCTTGCTCTACTGTTGTACTCAGGTTGATTTTCATACCAAAAAAGACTTTTATCAATTGTATCTATAAAAAAAGCTCCGCCAATTGCGGAGCTTTTTCAATTTATTAATTTAAACGTTTCATGTATTTGAAAAACTCCGAGTCTGAAGACAATATTAAACTTGTATTTTCATCCAGAGATTTTTCAAAACTCTCCATAGACCGTACAAACTTGTAAAAGTCTATGGACTGCCTATTTTTATTGTAAGCAGCAGCGTAGGTATCAGTTGCTTCTGCATCTGCACGTCCTTTGATTTCCTCAGCTTCTCTAAATGCTTGTGATTGTATCTCGGCCAGGTCTCTTTCTTTATCACCTTCTATTTTTCTAGCCTCACCTTGACCTTCTGAACGGAATTGATCCGCGATCCTGTTTCTTTCACTGATCATCCTGTCATATACCCTGTCTCGAACCTCATCTACATAGTTCATTCTCTTAAACCTGAAATCCAATATCCGGACACCTAGATCAGAAGTTCTTTCATTGGCTTTTTCCAGGATTATTTTTTCAATATTGGCCCGGCCTACTTTGATGTCTTCAAGAATTTCTATTTCTTCCATGAAGTCCTCAGTAACTTCTGGTTCACGGTTTCTTGATCTTACCAAGTCCAAAAGATCATTGCTTGCTACTGCATTTCTGGTTTCACCATCAAGGATGTCATCCAGTCTTGACTGTGCAGACCTTTCATCTCTCAGCCTGATGAAAAACTGTAATGGGTTGGTTATTTCCCACCTGGCATAGGTATCTACGAAAATAAACTTCTTGTCTTTGGTTGGAACCTGGTTTCTGTCACCGTCCCATTCCAAGTATCTTTTGTCAAAGAATTGCACTTTTTGCAAAATAGGAACTTTGAAGTTCATTCCCGGGCTTGTTCTCGGCTGACCTACGGGCCGGCCAAACTGTGTCACTATAGCCTGCTGCGTTTCATCCAAAATAAAAATACTGCTGTAAGCCAATATGGCTACCGCAGCGACTAGGATCAATATTATTGTTTTTGTTGCGTTCATGGTGTTGGCGTGGGTTTTACTTTATCAATATTCAAAAGAGGCAGTACATTGTTTCCTTTGTCATCTACGATGATTTTGTTGCCCAATTTTGGAAGCACTCTCTCCATTGTTTCAAGGTAGAGTCTTTGTTTGGTTACTTCCGGCGCTTTGATGTAAGCTTCGAATAGGTTGTTAAACCTCGTAGATTCACCCTGAGCTCGATTTACCCTATTAAGAGCATAAGCTTCGGCAAGCTGTACGGTCTCCAATGCCTCTCCTCTGGCACGTGGAATAACCCGGTTGTACTCTGCTTCCGCCTGGTTGATCAGCGTTTCTCTTTCCTGCTGTGCTTCGTTTACTGCATTGAAAGATGGTTTTACTGGCTCTGGAGGATTGACGTCCTGTAGCACAACCTGATCTATTCGGATCCCATTTTCGTACTCATCGCACATTTCCTGAAGCAATACTTCCACACTAGAGGCTACTTCCTGACGGCCTACAGTCAAAACTTCGTTGACCGTGCGGTCTCCAACAATTTTCCTCATAGCTGCTTCAGACATATCCCTTAGTGTTTTTTCTGCATTCCTTACCCGGAACAAGTACTTGTAAGAATCTACAATCCTGTATTGTACTACCCATTCTACATCTGTGAGGTTTAGGTCCCCGGTAAGCATCATAGATTCATCTCCAAAGCTGCTTTTACTATATTCTGATTGTCTACTTGCGCTAGTTGTTCTGAAACCAAATTCTTGTTTCAATTGCCTCTGAACGGGAATTTTATACATGGTTTCCAAACCATAAGGCAAAATAAAGTTCAATCCTGGCAGCACTGTTCGGTTATACTGTCCAAGTTGTACCACCACTCCTTCTTCTTCGGGGCCTACTGTTTTGGTACTGGTGACTGCCCCAGCCAAAAGTAAAAACCCAACTACGATCCTGAGTGCGTATTTTTTTACCCAGTCTGGATCAATGTTGATCTCATATTTGTTATCTGACATTTTTTATTATTTATTATTGAAATTTTTGAATTATGCTTCTTTTGAACTCAAAAGGTAAGGACAAATATCATAAAGAGCACCAACCAAATCAAATCCATAAAATACCAGTAAAGGGTAAATAGCTTGATCCTCATTTTTTCGAAAGGATTGGTCAGCATGATAATTTCCTGAATCTCATCCTTTTCTTTTTTGTGGTATTGTAAGGTCATGATCAGTGCAAAAATCATTGCTCCACCTAAGTGAAATATATGGATTCCACTTAATACATATAAAAAACTACCTTTCGGAAGTCCTGAAAAATCTATACCCATAGCACCCAGTTCTTTCCAACCGATTACTTGGAGAACGCAAAAAGCCACTCCTAACCAAAAAGTCAACATTAACGTTCGTCTAAGGTCTTTGATTGATTCTTTAAGGAAAAAGCTTAACATTTTAGAAACGGTGTATCCCGAAACCAATATGACAAACGTGCTAAGTATAAATGATTTAGGCATCTTGAAGCCTAAAGAATCTATATTGTTATTGCCGGTGCTGAGAAAGGCGATTGTCATAAATAAAAAAATCAGTCCACTGCCAAACATCCCCAAATACATCAATGTTTGGTAGGGGTGCATATTTTCGATTTTCTGAAACCAGGTTTGTTCTGCTTTTTCCATATTTTCTTTACTACTACCAATAAACATTTTAAGCGGTACTAGGTTCAGCTTTTTTGAATACAATTTGGTAATAAGCCTTTGAAGGAAGAAACTGAATCATTTTCCTAACTTTACGCCTTCATTTAGAAATTCAAGCTTACATTGGAAAAATCCGCCTTTCTTTCCTTATACGAATCAGATCCTTTTGTCCAAACAATTATTTCCAAACTCAATAAGGACGTTGCCTCGTCCTTTCAGTTTAAGGGAATATCAGGAAGCCTGGACCTCATACTTTTTTCTGCTATTTTCAGAAAAAAAGGAGGTTTTCACATTATTGTAGCCCATGATAAGGAGGAGGCTGCCTATTTGAATAATGATCTTCAGGAATTACTTGGCAATCAAACCACCTTGCTTTTTCCTTCAAGCTATAAAAGACCCTATCAGTATGAGGAGATAGAAAACGCAAATATCCTGATGAGGGCTGAAATTCTGAATAGGATTTTGGGAAAGGAAAAAAATTCTGAAATTATTGTGACCTACGCAGAGGCACTCTATGAAAAGGTAATCAATAAAAAGGCCTTGTCAGAAAATACACTCAAAGCCAGGGTAGGCGAAAAAGTGGATCTGGAATTTGTGGCTGAGCTGCTATCAACCTATGATTTTGAAAAATCCGATTTTGTCTTTGAGCCAGGTCAATTTTCCATAAGAGGTGGGATTGTGGATATTTTTTCATATGCCAATGAACTGCCTTTCAGACTAGAGCTTTTTGGAAAGGAAATTGAAAGTATCAGGACATTTGACCCCGAAACGCAGCTTTCTATTGAAAGCATAGATCAGATTAGCATTATCCCAAATGTTCAGACCAAGTTCCTTCATGAAGTAAGACAGTCTTTTTTGGATTTTCTTCCGGAAGAGACTTTCATATGGTTCAAAGATTATCAGTTTACCCTTGATACCTTAGAGGAAAACTTTTCAAAGGCAGAGAAGTCTTTTCAGCAAATCATGGAAGGACAAGGGAACGAAAAATTATTACTTAAACCTTCAGACCTTTTTGACGATGCCGAGACTTTTTTAACAAGTATAAAAAACTTCACTAAAGTAGAGTTTGGGCATAAATTCTATTTCAAAGAAGTGGAGGTGTTGGAATTCGATTCGCAGCCCCAACCTTCATTTAACAAGAATTTTGAGCTGTTGGTGGAAAACCTTGTTGCCAATGAGCGCCAAGGTTGGATGAACATTGTTTGTTCTGAATCGGACAAGCAGATCAATAGGCTGGAAAACATATTTCAGGAACTGGATCCCACCTTACAGGTTCAGTCACTTCAAATAGGTCTTAGAGAAGGGTTTGTGGATAAGAACCTTCGGATTGCCTGTTATACGGACCATCAGATTTTTGAGCGCTATCATCGTTACAAAACCAAAAATAAAACCAGTAAATCAAAAGCCCTTACACTTAGGGAAATCAAAGCCCTACACCCTGGGGATTTTGTGGTACACGTAGATTATGGAGTGGGACGTTTTGCCGGGCTGGAAAAAGTAGATGTTAGCGGAAAGATGCAAGAGGCAGTCAGGTTGGTTTTTAGAGATGATGACCTGCTCTATGTCAATATCCATTCTATCCATAAGATCTCGAAATATTCAGGACAGGAAGGTACCGTACCTACAATGTCCAAATTGGGTTCGCCTGAATGGGAAAACAAGAAAACGAAGGTAAAAGGTAAGGTTAAGGATATTGCCAAAGAACTGATAGCACTCTATGCAAAAAGGAAGAGTGCACCAGGGTTTCGATTCTCTTCAGATTCTGTCTTACAGGTGGAGCTAGAAAGTTCATTTGTATTTGAAGACACTCCTGATCAGGCTTTGGCTACAGCGGATGTCAAAGCAGATATGGAAAAACCATACCCAATGGATCGCCTGGTCTGTGGAGATGTGGGGTTTGGAAAAACAGAAGTGGCCATCAGGGCTGCTTTCAAAGCATTGAATGATAGAAAGCAAGTGGCAATTTTGGTTCCTACCACCATTTTGGCCATGCAACACTTTCAGACCTTCAAGGAAAGGTTGAATGATTTTCCTGTCAAAGTAGAATACATCAATAGGTTTAGAACAGCCAAAGAAATCAAGGAAATCGCCAAACAGGTAAATACAGGTGAAATCGATATACTCGTGGGTACCCACCGTATAGTAAACAAAGATATCAAGTTCAAAGACTTGGGTCTCCTGGTCATAGATGAAGAGCAAAAATTTGGGGTAAAGGTGAAGGACCAACTCAAAGAGATGAAAGTCAATGTGGATGTACTCACGTTGACTGCAACACCCATTCCCAGGACATTGCATTTTTCCTTAATGGGAGCTAGGGATCTTTCAGTAATAGCAACACCTCCCCCGAACAGGCAGCCCGTAACCACAGAAATCCACACTTTTCAGGAAGAGGTCATCAGGGACGCAGTAGCTTACGAACTGCGGAGAGGGGGGCAAGTTTTCTTTGTGCATAACAGGGTGGCCGAAATTGACTCTATTGCCAACCTCATCATGCACCTCGTCCCAGATGCCCGTATTGCGGGGGCTCATGGTCAGATGGATGGAAAGAAGTTGGAAAAAATCATGGTGAAGTTTATCGAAGGAGAATATGATGTATTGGTGTCTACCAACATTATCGAATCCGGCTTGGACATTCCAAATGCCAATACCATTATCATCAACAGGGCGCATATGTTTGGGCTTAGCGACCTGCATCAGATGCGGGGTAGGGTTGGAAGAAGTAACAAGAAGGCCTTTTGTTATCTTTTGACAACACCTACTACAGGCTTGACACCTGAGGCAAGAAAGAGACTTCAGACACTTGAAGAATTTTCTGACTTGGGTGATGGGTTTAAAGTGGCCATGAGAGATTTGGATATCCGTGGAGCAGGAAATATGCTTGGAGCCGAACAGAGTGGATTTATAACTGATTTGGGCTTTGACATGTACCACAAGATTTTGGATGAGGCAGTTCAGGAGCTGAAAGAAAATGAATTTGCAGCCTTGTTTGAAGTGGACCTTAAAGAAAAAGTCCAGGTATTGGTTCAGGACTGTGTCATAGAGACTGATTTCGAGTTATTGATTCCCGAGACATACGTTTCTAATATTTCTGAAAGACTCAACCTTTACTCAAAGCTGGATAACATCAAGACAGAAGAGGTGTTGCAGCCATATATCAAATCAATCAAGGACAGGTTTGGTCCTATTCCGGACGTGGTGGAAGATTTATTTGAAACAGTACGACTTCGATGGTTGGCGGAAAGTCTTGGTTTTGAAAAAGTTGCTTTAAAAAATGGAGTGATGAAATGTTATTTTGTTCCCTCCTCCAAAGAAAGTTATTACAAGTCAGATACTTTTGGTAAAATCATTCGTTTTGTACAGACCCAAGCAAAAAGTTGCAAAATGAAGGAATATAAAAACAGGCTGATCCTCAACATTTCAGGGGTGGATAGTATTCAAAAGGCCAAAAAATGGCTTGATGATATGAAAAAAGAGTAAAAAATATAAAATATTTAATGGCAGGATAATTGCTTTTAGGGGAAAGATATTTGTATTATCCTTTGAATATTAGCCTTTTTCGCCACTTTTGGACTTTTGGCTATAAAAAAAATTCTTTGGGATAAGATATTAATGATTATATATTAGCGTTCTAATTGTGCACAAAAAACAGTAATGTAAATGGTTTTTCGAAAAATTAACTTTGGAATGATTGCAGCAGTATTGCTGATTGTTGGCGGAGCCATCCTTTCTTCCTGTAACAGACAAACCGGCTATGGCCGAAGAAGCGCAAACAAGCCTGGAAAGGTCAGTGCTTCAACAGGTGCTGATTTCAGCAAAGAGATCAATGATAGCTCCAAGTTTTTTGTAGCTAAATTTGCAGAACAAAAAATAGGTCCGAGGTTGAAGTATATTCAGGGTGGCCGTACAGTTCTTGGTTCACAAGAGCAAGATGTCATGGGTTTTAGGGATAACCTGGAAAGAACAGTTACCATTGCTTCTTTTTATATGGATGAGACTGAAGTGACCAATGTGGATTACAGGGAATTTCTCTTCTACATGGGTAAAAATGTCAGTGCAGATTCCATTCTTAAACTCGAACCTAAAGAGCATGTATGGGCTGGAGCCATGAACTACAATGACCTTTATGATACTTATTACTTCAGGTTCCCTGGATTTAATTTTTACCCGGTAGCAGGTGTTTCCTGGACCCAGGCAAATGCATATTCGAAGTGGAGAACTGAGTTTGTATCCAATATCATCAGAGAGCAAAACAATGTGGATTCTGCGCTTTCCAAAAGACAATTGATTGAAAGAGGTGTAGCCATTGCAGAATATAGACTTCCAAGTGAAGGTGAGTGGGAATATGCAGCTAAAGCCATGATTGGTACGCAGTATATGGACGAGAACCAAGAAAATGGAAGGATTTATCCTTGGGATGGCAGAGGCGTAAGAAACCCTTATAATATTAAGAGAAAAAGCAGACAAGGTGATTTCCTTGCCAACTTCAAAAGAGGTAGAGGCGATTATGCAGGTATAGCAGGTAGTAAAACCAATGATGGTGAAATCCTTCCTACCAATGTATATGATATGCCTCCAAATGATTTTGGACTTTATCATATGGCTGGAAACGTGAATGAGTGGGTAAGCGATGTTTACCGTCCACTTTCCTTCCAGGATTTTGATGACCTCAACCCTTTGAGACAAGATGGTATATATGATGAGGAAGAGTCTTACACTACCATGTTGATTACAGATGAGTTCAGGGTTTTCAAGGGAGGTTCTTGGAGAGATGTAGCTTATTGGTTGACTCCAGGAGCAAGAAGATTTACACATCAGGATTCAGCCACAAACCATATTGGTTTTAGATGTGCGATGATATCGATAGGAGCAAAAGGAAAATAATCAGTTGATTATAATTGTATAAGGAAGAGGAAGCCCAAAAGGCTTCCTTTTTTTGTGTTTTGTTCACGCTTAACTTGTCCCGAATCGGGAGACGCAAAATATTGCAAAAAAGGGTTCACGCGGAGGAAGCAAAGAAGCCAAGGATCGCAAAGAATTTTTAGGAAGGCACTTTAGGTGATTTTTTGATAATTGAGCTGATTAGTACCCTTAGCCTTTAAAGACTGCAAAGATATCTGCGATAATCAGCGTGATCCACGGGAGAATAAAGTCCCGCTGATATGCGCAGAAGGTAGAGAGAGTAAAAACCTTTACCTTGTCATGTCGAGCGCAGTGAGACATCTTTAAGGGTGTAGGATAAAGGGTTCACGCGGAGGAAGCAAAGAAGCCAAGGATCGCAAAGAATTTTTAGGA